>CAYUJY010000217.1:0-1501 GCA_964445145.1 uncultured Peptoniphilaceae bacterium | reverse complement strand
TAATAATATTATTGGCGCTGGTGCTATTGGTGCAACCAATGGGGACACTAGCTGCACAAAACCCCACAACGCCCAACGAACCTGGCATAATCGAACCCATAAGCGACGAAGAAAAGGAACGCCTAGCAGAGCTTGAAAGAAAAGCAGAGTGGGAGAGACAAGTAAAAAAAGTCGAAAACAAGAGTACAGCAGACTTGACTACTACATATTTATTGGGTGACTTTGTGACGGGAGAAATTCTAATAGAGGACAATATCGATGAAATGGTTGCAATTGCATCCACGACGAAGATATTGACCGTGTTTGTAGCCATGGACCAAATCTCCAAGGGCAAGATCAGCGAATCAGACATCGTAAAAATCGACAAGCAAACCGCAGCCATAGGTGGCTCCACCTACGGACTGAAGGAAGGCGAGGAATACACTGTAAAACAGCTAATCAATGCGGCGATGGTCCTATCGGGAAACGATGCAGTTAACGCATTGGCAAAGCATATTGCAGGCACGGAATCAAATTTCGTCAATATGATGAAGTCGAAGCTAGATGAGCTGGGAATTAAAAGATATGAGATGATAAACTCCAGCGGACTACCGAATTACAATATAAACAAACAAAACATGATGACTACCAGAGGACTTTTTACACTGAGTAGGGAATTCCTTAAAAAATATCCTGAGATACTTGAAACCTGCCAAATTGCAGAAATAAAAGAAGACCACAGGGAATTTAAGGGCATCAATACGAACCCACTACTTGGTATAGTTCCCCAGGTAGATGGACTAAAAACTGGATATACTGGGCTCGCAGGTAGATGTATGGTAGCTACGGGGATAATCAGAGGTGATGGTACTAACACCGAGGACATGAGACTAATTGGGATAACCATGGGATCACCATCAGATGCAGCTAGATATGTAGCAGTAAAAAAATTGATGGAGCTTGGATTTAGCGATTATAACTATAGGGTGTTGGGGTCTATGGACAAGCCTATAAAACGCGTAGAGAGCGATAAATTCTTCCCTGGCGAGGTGGATGTTTATACGAAAAATAAGATTTCTTTTCTAAGCAAAACCACAGATACCATAAGCATGACAGAGGAAATAGGTGAAATTACACCTCCAAGGGTAGCAGGCTCAAAGGTAGGAGTTGCAATTTATTACGTAAATGGCGTAGAAAAGCTAAGAACAGATTTGATAATAAAAGAAGAAATATTTGAACTTAGTTTAATGCGAAGAGTGCAGATGATGTACGAGGAGTTGTTCAATACAGCATTTACAGTATTTAATACGTGAGAAAGTATTAAGGGTGGATTATAAAAGTCCACCCTTTTTTTATTGTATTATCGTAGGGTGATTTATTCGTAATCCAAGTCGGTATCACAATGTAGGGTGGATTCTCCGTTAATCCACCGTTGCGCTGAAGGAGAGTTTAAAGATGAAATGATGTTATTTGCGAAATGTGTTTATGTAGAGTAGCATACGAATTGTCTTTAACCCCTCAG
>CAYUJY010000216.1:0-1532 GCA_964445145.1 uncultured Peptoniphilaceae bacterium | reverse complement strand
GTCAATTCTTCGTAGTTAAGCTCTATGCCTGTACCACAAACATATTTTTCTGAACAACCTCTTTGACCACACATGCATTCTCTACCCCTAGGATATAAAATCAAATGTCCCAGTTCCGTAGCCTTAAAGCGTTCACCGTGAAGCATTTTCCCATGGACGAATACAGCACCACCAAGGCCAGTCCCCAAGGTTAATATAAGTGCAGATTTGAAACCCCTCGCTGCACCCATCCAAACCTCACATTGTCCTGCGCAGTTGGCATCATTGTCGACCTTTATTAACGTACCTGGAAATATTCCATCTAGGTAGCCCTTTATGTCTGTATAGGCCCAATCGTTTATATTTCCTCCAACCCCAAGTACCTTGCCATTTTCAGAATCTATAGTTCCAGGAGAACCTAGACCTATACCTTCAACTTCATAGCCCGTTTTTAGTTCTTCCACAACTTCTCCGATTACTCGAAGAACCTCATTTTTTTCCTTGGCAGTGGGAATGGTCCTAGTCTTTAGTATTTCCCCTTCTTCACTTACCAATGCGCCTTTAATTCCCGTTCCCCCTAAATCTATAGCAACACAATATTTCATTTTATCACCTTCCTATAAATTCTCGCAGTAGCGACTCACTATTTACCATGCTATCATCATCTATTGTCACAAAACATTTCAATAAATTTATTAGCTTTTCTGCTTCATTATAATATTTAGAATGCCTGCCTATTGATTTCAGCATCGGCATTATATATTTCTTTAAAATCCCCATCTCATATGGCAATGAAGTGTCTAAAATTACGTCGGCATTTTCTTGATATGGAAATAAATATAGTAGTTCAGATTTATTAACATTTTCCCACAGCTTAAACGTATGTTCAATTTCATAACCTCTAGTCCTTTGGTCTCTGACTGCCCTTCTAATAAAACGAGTGTCCGTGGTGGAAATTCGATTATGGGCATCGATGTTTAGCTGGTTCATGGCAGAAATATAAATCTTGTATTTGTTCTTATCAGGAATAAGATGGGATATTATTGGATTTAATGCATGTATTCCCTCAATCATAATAGGAGAATTTTTCCCAGGTATTATTTCTTCCTTTGTGTAAGCCCCTGACCCTGAAATAAAATCAAATTTTCTTCTGTAAATTCTCTCCATGTTAAACAACTTGTTCATGTCTTCATTAAACATATCCAAATCTAAAGCATATGGAGTTTCGAAATCGTATTCTCCATCTTCGCCAATTGGGCTCTTTTCCCTATCTACGAAATAGTCATCCATGGATATGGATATGGGAGAAATTCCATTTGCTTCCAGCTGAATTCTAAGCCTATCTGTAAAAGTGGTTTTTCCTGAAGAAGTGGGACCAGATATTAATATCAGCTTTATATCACTGTCTGAACTAATATCATCAGCTATTTTTATCAATCGCTTATCAAAAAGTGCTTCCGATATTTTTATTGTATCCTCAATATCTCCCCTTAGCACATTTTCATTTATTGCATATAATTTATTCAAGTTCAATTCTTTTGCTATCTCTGTAC
>CAYUJY010000215.1:0-1541 GCA_964445145.1 uncultured Peptoniphilaceae bacterium | reverse complement strand
AACTGTCACAGCTTCAACAGCAGCTTGACCAAGGCTAATTTGTTCTAATTCTCCTGCTTCCATAACTATTTTGACACCTTCTGCAGGTGGAAAAATTTTCACCACAAATAAAATAATAATGGATGCAATAACTCCAGTGGTAACAAATACTAAAATTAACCTACTTAAAATCTTCCCCAATCTTTTTAAGTCAACCATACTCGATACTGCACTTGATACGGACAAAAATACCAATGGCACAACAGCAGTAAACATTAAGTTGATGAAAATATCTCCAAAAGGCGCTAACTTTCTAGCAAAATCGGGCGCAAAAGCTCCAATCATACTACCAATTGCAATACCTGCTAACAGTATCAAAGGTAGCTTGTAGCTAGATAAAACTGAATTTTTTTCTGAATTCGTCATAATTCCTCCCAAAATATATTTATATATAAAATAATTTCAATGCGTGATTATCTCAACGAATCAGGAATTATATTATTTTTAATAATGTCATCATAACTTTGTCTCTTTACAATCAACTCGCTTCGACCATCTTTAACTAGAACTACTGCTGGAATAGGTATATTATTGTAATTAGACGCCATGGAAAAACCATATGCTCCTGTTGAAAATATTGCAAATATATCTCCAGTTTCTACGTTTTCTGTGATTTTACCATCTCTAATGAGGATGTCACCTGATTCACAGCATTTACCGCTTATTGTAACAACTTCATTTTTAGGTTCATTTGCTTTGTTTGCAACCACACCTTCATAAACGGCTTGGTACAGTGCAGGTCTAATATTATCAGTCATACCCCCATCGATGGAAACGTACTTTCTAACTCCTTTTATATCCTTAATGCTACCTACGGTATAAAGTGTAATACCAGCTTCTGCAACTATACTTCTACCTGGTTCTATTACGACTGAAGGCATATTTGCGCCTAGATTACTATAAAATTTTTGTATTTTTTCCATCATGGGTTCTAAAAAGTATCCAAAGGATTTTCTCTCTTCCCTTGTATATATGGCGCCAAAGCCGCCTCCTAAATTTAATTCAGTACATAAAAATCCTAATTTTTTGCGAACTCCATTTACATAATCAAGCATAATTTCCACAGCTTGTAGGTGAGAATTATTGTCAAATAGCTGTGACCCAACATGAAAGTGAAAACCAAGAAAATTTACATATTCTGAATTGAGTGCTCTTTCTATTTCGGGATAAATAACATCCTTATCCAAAGGAATCCCAAACTTAGAGTCTTTCTTACCAGTTACTATATAATCGTGCGAATCGGACACTACTCCAGGAGTTATTCTATACAAGACATTAATATGGGCATTTTTCTTTTTGCAAATTGATTCTATAAGGTCTAACTCATGTAGTCCATCTATTATTATTCTACCAATTCCATAATCTATTGCGTCTTCAAGTAGTTGTTCGTTCACCGTTGCCAATACGATCACCCCCGCCCTGACTATTCTTCATCTTCTGCGGGTTCTTCTTTGCCTTGGCTTCCAGCGCCTTTCTTTTCTTTCTTCGCCTTTTCCTCTTTA
>CAYUJY010000214.1:0-1547 GCA_964445145.1 uncultured Peptoniphilaceae bacterium | reverse complement strand
CCCATCCCATACTACATCCAAGAAATTCTTTCTGTCCGTATCTCCTTCAGTGCTGAAAAATAGAAGCGTACTGTTTTCATCGATTTTTAGAACTTCTTTGTATTCCTTAAGCGACTCTGCTGTAAGAACCTTCATTACTGCTCCAAATGGTGCTGCTCCACTCTCACCTGAGATTACTTGTGGGTCACCTTGAAGTGGTGCTGCCAGAACCCTCATTCCGTGAGCTGCATACTTATCCGGAACGTTGATGAAGTTCTCAGCATAGTCAAATAGTACTTGTAGACCAAATGTGTTCGGTTCACCACATGCTAGTCCAGCCATTATTGTACTCATTGCCCCGCCTACTGTAACTCTTTCCATCTTCTCTACACTCTTATAGATACAATCAGCTACGTCTGGTTCTACAATTGTTATTATTGGTTTTTCATCACCATACATGTTAGCAAAAAAACCTGTTACAGCCGCTGCTAGTGAACCTACCCCAGCTTGTAGGAATATATGTGTAGGCTTTATATTTTTTTCAACAAGCTCTTCATAAGCTTCGAATGCCATGGTCATATATCCTTGCATAATCCATCTTGGTAGGTCTTCGTACCCTTCCCAAGCTGTATCTTGTACCATTATCCATCCGTTTTCTTCAGCGTGTTGGTTTGCTAGCCTTACACATGCATCATAATTCATATCTTGAACTGTTACGCTTGCACCGTGTGCTGCTATACGATCAACTCTTTCTTGAGCACTTCCGTGTGGCATGTACACGACACAGTTTTGCTTTAGTTGTTGTGCTGTCCAAGCGATTCCTCTACCGTGGTTTCCATCAGTAGCAGTGATAAATGTAAGCTCTCCCAATTTCTTTCTCGTTTCTTCTGAAGTAATTTCTTCGAAGGATACTTCTGAAATATCCTTACCTAATTTATCTGCTATATAATGACCAACTGCATAGCTTCCACCCAAAACCTTGAATGCGTTAAGCCCAAATCTGTATGACTCGTCTTTTATAAAAATATCTGAAACGCCCACGTCCTTAGCTAAGTTTTTTAAATTTGTTAGCGGTGTAGGCTCATACATAGGAAAAGATCTGTGGAAGTTAATAATCTTCTGAGCCTCGTCATGATTTAAAAATGCAATATCATATTTTGCTTGCTCTCTTTTTTGTGATTGTACTAATTTAAAGTTGTTCGACACTTTATCATCCTTTCATTTTTCTTTACGCTTATCTATATTGCAAATACCGTGCCAAAATTTGATTTAATTGTTTTTATGTTTTCAAAAACACGTTAATTTCAAGCTTTAAACGACTAATTAAATATAATAAACATAATCTTCAAAACAACTATTTTGGAAATAGAACAAAAAAAATTATCAAAACGATAATAATTTTATCGTTTTGATAATTAATTGTTTTTGCTCATAGGCAAGCCATTGTATGATTTTAGGAAAACATTTCGTTTATCATTATGATAATTAACTCAATTCATATTTGTCCATTTTCCTATACAATGTTGCTATTCCAATTCCTAATTTTTTAGCAATTAGGTTTTTATCAT
>CAYUJY010000213.1:0-1727 GCA_964445145.1 uncultured Peptoniphilaceae bacterium | reverse complement strand
CAGCCGCTAAATGGTCCACAGGGATGTTGAAATACCCTTGAATCTGCCCAGCGTGAAGGTCCATACACACAACTCGGTCTGCACCTGCTACGGTTATAAGGTCTGCCACTAGCTTTGCCGTAATAGGCTCCCTAGCCTTCGTTTTTCTGTCTTGTCTCGCATATCCATAATATGGTATTACTGCATTTATTCTACCAGCTGACGCCCTTTTTAGAGCATCTATTAGAATTAGTAACTCCATTAAATTATCATTAACTGGATTACTAGTAGGTTGAATAACAAAAACATCTGCGCCACGAACAGTTTCGGAAATATTTAAATTAATTTCCCCATCTTGAAAATGATTTACCTCTGTGGAGCTCAATTCAACACCTAGAATTTCACACACTGACTTAGCTAAGGGAATATTAGAGTTCCCCGAAATAATTTTTAATTCACCATATCCAAATGACATAGTATCCTCCTAGATTTACTTTATCAAATTTTTTCTTCTAACCCAGCCTGTGATTATCTTCTGCTCAGCTCTTTCAATTGCCAAAGCCTCCGACTCAACATCCTTCGTAATACTAGATCCACAAGCAACATAAGCATTCTTTTCAATCTTTATAGGCGCTACCAAATTAGAATTAGAGCCAATAAATGCCCCATCCTCAATGACAGTCCTAAATTTTTCCTTACCATTATAGTTAACTGTAATTACACCACAGCCAATGTTTACATCATCACCTACATCAGCATCACCAACATAAGCCAAATGTCCAGCCTTCGACTTAACACCAAAATTGGTGTTTTTTAACTCCACAAAGTTTCCTATATGTGCACCCTCATAAACCACAGTATTAGGTCTAAAATGTGCAAAAGGCCCTACAGATACCCTATCCTTGAGGATAGATTCTTCGATGTAAGAACTTAATATTATACATTCATCGCCAACAGTACTATCTAAAATTCTAGTGTCACCTTCTAGGCTGCATCTCTCACCGATTGTAGTACTTCCCATTAACCTAACGTTGGGATAAATTATAGTTCCCCTTCCAATTTTAACATCCGGTTCTATAATTACAGTATCAGGATTTACAATAGTAACCCCTTCATTCATCCAAAATGTATTTACCCTTTTTCTTAGTATGGCTTCGCATTCAGATAACTGAACTCTGGAATTCACACCTAAAATTTCAGTGTCGTCCTCAATTATTACCGCACTTACCTTTTCTCCCTTATCATTAAGGATTTTTATTACATCGGTTAGATATAGTTCACCTTGGGAATTGTTAGAATCCAAATATTTTAAATTTTCAATTAAGGCATTTCCTTCAAAAACATAAATTCCAGAATTAATTTCCTTAATTTTTTTGGTTTCAAAGTCAGCATCCTTTTCCTCAACAATACCCATCACATTGCCTTCGCCATCTTTTACAATGCGACCATAGCCGAAATTGTTCTCAATGACAGTAGTCATAACAGAAGCCTTCGTACCGGATTGTTTATTTTTTTCCATCAGATCATTTAGGCTTTCACTCTTAATAAGCGGAGTATCTCCACAAACCACGAGCACCTCATCCTCAGGGTTTATTTTATGGATAGCTTGCATCACAGCATAGCCAGTACCATAGGGAGCACCATCGCCTATGGGCTGCTCCACAAATTTTATATCACTGTCTTTAAAAGCTTCCAGTATATGGTCTTTACCATGACCTATAATTACAATGATTTCTTCTATTTCAAGA
>CAYUJY010000212.1:0-1881 GCA_964445145.1 uncultured Peptoniphilaceae bacterium | reverse complement strand
TAAAAGGACAAAATCACTTACGGATACTATATGACAATATCATTTGCGGATGATACAGCGTTTTTGTACTCCTAAAATAAATTTGACAAGTATTTTAATTGTGGTATAATTCTTAAAAAGCAAGGATGAGACGAGTAGAAATGACGTCCTTTAAAGAGAGAATCCATATGGTGGAAGGATTTAAGGAATAAATTTTGAATAAAGACTCAGAGCTTCGTGTAGGAATGTTGATTATACGACGTGTTCGCCCGTTACAGCGATAGAGTATGTTTGTACTTATTGAGGTATGTTCTGCGAAGAATATATAAAATTGGGTGGTAACGTGTAAGTTTAGCTTTCACCCCAAGTCACACTTGGGATGGAAGCTTTTTATTATGGAGGAAAAAAATGAAAAAAAGAAGTTTATTGTTAGTTATGTTAGCTATGGTTATGACACTTGCTGCATGCGGTGTTGGCGGTGGAACAAGTTCTTCTAGTAAAACCTTAAAGGTAGGAATGGAAGCTGGTTATCCACCATTTAACTGGACTCAAATGGATGATTCCAACGGTGCTGTATTAATCGATGGATCTAATGAGTATGCAAATGGCTACGACGTTCAAATCGCTAAGAAAATCGCTGAAGGTTTAGGAAGAGAGTTGGTAATTGTTAAGACTACTTGGGACGGGCTACCACCATCTGTGCAAGCTGGTACAGTGGATGCTATTATCGCAGGAATGACCCCTACTCCAGCTAGACGTGAAGCTATGGATTTTACAGAACCATACTATTACACAGAGTACGTTGTGGTTACGAAAGCTGACGGACCTTATGCCAATGCACAATCTATAAATGACTTTGCAGGTGCAAAGGTAACTGGACAGTTGGGAACAAACCACTACGATAAAATGGTTTGGCAAATGGAAGGTGCAAATGTAGACGAAGCTATGGGAGATTTCCAAGCTATGAGAGTTGCACTGGAAGCTGGAACTATCGACGCTTATGTATCAGAATATCCAGACGGAGTAAGTGCAGAAGCTGCAAATCCTAACTTCAAGATGGTTAGATTCACTGAAGCTAACGGATTTGAATTTGATGCAGACGACGCAGTTGTTGCAATAGGTTTAAAATTGGAATCACCATTAAAGGCTGAAATGGACAAAATTCTTGAGACTATTTCTAGAGAAGATATGGAAAATTTCATGAATGATGCAATAAAGAATCAACCAGCAAATGAATAATTAAGCATTATAATAGGCTGTCTCGCAGGAGACAGCCTTTCCACTATTTAATAACCTTTACCAATTCATCAATATCTTTAAACTCTTTTTCTGATGGTGCTTCTGTGATGTCTCCAAATGGCATTTGTCCTATAAGTTCAAATCCATCTGGCACATTAAATGCTTCCTTAACTTTTTCGTCGATTAGTGGATTGTAGTGCTGTAAGTTTGCTCCTAGCCCAGCTTGGCTAAGTCCTACCCACACGTTTCCTATGACCATACCAGCACTTTGGTAGCTCCAGCTATGGAACAATTCAGTGTATTTATCAGCCATTTCCTGTACGTCATTTTGGTTTATATAATATAGCACAGTTCCGTATCCTGCTTTAAATCCTTCGATTTTCTCAGCGGTTTTGTTTGCATATCTCTCTTCACCAATTTTGTTTATTAGAGATTCCTTAACAATATCCCAAAGCTTGTCATGATTTTCTCCAAATAGCACGAATGCTCTCGTCGTTTGTGAATTGAAAGCGCTCGGTGCGTGCTTTACTCCCTCGCGTACAATTTCTAAAATCTCGTCATCGGAAATTTTGCTAGTTCCTGTAATACTGTATTGTGACCTTCTCGTTTTTAATGCATCAAAAAAATTCATTTTTTCCTCCCTATTTTATCTTCTTTAGAATT
>CAYUJY010000211.1:0-1900 GCA_964445145.1 uncultured Peptoniphilaceae bacterium | reverse complement strand
GTTAAAATAGGTGAAAAACAATTACTAATAGAGTTCTTTGTCAATCAGTTCCCAACTTTGATATATAAAAACAGACAGAGCCTTGTATTTACAAGGCTCTTGGCTTTATGGTGCGGAAGGGGGGACTTGAACCCCCATGACCAATTGGTCACTACCCCCTCAAAGTAGCGCGTCTGCCAATTCCGCCACTCCCGCATTTTTGGACGTATTTATATTTTAACATTAGAATAATAGATGTCAAGGGGTAAGAATTTACGCAGGGGTAAAGTCGCTTTTATGGTATAATATAAACACAACAAAATATGGAGGTATTAAATGAAAAAAGTTATTAAATCCTTAGTTTTAGCGGCATTATTATTAATATTATTGCCGAATATCGCATCAGCAACGGAAGCACCCATCCGAATTTGGATGAATGGGAATTACATACAAACTGATGTAGAACCATTCGTTGAAAATGGCAGGACCTTAGTTCCTGTTAGAGTTATTAGTGAAAATCTCGGGTACAAGGTCGATTGGGATAACGACACACAAACCGTGTCCATACTATCGCCTGCTACACAGGTATCCAAGCTACTAAAACTAACTATAGATAACAACATTGCACATATTGTAAATCCTGAATTTAGCGATGTTCCGACTCAAAAAACCATCGATGTGGCACCGAAGCTCGTTGATGCAAGAACATTCGTGCCTATTAGGTTTATTGCGGAAGAATTCAACGTGGCTGTAGATTGGGATGCGGAGAATTCTACAGTATTGATAGGAGATACTACAATTTATGTTCCTGTATCGTTGTTGCCGCCTGTTGTTGTGGAGCAGATAAATCCTTTAGTTGGATTCACGAATTCAGGTTCGCAAGAAATCACCGGTGAAGTAGATCCGAGCGTAGCTGCCTATATAGGGAACCTTAATTCATTCAAATTCCATAGGGCAACTTGTAGAGAAGTCAAAAAGATGAACCCAGATAATAAGGTGGGATTTAACTCCAGAGCAGCATTGATAGACAGAGGTTTTGTTCCTTGTAAAATTTGTACTCCATAAAAATGACTCCGATATGGAAATATCGGGGTTTTTTATTCTCAAATTTAATGTTATCAACGGTGCGTCAAGGATGACCGTACCCTACGATTTATACTGCAACCCTATGATTTACATAAATTATCTGATTTGGTAAAATAAATCAAATATATAATCGGAGGTAATAATGGAAAAACCACCTATCAACCAATCCACCAGAAAGCCCACAAGATTACGGGATTTTGATTATAGCACAACAGGTGTTTATCATATTATCATTTGTTCCAAAAATCGTGAATGTATATTTTCAAAAATCGATAATGTGTCATTTGAATTAACCTTATCAGAAATAGGAGAATTGATTAAAAATTCAATTGAGTTTCTAAACCAAAAGTCAGAATATGATGTGGATAAATATGTTATTATGCCAAACCATATTCACATTTTGTTGTCTACAGAGAATGATATGAAGAACCATCGTCCACAAAATTCGTTGTTAAGTAAATTTGTTTCAAGTTTAAAGAGATTTACAAATCGCCAAGCGGGCATGGATCTGTGGCAATCATCGTATTATGATAGAATTGTCAGAAATGAAAAAGAATATATGATGACGTGGAAATACATAGATGAAAATCCAGTTGATTGGGCATTGGATGAATATTATCATCCATAAGTGTATCAACAAACACGTAGGGTGCGGTCTTCAAAGACGCACCGTCGACACGAATGAGGCGATAAATTTATTAAATAATTGTTATGTGGATTCGTGTGTAAAAAGACGATATGAATTATTATGCCTTTACGTCTTCGATAGTTTCCGTCCTATCGGACGGACGGTACGTCAAGGATGGCCGTACCCTACGATTGGCACCCTTGATGC
>CAYUJY010000210.1:0-1910 GCA_964445145.1 uncultured Peptoniphilaceae bacterium | reverse complement strand
TATTACTAATTAGTGATATTATACCCTCTACCATATACTATAAACATCTTGCACCTATAGGATACCCATATTATGAAACAAGTATCACTATGAAAAATCCCCGAACTTAGTCGAGGATCTTAATCTTTAAAATACTGGGTTTACATTACCTTCATATTTTTCTTCTATGAATTTTCTAGCTGCTTCTGAGTTTAATACTTCAATTAGCTTTTTGAATTTTTCTTCATTTTCTCTGCCAGTTTTTACAACTACTACGTTGGCATATGGTGAGTACTCACCTTCTACTAACAGTCCGTCTTTAACAGGGTTTAGTCCTGCATCTATGGCAAAATTTGCATTGATAATGCCTGCATCTACATCTGTATACGTTCTTGCGATGTTCGCTGCATCTATTGGAGTAAACTTGATGTTCTTGGTGTTTTCAACTATATCCGCTTCAGTCGCCTTTAAGTTTGTAGGGTCAGCTAGCTTTATTAAACCAGCACTTTCTAGTAGTATCAATGCTCTTGCTCCGTTGGATGGGTCGTTTGGAACTAATATTTCCGCACCATCTGGCAGCTCCTCGATTGATTTATATTTACTTGAATACAGTGCTAATGGCTCAACGTGAACTTGTCCAATCACTGTTAAATCAAGGATGTGCTCTGCTGAAAATGTTTCTAAATATGGTCTGTGTTGGAAGTAATTTGCATCCAATGAGCCATCTGCCAACGCTAGATTTGGTTGTACATAGTCATCAAATGAAACTATTTCAACTTCTAAGCCTGCGTTTGTAAATTCGTCCTTCAATGCTTCAACGATTTCTCCGTGGGGAGCTGGCGATACACCAATTACTACTTTTTCTAATTCTCCTGCTGCAGGTTCTGTCGTATTTGGTGCAGTGCTTCCAGTATTTCCACCACATGCAGTTAATAATGTCGTAAGCGCTAATCCTAACAATACTAATTTCTTTTTCATTTTCTTCCTCCCGAAAATTATTTTTTATTAATAGATTTTGATAATCTATTTCCTATAAATTGTACAGCTTGTACCAAAAATATTATTACGATACACGCTGCCCAAAGTATATCCACTTGATTTCTTTGGTATCCGTAGCGGTTTGCCACATCTCCCAGTCCCCCACCCCCTATAATTCCAGCTATGGCTGATAGTCCGATGAGGTTTATTATAGTCATGGTAATCCCGTTTATTATCTGTGGTAGTGCTTCTCTAATCAAAACCTTGGTTACAATGGTGAATGCTCCCGAGCCCATCGCCCTAGCTGCTTCGATTATTCCCTTGTCCACTTCGTTTAGATAGGTTTCCATAAGTCTAGCTACGAAGGGAATTGCGGATACTGTTAATGGTACTATTGCAGCCTCTGTTCCTATACGTCTACCTACGATAAATAGGGATAGTGGGAAAACCACAAGCATCAACACCACAAAGGGTAATGACCTTAACATATTTATTATTGCATCCAATATTCTATATATGAATAAATTTTCTGATAAACCTTTTTTTTGGGTCACATATAGCACTAATCCTAGGGGTAATCCAAGGGCTATGGCTATCACCGAAGAAACTGAGACCATCATTAAAGTCTGTGGAATGGCTGGTAATATTATTTCAAAAATTCTTTCCATTACAGCACCTCCACGATTACGTCTTCTTCACTGAGATACCTTAAGGCATCTTCAATTTCTTCTTCTGAGCCACCCAGTTCGATGGTTAGATTTCCCACAACTCCACCTGTCTTTAATGTATTGAGATTTCCAGAAAGTATATTTATTGAAGCGCTGGAATTTTTCATTAGGTCGTTGACGACAGGTTTTTTAGAGTTTTCTTTAGAAAATGTAAGTCTAAACAATCTTCCACTGAAATCTTCAGGGTTAAATATGCTTTCCGCCACCACATCAGGCAGGGAGCTT
>CAYUJY010000209.1:0-2019 GCA_964445145.1 uncultured Peptoniphilaceae bacterium | reverse complement strand
TTCAAGCTCGATTCTTGGAAATTCTTTGCGTATGATCCTCATCAGTTCAACTTCGCCTTATCGGGCTCATCTCACTGTGAAGTCTCACGCGCAGTCGAATTTTACCAATCATCTTCGCTTTTCAAGCTCGATTCTTGGAAATTCTTTGCGTATGATCCTCATCAGTTCGATTTCGCCCTATCGGGCTCATCTCACTGTGAAGTCTCACAAAAAAAGCTCCCGTCCCATAAGGACGAAAGCTAATAGATTCGTGTTACCACCTTAATTTATCTTTCCATTACTGAAAAGACCTCCATAGGTACAATCATACCTTGACACTGTAACGTGTGTTCACGTCGCAGCCTAAAAATTAATCTCGGTGCGATGACTCCAAGGCCATGTTCCAAAGTTTACTCCCATTTCTCTCACCAGTTGAAATGTCGCTGTAAGGATTCTGCTCTGTACTCTCCTCTTCGTTGTCTAATATGTTTATTATTATATAAAAGAGGTGAACAATAGTCAAGCTTTTTTTGGAATATTACTAAACCAGTCTATCTGGGCTCCCCTGTAGGGGAGCTGTCGACGTAGGAGACTGACTTTGGGTAGGCTTCCTATTGGCTCCCTTGTAGGGGAGCTGGCGCGGGTAGCGACTGAGGGGTTGTTGACAATTCATACATTATTCTACTGAGCAAACTTAAACGGAAAAACATATTAATTTAGCAAAATCTCCTTCGGCGCACGAAAATATTGCGGATAATCTTCCCTACAAAATATCCTAATATCAAATCCTTATAATAAAACTAACTCCATCATCCTTATTTACAGCTTTAATCGTTCCCTTGTGGAGCTTAATAATATCTTGTGCCATGGATAAACCTATCCCGGTATTACCCTTTTCGCCTATGAAAAACCTTTCAAAAATATTTTGGAGTTCTTCTTCCTTAATCGGTTCTCCGTCGTTATAAATTTCCAAAACTATTCGTCCATTTTCTTTCTTCCCAGAAACTTTAATTTGAGATTTCGTGAATCTAACAGCATTTGAAATAATATTTCCCACTGCTCTGGCTAATTCCTTTTCATCACCCATTATGGAAAGTTCATTTTCTATATCTAAATCGATTTTTATATTTCGCTTTTTGATTTCTGGTGCATAACTAGTCAATATATCTATTATCATGTCGTATATACTAACATTTTCCTTTGTGAAAACTATCTGACCACTTTCCAATTTAGAAATATACAATAGTTCTTCTACAAGTTGTGCCATTTTATCGCTCTCATCCAAGATTATGTCGAGGGCTTTGTCGGAGTCTTTTATAACACCTAATTTTAAGCCTTCTGCATAGCCTTGTATGGACATAATTGGCGTCTTTAACTCGTGGGAAGCATTTTGGAAAAATTTCTTTAGCTTTTCTTGGGAATCTTCTATCATCTTACCCATTCTCACACCCAAAAAGTAGCTTACTGCAACTAGGGCAATTAGCACGATGGCATATATGAAATTCATGGTTTCAATGAGTTTTTTGTAAGTGGTTACGTCCGTGTATAGTATTATTTCTGGGCTTCCAGTATCCGTTTCCCCAGTATTTACATAAGGATTATCAAAATACGTAAAATAGTAGCTGGAGGAATTGATTTCCATTTTCTTTATGGTATCTTTTTCGAAATTCCCCTCTGATACCCTATCGATAATTTCCCTTTGGCCACTGGTTAGATATCTTTGGAATTCAGAAGTCCCCTTTTCAATATCCATAACATCAAGGGTGTCCACCATCAAAAATATATCGTCCACATCTCCAACGGGGTCAGTTCCATCGAATTCTAAACTGTAGCTTTCCCTCACGCTTGCTAGGGATGCTACGGCCCTATCTTCTATATATCCATTCAACAGCACATTTGTGAGTAGCACAATAGTAATAAATACTATAAAAGCAATTGCCATTGTGAACATGGAAAGTCTTTTCTTTGTATTATCCATTGACGTTTTCCGCGATTTTTAATCTATATCCAAACCCCCAATGGGTTTCGATAATTACATTG
>CAYUJY010000208.1:0-2049 GCA_964445145.1 uncultured Peptoniphilaceae bacterium | reverse complement strand
TTTCCTCCCTATTTTATCTTCTTTAGAATTTTAATTACTTCCATTTTTTCTTCGTTTGTGAGTACAGAAAGTTTGTCGCCTATTGCTTCCATATGTTTCGGAAAAATTTCTTCCATGACGCTTTTACCCTTTTCTGTAAGTGAAATTTTATAGCTTCTTTTGTCCTCTTCGTTTCTCGTTCTAACTATGCAACCAGATTTTTCAAGATTTGATATTAGAACAGTCATATTTCCGCTAGTGGTCAAAACCTTATCTATAAGCTCTGAAACCGTCAGTCCACCCTTGGAGTACAATGCCTCCATCACTGCAAATTGTCCCGTCGTCAAACCATAATCCTTTAACATTTGGTCAGAATCCCTGTGAATAGCCTTATATGATCTGGCTAAAGCAATTATTAATTTTCCATTCGTCTTCATAAAAGCTATATACCCATTACCACTAATTAGTAACAATTATCAATGAAAATAGTCGGATTTTACACCGACTACTTTTACTTTACATATTTTTTGTAATCTGAAAGTCCCGCTGCGTCCATTTCATCATATGGCACAAACTTCAGTGCTGCTCCGTTTATACAATATCTTAGTCCGCCTTCATCCTTTGGACCATCCTCAAACACGTGTCCTAAGTGGGCATCTCCACCCTTAGATCTAGTTTCAACCCTACTCATACCGTGGGTATCATCCTTTTCATACTCTATTACGTAGGAAGTAATTGGCCTTGTGAAACTTGGCCAACCACAGCCGGCATCGTATTTATCCCTAGACGAAAATAGTGGTTCGCCAGTGGTTATATCCACATAAACTCCATCTTCATCAAAATTGTCATACTCGCTGGTAAAAGCCCTCTCCGTTGCAGAATTTTGGGTCACTTCATATTGAAGCTCCGTCAGTGTAGCCTTTAGCTCTTCATCAGTAAGCTTTGTAAATTCCTTATAAAGTGGCTCCTCCGCTAGACTTAAATCTATATGACAATATCCGCCAGGATTTTTCACCAGATAATCTTGGTGGTACTCTTCCGCCGTAACGTAGTTGTTTAGCTTCTCCACCTCAACCACTATCGGTTTACCATATAGTGGGCGCTTAGATTCTACTATACTATTTACTTCTCCTAATACCTCATCACTATTTGAATATACACCAGTTCTATATTGGCGTCCGATATCATTTCCTTGTCTATCCAAAATCGTAGGATCTATAATTCTGAAAAAATGATCCATAATTTCTTGTAGGGCAATTTTGTTTGCATCGTATTTTACATATAGGGTTTCTGCGTGCTCGGTATTTTTTAAATCTTGATAAGTGGTATCTTCGGTCTTTCCATTTGCATAACCAACTTCGGTATCTAATATGCCATCTAGTTGTCTAAAATAGCCTTCAACACCCCAAAAACAACCACCTGCCAAATATATTTCTTCCGTCCTTGCATTACCTAGGGCATTTATATCTACACCACTGCTTTTCACATTCGTATCCGTTTTCAATTTCTCATCTACCTTTCCTGTATTACAAGCCGTTAGGGTCAATATTCCCACAGCAACAATTGCCATAATTATTCTTCTCATAATAATCACCAATTTATATATGCCCAGAATTGATACATATTATGCAAAAAAAGAGATGACTTAATGTCACCTCAACGTTCTCATGGAATTTATTACTGCTATCACCGTAACTCCCACATCTGCAAAAACAGCCATCCACATATTTGCTAGTCCAAAAACTGATAACCCCAAAACGAAGAATTTTACAAATAATGCAAATGTAATATTTTGTCTCACGATTTTCATAGTAAATTTTGAAATGCTTACGGCTTCCGGTAGCTTCATTAAGTTATCATCCATTAATATGATGTCTGCCGCCTCTATGGCTGCATCGCTACCTAGAGCGCCCATGGCTATTCCCACATCGGAACGCATGAGAACTGGAGCATCGTTTATGCCATCCCCCACATAAGCAACCATCTCGCCCGCAGCCTTATGGGATAATATATCTTCGAATTTGTCCACCTTATCCTTTGGGAGTAGCTCTGAGTGGATTATGTCAATTT
>CAYUJY010000207.1:0-2087 GCA_964445145.1 uncultured Peptoniphilaceae bacterium | reverse complement strand
AAGACAGACTTTATACTACAGGAGAAGCAGGATTCCCTGGATGTACTCATATTCCAGGAAAAATTGGCGAATATAAAGATTTCTCAGACATTATTGCTCACGCTAAGAGATGTGAATCACCTACAGAAATCGAAACTGGTACAATAGTTGGTGGATTTGCTCACAACCAAGTGTTTGCACTTGCAGATACAGTTGTAGATGCTGTAAAATCAGGAGCTATAAATAGATTTGTAGTTATGGGCGGATGTGACGGTAGAAATAAAGATAGAAATTACTATACTGAATTTGCTGAAAAGCTTCCAAAGGACACTGTAATTCTTACAGCTGGTTGTGCAAAATATAGATACAACAAATTAAACCTTGGAGATATCGGTGGAATTCCTAGAGTTCTAGATGCTGGACAATGTAATGACTCCTATTCATTAGCAGTTATTGCACTTAAGCTAAAGGAAATTTTTGAACTTGATGATATAAATGAACTTCCAATCGTTTATAACATTGCATGGTACGAACAAAAGGCTGTAATAGTTCTTCTTGCACTTCTTGCACTAGGAGTAAAGAACATTCACCTTGGACCAACACTACCAGCGTTCCTATCACCAAATGTAGCAAATGTATTAGTTGAAAACTTCGGAATCTCTGGAGTTCAATCTGCAGACGAAGACATTGCAAAATTCTTTAACTAAAATATTAAAATAGAGCCTTCGAGGAGGCTCTATTTTTTATCACTATTTATCAAAACGTATTGTCACTTTAAACAAATCTCCGTCTATATTGATACTGAAGGTTCCTCCTTGTATTGATGTTAGAGAATCTGCTATGGATAACCCCAAGCCAGAGCCTTCGGTACTTCTAGATTCATCACCACGTATAAATCTCTCCATTAATTCAGCTGTAGTAATATTTAAAGGATACTTGGAAATATTTTTTACAACCAATTCTACCATATCTCCGTCAGTTAAATCCACATAAACCCTAGTATGCTCAAGTGCATATTTATATATATTCGAAAATATATTTTCTAATATCCTAGACGTTTGTACACCATCTATATTAATTATCACAGGTTCTGAAGGGATATTAACATTTACACTTAAGTTCTTTTCTGAAAGTTTATCTTCCCATTCTCCGATTACTTGTTCTATGAGTTGTCCAAAATCTAAGTTTTCTAGATCCAGCTCTATATTGTTGCTACTAAGCTTAGAAACCTCGAATATTCGTTCAATCAATGACTTAAGCTTATGGGATTTTTCATTTATTACCTTAGCATATTGCCGAAGCTCAGACTCATCAACATCGCTTTCAACGATAAGCTCTGAATAGTTGATAATTGAGGTTAGGGGAGTTTTTAAGTCATGACTTACATTTGTAATCAATTCTGTTTTCATTCTTTCAGACTTTATTGCATTATCGACAGCTAAATCTAAGTTTGAGCTGATTGTATTGATATTATGTGCAAGGGTTATGAATTTAGTTTCCTTTTCATCAATATTAACTGTATAGTTACCGGCTGCAATCTCCTTAGCAGCAGCTTCGATTTCCTTTACGCTATCATAGTAACTTTTAAAGAATCCAAACATTCCGGTGATTAGAATAATCCATAAGAAAAATACCAAACCACTAGTCGATTGCCTAACAAAAATACCAACTCCAATAAACCCAATAAATAACAGTGCGGAGTATACGACTAATATAGTTGTTTTATTAGTTCCTTCGAAGTTATTAGTAATTCCTGCTATTTCGTTCCTAGCAAAATTCCATATACTACCAATGGATTTTATTATCACGGAGTTCTTAATTAAGAAAGACCCTTTGCCATCATAGTGCAATGATTTTATTCCATGCATATAATATAATGCTGCGATACCGCCGAAAAATATTAATAGAGTTTGTACTATACCGTAGATAATCGTGCTATAAGTGTACATAAAGAAACTTCTGGATTCTAAACCAATTATTAAAGGTATAAAGGCAAAACTTAATACTATCTTCCAGTCTTCTAGCCCTAGAGGGAAGGTATAAAATATTCCTTGTAAAAATGGAAGGTAGATTACTATCAATAATAATATAAAGGAAAATAAGTTTGC
>CAYUJY010000206.1:0-2105 GCA_964445145.1 uncultured Peptoniphilaceae bacterium | reverse complement strand
GTCCCGTTCCATACATGGACGCTCTATTTACCATAAATGGAGGACTCATTTCTTCATAATCATGCTCCGTCGTATGGAGATTTAACATAAAGTTAATTAAGGCTCTCTCTAATTTTGCACCATTATTTTTAAAAAGTGTAAATCTAGCCCCAGTGATTTTAGCGGCCCTTTCCCAATCTAAAATATCTAAGTCTACACCTAAATCCCAATGAGCCTTTGGCTCAAAAGTAAATTCCCTAGGTGTTCCAACTTTTCTCATTTCAATATTTTGTGAGTCATCTGTACCTTCAACCACTGATTCATGCGGTGTATTTGGAATATTTAATAAAGTGGTGGTGATTTCATCATCCAAATACTTTATTTTATTTTCATCGTCCTTCGTTTGTTCAGTAAGTTTTTTAATATTTGCAAACAGCTCAGTAGTATCCACGCCTTCTTTTTTTAGTTTCGGAACTTCTTTTGAAATTCTGTTTTGTTCAGCTTTGATTTCCTCAACCTTAGTGATTAAGGCTCTTCTTTCTTCATCCAGTTCAATTACCCTATCTATAGGAAAATTGCCATGCCTTTTTTTAAGGGCTTCGATTACCTCATCCTTATTTGCTCTAATTCTTCTAATGTCTAACATAATTCCTCCCAAAAAGTAAATTTAAATACAAAAAAACTCGCCCATAAGGGACGAGTTATACCCGCGTTGCCACCCTAGTTGACTAAAAATAGTCCACTTTAGATTTCATATGCTTAAGGACGGATTCGTTGCTTCCACCTACCGACTCCCACCAATTGTCGGCTCTCTATAAGGCTTAGACAGCTACTATTTCCCTTCGTCGCATTATTAAACTAAATATAGTATAGCAAAAAATAAATTATAGTCAAGTTTTTATCTTTGGATATTTTTTTATATATCATCCGCAAATGATATTGTCCTAGTATATCCGCAAAGTTAATTTCAAAAGTAAATAGAAAAGTCCTAAACACTATAACTTTTTCAAATATTGATATATAATAGATTTAAGTACGTACTGACTATTTAGTTTAGAACTCGTATTTATATTATTATCATTTTACCGGAGGATTTTTATGCAAGAGTTTAAGCCAATGGAGTTTTCAGAGGATACAAAATACAAAACGTTTATGGGCTTTTCTATATTACTTATGCTTTCAGCATTTTATTTTAATACACCGAGCGAAATAATCGATGGCTACAAAAAAATACTTGTACACCCAAGTGTACTTTTGTCGGATTATATGGCTATAGCAAATATTGGGACCGCACTATTTAACAGTGGCTCTATTACCTTTTTATTGGCATTGTTGGCAAAGAGATTAAAAGCAAGTTTTAATGGCCCTATGATGGCAGCACTTTTTACAGTCGCAGCCTTCTGTTTGTTTGGAAAAAATCCATATAATATAGCTAGTTTAATTTTTGGTGTGTTTTTGAGAAGTAGACTAAGGGACGAATCCTTCACCCCCTATTTGGTTACCGCATATTTTTCCACGGGTCTAGCACCCCTGGTGAGTCAGGTCAGTTTTGGTTTCGGATTGGACCCTGTGACGGGAATCCTGCTTGGGAATCTTATGGGCATTGCCACTGGACTTATAGCACCAGGAATGGCGACAAATTTTGTAATGTTTCACAAGGGCTTTTCCCTATATAATATGGGTTTTACCCTGGGTATGATTGGATTGTTGATGAATTCAATTCTCAAGTCCTTTGGATTAAAAGTTGTTTTTGAATCAAGCACATTAAGTGGACACAATACGGAGCTTACGATTTTACTTATTATTATATTAGTGTATTTCTTAGGATTAAAACTCTACTT
This sequence comes from uncultured Peptoniphilaceae bacterium, assembly GCA_964445145.1. Lineage (GTDB taxonomy): Bacteria > Bacillota > Clostridia > Tissierellales > Peptoniphilaceae > CAYUJY01. The sequence continues at coordinate 285 of CAYUJY010000206.1, read as the reverse complement.
TTCTGGCACAAGAATAGATGGTTTAAAACTTATGATGAAAAAGTCTGGACAGTTGGTCACCGACTTTATTCTTGTGGACGGTTACGACAACGTATTGTTAAATATGGTAATACTTGGGCTCGTTGGTTTAAGCTATGTATTTTTAGTGGGAGGTCAGCTAAACGGACCGGTTATCGGCGGCATAATATCCATGGTTGGATTTGCAGGCTATGGTAAACATTTTAAAAATACTGTTCCCATAATGATAGGAGTTTTGTTGGCTGCTCAACTAGAAGTATGGACGGC
>CAYUJY010000205.1:0-2120 GCA_964445145.1 uncultured Peptoniphilaceae bacterium | reverse complement strand
CCAAAGAATAAAAGTTTCACCACTTTTAATAAATCCTTCTTTTAACATTTCTTCTAGGGCAGATATAAGATACGCGAATGAATCTTCTATCTAATTGCGACATCTATCTGTCAATTTCAATGTGAATGTAAAGTCTTTATCCTTACCTTCACCCATTTTCACTTGATAATTCATTTTCCTCTAAGTCTATACTTTCATTTACTTCTAAATATGTAGTTTCATCTAAAATATCAACATCGATAGTGAACTCGTTTATTTCTTCGAAGATTTCACTTTCTATTGTATTATTATCATCCACCTCTATCTCTGTAGCCTCAGTAGAAACTTCTATAGTTAAATGCTCAACAGATGGTAATTCACTTTCTGCTATTGTTGCATTTACTACGTTAGGAACACAAAGTATCTTCAGTAAACAAAGTAAAAGTTTTAATCTCATAAATCTAAATTTAATCATTTTTACATCATTTCTCTATTATAAATAATAAAAAACGTTCTGCTAACAAACCAAAAAATAATGCATTTTGATTAACCAAATATTATATTCATTATATGACGCTGTCATGTTTATGCAATATACATTTTATTATTTATAAAATATTTACATTAATCATAACATGTATAAAAAAATACAGGAGTATCAACACTCCTGTATTTTAATTATGCTTCTTCTGATTCACTAGAAACTTCACTTGCCAGTGGCTTCATTGTCGGGAAGAATAATATATCCCTTATGCTCGGTTGATTTGTATAGATCAGTATCATTCTGTCTACACCTATACCAAGACCACCTGTAGGTGGCAATCCAACTTCTATGGCATTTATAAAGTCATAGTCCATTGGGTGAGCTTCGTCGTCCCCAGACTCTTTGTCCTTGACTTGGTCTTCAAATCTCTTTCTTTGGTCTATGGGGTCGTTTAACTCTGAGAAAGCATTTGCTAACTCCCATGAGTTCATAAACAACTCGAATCTATTTGTAATTCTAGGATCTTCTGCATTTCTCTTAGCCAATGGAGAAATCTCTACTGGATGTCCAGTTACGAAGGTTGGTTGGACCAGCTTTTCTTCACAGAAAGTTTCAAACATCTCTGAAATAACGTGGCCCCTCGTCCAGAATGGCTCAGGTTTCAAACCCTTCTCCTTAGCTATTGCCAATGCCTCTTCATCAGTGTCTATCTTTGAAAAGTCGATGCCAGTATCTTCTAGGATTAAATCCTGCATACTAACCCTTCTCCAAGGTTTATCAAATATCAATTCTTTTCCTTGATAATCTATTCTCGTAGTTCCCAATACCTTTTCTGCAACATATACGAATAAGTCTTCTGTTAAGTCCATAATATCATTGTAGTCAGCGTAAGCTTGGTACAATTCCATGTTTGTAAATTCAGGGTTATGTCTTGTGTCCATACCTTCATTTCTAAACATCTTGCCCATTTCGTATACCTTATTGAATCCACCAACTATAAGTCTCTTTAGGAACAATTCATTTGCAATTCGTAGCTGCATATCAATATCCAGGGTATTATGATGGGTTATAAATGGTCTAGCATTTGCTCCACCAGCTACTGTACCCAATATCGGAGTTTCTACCTCGATGAATTCCCTATCATCTAAGAACTCTCTAATAGCCTTAATTATTTTTGTTCTCGTCAAAAATACGTGCCTAATTTCAGGATTTACTATCAGGTCCACATATCTTTGTCTATATCTTAAATCGATGTCAGTTAAGCCATGCCACTTTTCCGGTAGTATTTGTAAGGATTTAGAAAGAAGTGTTACCTTAGTTGCTCTAATCGATATTTCTTCGGTATTGGTTTTGAAGACATAGCCTTCTACCCCAATAATATCTCCTATATCAAATTTCTTAATGTCCTCATAGTTATCTCCAAGTACGTCTTTCTTGGAAAAAATTTGGATTTTTCCATCGAAGTCTTGAATATGCATAAAGTTAATTTTTCCGTGTCCCCTTCTGGAAACGATTCTTCCTGCTACAGAAGTTAATTTTTCTTCAAGTTCATCGTAATGCTCTCTTACATATTCACTCGTATGTTTAACATCATACTTTTCAATTATATATGGATTTTTTCCTTCTTCTATTAAACCGTTCAGCTTTTCTCTTCTGA
>CAYUJY010000204.1:0-2124 GCA_964445145.1 uncultured Peptoniphilaceae bacterium | reverse complement strand
AGTCTGCCTTGATGCTCCAATGCTTCGTTGAAATCTCTTTCCATTAGATGCATTTTTTCGCTTAGACTATTTATTAGCCCTTCACCCTTTGTAGAATTTACTATGATGCAGGAAACACCTTTTTCATCATAAAGATTTTTATCGTAGGTTTCGATGCCCCAATAATCAGCTATGGTTAAATCTCCTGTGCGTTTAGTATCGGTAAATGGACATATGGAACATGAAGGCCTCATAACGGTTTTCCATTTGAAAAACATTTTATAAAATAAGTCTTTACTCTTAATATCATTTGAACCTGAAATTTTGTATTTGAATCCTTGGTTACTATTTTCCCTAGTCCATGGTCTGTCCTTGTACCTAAAATCAATCCAAGTAATTTTTCCGCCCTCTTCCTTTTCTATTAGCTTTAAATAATCGGAAAACACCTTAGGACTTGGTATAGAGTGACATATCAAATCCACCAGAATTAAATTTTCGTCCCATCGTAAGTTGTTCAAATATCCCTTTAAGCCCGCTACTTGGCATGGTGTTCCAGAGAACATAACTTTTTTATCCTGTGTGAGCAAATCTTGAATTTCCTTAAACACTTCACCTAGCTCACTTTGGGAGTATTTAGATTTTCGCATTCGGTTTCTGTCATCTATATTTATCGCACCCACGTGTTTTACGACGAAGTTTTCATCAAAAACTGCACCGTAAACAGTCCCACCAGCTTCCAAGACAAGGTCGCTTATAGCAGAAAATGCACCACCGGAAGTGGAATTCATGAGTGTATCTTCATCCTTATTCTTTGCATAATAATATGATATAACCTTATCTTCTTTTGATTCCTCACTGTTAATAAAAGGGCAAATTCTCCTACACCAGTAACAATCTATACATAATTCCTGATCGATTATGGGATATGAAAACCCCTCACTATCTGGCTCCATCTTTATTGCACCCACAGGACACCCGTTATAACACGCACTACAACCACAACAATCAATTTTTTCCTTATATACCTGTTCCATAAAAACCACCTTTTACGAATGTTATTACTTTTTATTATACCATGCATGATATATAATTGGGGTAGGGTGATAATATGATAAACAACTATATAAAACCAGATTGTAACAACTGGATAGGCAGAGTAGACTCTGAGGATGATTACGATGCATTTAGATGGCATCAATGGATGGAGTGCATAGATTTAAACGATGAAAACTTAAAGTCCTTTGAAGGACAATTAGGTTTTGCAATACTCGGGTTTAAATCGGACAAGGGAATAGACAAAAATATGGGTAGAGTAGGCGCTTTCAACGGACCAGAAGGAATAAGAAAGGAAATGACTAAACTACCTTGTAGCTTTAGCAGTGAACTTAAACTTTTCGACGCAGGGGATGTTTCGTCAGAAAACTCAACCTTAGAAGAAGGACAAGAATCCTTAGCTCAAGCAGTAGAAAAGCTACTATCCTTAAATTTATTTCCAATACTATTAGGTGGAGGACATGAAATTTCCTTTGGACATTACAAGGGGATTTTTAATCATTTGCAAAAAGTTGATAAAGAAGCAGAGGTTGGAATAATAAATTTCGATGCCCACTTCGACAACAGGCCATATGAAGAACTAGGACCTACTAGTGGAACCATGTTTAGACAAATTCACGATTTAAATGTAGCTAATGACAAGGGCTACCATTATTTCGTCATGGGAATTCATAAAAGTGCCAACACTGTAAGTCTTTTCAAATACGCAGATGCAACTAATACAAAATATGTAATGGCAAAAGAAATCATGAACGGAGATATATTTTCCATATTTGAGCGACTGGATAAATTTATTAACGGAGTGGACCACCTATACGTAACTGTGGATGCCGATGTTTTCTCTTCCAGTTCCGCACCAGGGGTTAGCGCACCGCAACCACTAGGACTGGATCCTGAAAAAGTTTTTATTCTATTAAAACACATATTAGCTAGCAATAAAACCATTAGTATAGACATAGCAGAAGTGTCCCCTAGATTCGACCACGACAGAAGTACAGCATCCCTAGCAGCCATACTAGCATTTGCAATAGTGACTAAGCTAGGTGAGGTGTTGGAATATTAAATATCGTAATTACACCAATTTGTAACTAA
>CAYUJY010000203.1:0-2187 GCA_964445145.1 uncultured Peptoniphilaceae bacterium | reverse complement strand
GAGTTATAAAAAGTATTAGTGGACAAATTACTGATTTTTCCCAACCAAAAAATCGTAAAGAATTACCTAAGGAAAGCCATGTTCAATACAACTCAATTATACCGTTTGATGGATATATACCAGCTATGGTTTATGCCATGAGTAGTTGGATACCAGCTAATGTGAGTGATATACTAAATGCATATCTATTAAAATGGGCAAGAGCAGGACTTCTAAGGATTGATGGACAGGGACCAGACTCCAAGAAGGATGATTTTGAAATATATTTGAGCGATTATCCTACTGGAATAAAGGATGAGGAATTAGAACTTTATACAATATTAAAATCTGCTGAAAGACCTGAGGGTTATCTAAATAAAATAGCACTGGAGACCTTAATAGAAAAAGATTCAGTTGTTTGGGACGGTCATTTTGAAAACCTAAAGCGAATAGGTAAAAACTATTTTAAGAATAGTGGATATATTAAAGAAGATGTTGAAATGGGTTTATTTGGCAAAGAAAAAACCGTCGAACTCTATACGGACATGGGAATTCAAGCCATGGAAAAATTTATTGGATTTAAGAGATTTTTAAAGGATTTACCAAAAAATTATAATGAAGGCAGTGGAGATAGACTGTTTAGCTATGATGTCAATTCATGGGACGAGTATGTAGTTTATGGAGCGCTTTTAAGCGGAGACTCAGAATATGGAGTTAAGCTGGGCAATCTAAATAAAAGTTACAACGGAGAGAGTAGCTTTGGACGAGGATTCGGATATGGATATCCAGGATTCTATCCATACTACTTATTTAGCTCCGTGCATAATGCAAGTAGTAACGTTAGCAGTAGTATGAGCAATGCTGGATACTTCGGTGGCACAGGAGGATCTGCTTCCTTTGGTGGAGGTGGAGGATTCTCTGGAGGTGGCGGCGGAGGCGGTAGCAGATAATATTAAGGATGTGGCGACACGTCCTTTTAAAATATTAAGGATTGATAATTATGAACATTTCAAATATGAGCCCTTTGTTATTTTCAGTATTAGTCGTGGTTGCTATAGTTATGATGATTATGGGACCATTCTTCAGTTTTGCAAATATTAAAAGAACAGTTAGAAGTAAGGCCCCAAAAGAAGAAAAAGAAAAATTAATTAAAATTCCTTTTAACGGAGATTTAATTCCACTTAAATATGGGCTATCTCTAATAGAAAATAAACTCTATGAAAATATGATAACACCATATCTTCTAAAATGGATAAGTGGAGATATTGTATCCATTGAAAGAATAAACGATAAGTTGGTTATTAGGTTTAAGAGGGAAGTAAAAGGTGATGATCATGGTGAATCACAACTTTTTAAAATGTTATTAAAAAGAGCTAATAATAAAAACGAGTTGAGCATTAATGATTTTTCTACGTACAATAGTGAGTTTAAACAAAATTTAGATGCACTGGACAAACGGATCATGGTAGAAAGTAAGGAATATTTTCACATAAATAAACTTATAGATGAAAATGGAGATTTAACTGTTAGTGGAGAGTTGGAAATAAAGGAACTTAATTCATTTTTTTCAAACTTGGAGAAGATTACTAATAATGAAATTGGATATAAACTGAAATATGACCCAAAATATTGGGATAGTTACCTTATTTTAAATTCCGTTAATGGGACAATTAGTCTTGCAGAAAAATTTATTAGTTTAAATAGAAGTTATAAGTATGATACAAAACTAAAAGGTGAAGAGGTAGATCTAGTCGAAGTGTTAAAATTTATTAATGAATTTAGTACAGCTTTGAAAAATTAATAAAATTTCAAAAATTGTAAAGCCCCCAATTTGGAGGCTTTATTTTTATTCCACAGTAACAGATTTTGCTAAATTCCGTGGTTTATCCACGTCATTTCCCCTAAATACCGCAGATTTATATGCTAGTAGCTGTAGTGGTAATATAGATAGCAGGGGCATAAATAAATCTATGGTAGATTGCAGACCTATAAAATAATCAGACAACTCATGAATGTTAGAAAATTCATTTTTTGCAATGGATATTACCACAGCTCCACGCGCTTTAACTTCTTGTATGGCAGAAACAATTTTTTCCTCTAGCTCAGGCTGTGTCGCTATTACTAACACTGGAAATCCTTCATCTAAAAGTGCTATGGACCCGTGCTTTAACTCACCAGCTGGTAGTGCTTCAGAGTGGACATATGAAA
>CAYUJY010000202.1:0-2189 GCA_964445145.1 uncultured Peptoniphilaceae bacterium | reverse complement strand
GAATCCCTCCGGGTGCTCCATTTTATTTATATGATTTGTACAATTACTACATTTCTTATGTTCATTTGAACAAAAATGTGGTAGAATTGTAAAATATATTATATTTTTGGAGGAGAAAATGAAAAAGACAAAATTGATATCATTGTTAATGGCTATGATGTTAATCCTAAGCGCTTGTGGAGGTGCTACAAATACTAGCACTCCAGCTGGAGGCGGTAACGCAGATTCAGACGAAATAATCATAGGTGCACTTGCCCCACTTACAGGTAGAGTTGCTATTTATGGTATTGCATCTACTAACGGTACAAAACAAGCTATTGATGAAATCAATGCTAACGGTGGTATTTTAGGAAAGCAAGTTAAATTAGTAATTGAAGATGAAAAAGGTGAACCACAAGAGGCTGTTAATGCTTACAACAAATTGGTTGAAGCTGGTGCAGTAGCAATAATTGGAGATATTACATCCGGACCAACGCTTGCAGTAGCAGACTTGGCAAACAGAGATAATATGTTATTAATTACACCAACTGGAACTCAATTAGATATTACTACAGATAAGCCATCAGTATTTAGAGTATGTTTTACAGACCCGTTCCAAGGTACAATGCTTGCAAAATTTGCGAAAGAATATTTAAATGCAAATACTGCAGCAGTGCTTTCAAACAATTCTAATGACTACTCCCAAGGAGTTAAGGATGCATTCTTAGCAGAAGCAGCTGCATTAGGTCTTCAAGTAGTGGCAGAAGAGTCTTATGGAGATGCAGACAAGGATTTTAGAGTTCAATTAACATCTATTAGTTCAAAGAACCCTGACGTACTTCTAGTTCCTGACTATTATGAAATTAATGCTTTAATAGCACCACAAGCAAGAGAAGTTGGATTGACTTCAACGTTTATTGGTCCTGATGGATGGGATGGTATTGTTCAACAACTTACTACAGGTTTAGCTGATGATACGTTAAAGAATGAAGCGTTACAATCTGTAGAAGGTTCTTACTTTACAAATCATTACAGTTTAGATGACCCAGCAGAAAATATTCAAAGCTTTATCTCTAATTACAGAGAGCTTTATAACGAAGACCCTGCATCTTTCTCTGCATTAGGATATGATGCTGCATATATGGTAAAAGATGCAATTGAAAGAGCTGGTTCAACTGAAAGTCAAAAAATTATAGATGCGATGAAGTCTATTGATTACAGTGGTATAACTGGAAGTATAAAAGTATGGTAGTATTCAAGTCAAGCCAAAAAATAACAATCCTATAAAAGCAGTTAGTATAATAAAAGTTACTAATGGTCAATACAAGTTGGATACAGTTGTAACACCTGAATAATATACATGAAAACTATGGGTCATCTCGTCGAGATGACCTTAATTTTAAGGATATGATATGAGAGAATTAATTTTACAAATAATAAATGGATTGCAGATAGGAAGTATATATGCATTAGTATCACTGGGATATACCATGGTCTATGGAACCGCTAAACTAATTAACTTTGCACATGGAGATATAATTATGGTTGGTGCTTATACTGCTCTATTTTCAATACCTATAATTATGCAAATGGGTCTTCCCATATGGGCAACAGTTGTCCCTGCAATAATATTATGCGTTATCGTTGGCGCAGCAATTGAAAAATTTGCTTATGCACCATTGAGAAATTCACCTAGAATTTCAAGTCTAATTACTGCAATAGGTGTCAGCCTATTGTTAGAAAATTTAGCGATGAAATTTATCGGTGCAAATTCCCTTCCCTTCCCTAGAATTTTTGGCACGCAAGGTATTGAATTTTTTGGGATGAGAATCAACACGTCTATAGTCGCAACAATATTAATAACTATGGTATTTTCATTTTTAGTACAGATTTTTGTTACAAAAACAAAAATTGGTAAAGCAATATCAGCAACTAGCGAGGACTATGTGGCATCAAAATTAGTGGGTATAAACGTTGATTCTGTCATTACTATTACTTTTATGATAGGAAGTGCATTAGCAGCAGTTGGCTCTATTTTATATTTATCAGCATATCCACAAGTTGGTCCTTTAATGGGATCTATGTTAGGTATTAAAGCATTTATTGCAGCGGTTCTAGGTGGTATAGGAAGTATTCCAGGAGCTGTATTAGGTGGGTTAATATTAGGAATATTTGAAGCGTTAACAAAGGCTTATATTTCATCTCAACTT
>CAYUJY010000201.1:0-2249 GCA_964445145.1 uncultured Peptoniphilaceae bacterium | reverse complement strand
TCCTCAGGCTTTGAAACAATGCTTTTGGCAATGTATTCAATCAAATCTTTCATTGAAATACCTCATTTTCTAAATTGAGGACTCAGTTGTTTCTTCAGTTTCCTCAATTATTTCTTCAGTTGCAACTTCTTCAACCTTAGCGGTAGTTTCTTCCACTTTCTTATTTTCGTAGAGTCCAACATTTTTGAATAGTCTATCTACAACATCTGTAGGTTTTGCACCCTTCTTAATCCAATCATTTGCCTTTTCATTGTTCACATTGATTGTCTTAGGTTCAGTTAGTGGGTTGTAATAACCTATCTCCTCAATAAATTTTCCATCTCTAGGAGCTCTGGAATCCGCAACTACTATTCTGTAGAAAGGATTCTTTTTGCTTCCCATTCTTCTTAATCTTATTTTTACTGCCATAAAGCACCTCCATTATTATATAGAAAAAGGAAATCTTGATTTACCTTTTTTCATCATTTTTTCCATGTTACCGAATTGTTTCATCATTTTTTTCAAGTCCTTGAATTGTTTAAGAAGTTTATTTACGTCAGTAACATCCGTACCACTTCCATTTGCAATTCTTTGTCTTCTCGAGCTATTGATGACTTCAGGATTTTCTCTTTCCATCATCGTCATTGACTTGATAATTGCTTCTATTCTGTCAAATTCCTTTTCATCAATATTGACACCCTTTAATGCGGATTTATTCATTCCTGGCATCATGCCTAATAAATCATTTAAAGGTCCCATACTTCTTACCTGTTGAATTTGCTCCATATAATCATCTAGGCTGAAAGACTGTGACTTTAATTTCTTTTCTAATTCAGCAGCTTTTTGTTCATCTATTGATGCCTGTGCCTTTTCGATAAGACTGATTACATCACCCATGCCTAGGATTCTGGAAGACATTCTATCTGGATGGAAAACTTCTAAATCAGTTAATTTTTCTCCAATTGCAGTAAACTTTATAGGTTTATTTATTACACCCTTAATTGAAAGCGCAGCACCACCTCTGGTGTCACCATCTAATTTCGTTAGAACAATACCTGTAACTTCTAACTGTGAGTTAAAGCTCTCAGCCACATTAACTGCATCTTGTCCAGTCATAGAGTCTACAACCAATAGTATTTCATTAGGATTTGTAGCTTCCTTTATACCTCTGATTTCATCCATTAATTCTGAATCAATATGGAGTCTACCAGCTGTATCTATAATAACTACGTCGTTACCATGCTTTTTTGCATGTTCAACGGAAGCTTTTGCTATGTCAATAGGATTTATTTTGTTGCCCATTGTAAAAACTGGAACTCCAGCTTTTTCTCCAACGACTTCCAATTGTTTTATAGCGGCAGGTCTATATATGTCACCAGCAACTAATAATGGTCGTTTGTTTTGATTTTTAAGCATTAAGGCAAGTTTGGCACTTGTTGTCGTTTTACCTGCACCTTGAAGTCCACACATTAGTATTACAACAGGAGGTTTTCCACTTAATTCAAGTTTGGAAGAAGTTCCCCCCATAAGATTTGTAAGTTCTTCATTTACAATTTTTACAACTTGTTGGCCTGGAGTTAAGCTTTCCATAACTTCCGAGCCTACTGCTCTTTCCTTGACCTTTGCAACGAAATCCTTAACTACCTTGTAACTAACGTCTGCTTCTAGTAGGGCCAATCTTACTTCTCTCATGACAGCGTCTACATCTTTAGGAGTGAGCTTTCCTCTTCCCTTAAGTTTATCCAAAGCTCCTTGAATTCTTTCTGAAAGACTTTCAAACACTAATTATCCAACTCCTCTAATATTTGATCGCTAAGTTGCTTAATTCTTTCTCTCAATTCATCAGAATTAGACACTAATTCAGAATTAATTTTAGAAAGATTATTTCTTATAAAAGCAATTTTTTCAATCAATTTTATTTTAGATTCCAAATTCTCCAATTCCTTTTTAGCTCGTTTTAAGTTTTCAGAAACGCCTTGTTTGCTGATGTTTATCTCATCTGCAATTTCAGATAAGGAATAGTCATCCCTATAATACAGTTCAAAACATCTTCTTTGGTTTTCCGTTAACAGTTCGCCATAATAATCATACAGAGAGTTTAGTCTAATTACGTCTTCTAACATCCTTATCACCTGTCAAGTTTTTTAGTTGACTGTGCTATTATATACAGTGTTTCCAATAATGTCAACAAAAATTTTAAAAGTCGTAGAAAAAATATCATCCGCAAATGATATTGTCCTAGTATATCCGCAAGTGATTTTGTCCTATCA
>CAYUJY010000200.1:0-2315 GCA_964445145.1 uncultured Peptoniphilaceae bacterium | reverse complement strand
TGTCATCATTTGAAAGCTCTACAATTTTGTTGAAGTTAAACTCTCCAGTGATGGTCCTCTTCTTAATTTCATAATTTTCCATTACCAGTGGATGAATTTCGCCCATTGTACCGATATATTCGCCATTGGCATATACATTTGCACATCTTCCGCCATGGTAAAGAGTATTTTCAGTTTCTCGTTCAAAGGTAAGGTTGTGGATACCTACAGATTTTAATGCTATCTCCAAAGATTCCTTTAGATAGTAGAAGTCTCCATCTCCATAAAGCCCCATTATCAATTTCAATTCCTCTTTTGGAAGCTCGCCTTCTACATTTGGAATGAAAGTGTTTCCTATTTCATAGCAAAGCATTTCTGCTATGCCCTTGTTTTGGTTTCTACTTATAACGTCTAGTATATTCGCCATCAAGGTAGTTCTCATCATGGAGAACTCTTCTCCCAATGGATTTAGAATCTTTACGTAATCTCTCCTAGGGTCGTCCGTCGTCAGCATCAGCTTATCGAGAGCCCTTGGACTCATAAATGAATAAGTCATCAGCTCATTATAGCCCATTCCCTTCAGTGCAGTTTTAACTTCCTTTTGCACTCCTCTGAAATATGGCTTTCCTCCCCTAGTCATGGCACTTTCAATAGGCGTTCCCACTATATTGTTTAACCCATATAGTCTGCCTATTTCCTCTATTAAATCAGCTTCAATAGTAATGTCGCCCCTGAAGGTAGGCACAGTGCATTCCAAAACTCCATCTTTTAATATAGATGAAATTTCCAGTCTGCCTAAATAATCAATCATCTGCTCAACACTTAAGTCTATTCCAAGTAGCATATTTGACCTTTCAGGTCTTAAGGTTACCTTGATAGGTTCCTTTTTGCCATGGTATACGTCTATATTTCCTGCTACAACTTTGGCAGCACCGATTTCTAGCGCCAATTCACAGACTCTATCTACTGCTATGGATGCAAATTCAGGGTCTAACCCCTTTTCGAATCTACTGCTAGCTTCTGTTCTTAAATTCAATCTTTTTGAAGTGTGTCTAATTGCGCTTCTGTTAAAGTTTGCGCCCTCAAGGACTATGGTCTTTGTGTCATTTTTTATTTCAGAATTCATACCACCCATTACACCAGCAATACCGATTGGTCTTTCTCCATCTGCTATTACTAAGTCATCAGAGGTCAGTTTTCTAACCTGTGAATCTAGAGTTTGAAATTCCAATCCTTCAGGAGCTTGGTAAACTTTAATTTCGTGTTTTGCCAAATCGTTTAAATCGAATGCATGGAGTGGTTGTCCATATTCTAACATTACATAGTTCGTCAAATCTACAATATTATTTATCGGTCTAACGCCTGCTGCCATTAAATTATTTTTTAGCCATTGGGGGGATTGTTTTATTTCCACGTCCTTTAGGACCCTAGCATAATATCTTCTGCAATTAGGAGATTCCACCGATACGTCCTTTAGGTAATCACGTATTTCGTCTTCTTCCTTGGAAATTACTATTTCGTTGTTCTTAAGCTTAGTATTAAATGTGGCGGCTGTTTCCCTAGCCATCCCAATGATGCTTAGACAGTCCGGTCTATTAGGTGTAATCTCACATTCAATAATATCCCAATCCATATCTAAAAGCACCGTAGCTTCCTTGCCTATTGATGTGCCTTCGTCGAAAATATAGATTCCATCCCTAACTTCCCTAGGAATTACACTTACGTCAAATCCCAGCTCTTGTAGGGAACAAAACATTCCTGCGGATTCAATTCCTCGAAATTCTGACAAGCCAATTTTAGTTCCATCTGCTAATTTTGAACCTATGGTAGCAACTGGCACGATTGCGCCTTCAAAAACATTCTTAGCTCCAGTTACTATTACAATTTTTTCATCGCCCATATCCACATCACAAACCAAAAGCTTATCCGCATTGGGATGCTTTTCCACCTTTGTGATTCGTCCAGTTATGATGCCGTTAATTTCTTTATCTCTATCAATAATCTGTTCCACGTGGGAACCAGTATCTGTAATTCCATCTGCCAACTCACGGGAACTTGCATTTAGTTCCACATAGTCATGCAGCCATTTTACCGGTAGTAACATATGTCCTCCTAAAATTGATTTAAGAATCTGTTGTCATTTTCAAACAAGAGTCTTATATCTTTAATTCCGTACTTAACCATTGTAATCCTGTCTACGCCCATACCGAAGGCAAAGCCTGTGTACTTTTCAGAATCTATACCACAGTTTTCCAACACTTGTGGATGTACCATTCCGCCACCTAAGAGTTCCATACTCCAGCCAGTTCCACCACAAGCACTACAGCCTGCTCCAT
>CAYUJY010000199.1:1433-2353 GCA_964445145.1 uncultured Peptoniphilaceae bacterium | reverse complement strand
TAGATTCCATCGACCCCACTCCTATTGGTCAGGCATCCACTTCCACAACATCACAGTCTACTGCATCAAACGAGGTTGCTTATGGAGTTAAAGTTATAATGGAAGGAAACTCTGATGAAATAAAGCCGGGAATGAACGTTAGAGTAAAATACATTTTAGAAAAGAAGGATGATTTGTTTGTAGCACCTAGGAATTCCGTGTATAAAAAGAATGAAAAATCATTTATTTTAATATTAGGAGATGGCGAAGTGTCTGAAATTAAAGAGTTATCTGTAGATGTAGATGCTCAAAATGATTTTGAAACTGTTATTAGCTCCAATGAGCTAAAGGGCGGCATCCGCGTTATCAACTCCCCTGATGCCTACACGCCAGGCATGACAGTGCAGTTAAGTGAAACTGCCATGCTAGAACAGTAGGTGAGCGAATTGGAAAAAATTATTGATATGAAGGATATAGTCAAAAGGTTTTACATCGGACTCCCAAATGAATTGGAAATTCTCCACGGAATTGATTTGCAGGTGATGGAAGGTGAGTTCGTATCTATTGTTGGCACCTCTGGGTCCGGGAAGAGTACTCTTATGAATATAAATGGACTATTGGATAGACCTACAACTGGAAATTATTTCCTTTCTGGGCCAGATGTTGATGCTGCCAGTGATTTTGAGCTATCTCAAATACGAGATAAAAAGATTGGATTCGTATTTCAAAATTTCAATTTAATCCCCAGATTGTCTGCATTAAAAAATGTTGAGCTTCCAATGCTGTATAACAAAGTACCACCGAAGGAAAGAAGGGAAAGGGCATTGGAGCTGTTAAGGTTAGTGGAAATGGATACAAGGGCGAACCACAATCCAAATGAACTCTCGGGTGGTCAAAAACAAAGGGTTGCCATAGCTAGGGCCTTATCTATGGAACCTGAT
>CAYUJY010000199.1:0-1423 GCA_964445145.1 uncultured Peptoniphilaceae bacterium | reverse complement strand
ACAATATTATCTATCCGCGCAATGGTTGCAGAGCAGGAATTAAAAGACTTTAGCGATAATCAAAAATGGGCTATACGCAGAAAATTCAGGGAAGGTTTCGTATCGCATTGTGGAAGACTTTACGGATATAATTATGTTAAGGACGCTGATGGAAATACCGTAATGGAAATTTTCCACAGACTGAACAAGGAGCAAAAAAAGACCTTTGTATTGATTACACATAATATGGAAGTGGCACAGGAGACAAAGCGAATTGTTACTATGTCAGACGGTAGCTTTATATAATGGGAATATTTGAAAATATAAAGATAGACATCGAAGGTTTGAGGATAAACAAGATTAGGTCTCTCTTAACCATGCTAGGCATAATCATGGGTATAGCGTCTGTAATTGCCATTGTTACCATAGGAGATGCACTTACAAATTCAGTTTCCAAGGGATTTGAAAGCTTTGGTGCAAATTCAGTCAATGTTGGATTAACCCCAAAACCTGGTCATGATTATGAAGAGATAACGAATAGGGATTTGATTAGTAAAAACGCCATCGAAACTATGGAAAATAGGTATTCAGAAAACATAAAATCGATAGTGTACAAGGGTGCTGGCTCTGATGGAAAAATTAGTAAAGGCAGAAAGTAAATTTCTGTCAATATCGATGCGACTAATGAGGGTGCAAATATACCAACAAAACAACTATATTAGCAGGTAGATTTTTAGATGAGAAGGACGTCTTGTCCAACAAGGAAGTAATTGTAATTTCAGACAAAGTTGTAAGTACAATATACGATGGGGATAACGACAAAATTCTTGGTAAAGTTATAAATATTGATACGAGTTCACATGGACCCAGGAGCTACACAGTTGTGGGGGTTTACAAGTACGAGCCTGTTTCCCTAGGAGTTTTAGGAGGCTCTGTAGAAACTAACACAGCAGCCTACATTCCTTATACGGTAGGGAATAGATAATTTGCATCGAAGGATAACAATCCTGATATGTATAGATTTTTTACAGTAGTCACAAACACCAGAGAGGATGTGGCATATCTCACAAAAGAAATTGATACTTTTCTCAACACCAATTATTACAAGGACAATGATGCGGTAATGGTTGAAACTTCAACAATAAAATCGCAGCTTAGCGAAATAAATAATGTTATGGGAAATATAAGTATGGCAATTGGGATAAGAAAAGCATTGGGTGCTACGAATATAGATATAAGTTTACAATTTATTATTGAAAGTATGATTATTTGTATAATAGGGGGAATTATCGGACTGCTATTAGGCGGAGCAGCGGGATATGCTGCCAGCGTATTTATAAAATCTCCAACATTTCCATCAGTGCTAGCAATGATTGTTGCTGTATCATTTTCCATGTTTATTGGAATATTCTTCGGATATTATCCTGCGAACAAAGCTGCAATG
>CAYUJY010000198.1:1282-2403 GCA_964445145.1 uncultured Peptoniphilaceae bacterium | reverse complement strand
TGGTTGCTGTTACTAAGACTCTTGCTTCTGGTGAAATTAATATAAATGAAAGTTCGGCAGAAGATTTAATTGTAGAAGAAATTTCAAATCACGGAAAGCAATCTAATGTATCTATGTTTGCCTTTACATCTTGGTTTAATGGTTTGGGTACGATAAACCACCATCCTTGACTTTCGTTGGAAAGGTCAGCATAATTTCCTTGGGAGTCCGATTTAATTGGTGCTGCTACTTCCATAGGTTTATTATCCGCTGGAGGTGTTACGCCCTTTTCTACTGGCTTTTCTACTGGCTTTTCGTCACTAGTTGTCAGCTCTACAGACTCTTCTGCTGCTTTTACTTCTAATTCAAGTTTTTTTTCGGAGGGCTCTACCTTAGAATCCTCTTCAAGCTCATCTTCTTGTTTTTTGTTCTCGCTTTTTAAATCAGTATTTCTATCTTCTTCTTTTATTACAACCATTGGTTTCGTTTCATCCTCTGGTTTCATTGACTCTGCTACTGATTGTTCATTAAAAGCGTTGAGTATTTCATTTCGCCTAAATACCGCCACCACAACTAAAACTAATAATAGTCCCAGTAATATATAATAATTAATCCCCTTTTTTCTTCTGTTTCTCATTTTCCTCACCCAACAATAGTATATCGTATTTTTATATCGATATCGTTACAAAATTATGAAAGTTTACTTTTTGAAAAATTTATGTTAATATTTTTTCGAGATAAAAACTGTTAAGCGCCTGACCCTTCGGGGTGACGAGGAATGAAGTTATCGAATATCGGCGGATGCTTCATAGGTACCACAGCCTAAGAGTCATACAAAATATCTGTAAACAGAGTAACAAAATTGACTAAGTGGAATCTCTAAAAATACATTTTGGAGGTTTATATGTGCGGAATCGTTGGATACTGCGGTAATTTTAATGCACGAGATGTCATACTATCTGGTCTAGAAAAACTAGAGTATAGAGGATATGATTCATCGGGTATTTCTGTTTTTACAGAAGGAGAGATTGTAACAAAAAAATATACGGGGAGATTGAAAAACCTAGTTGATGCACTTTTGGAAAATCCAGTAAATGGTAATTTGGGAATCGGCCATACGAGATGGGCAACCCACGGTGCGC
>CAYUJY010000198.1:626-1238 GCA_964445145.1 uncultured Peptoniphilaceae bacterium | reverse complement strand
TTCCATCGTTCACAATGGAATAATAGAAAACTACAAGGAAATTAAGGAATTTTTAATTGGTCAAGGTTATGATTTCAAATCAGATACGGACACAGAGGTTTTCGTTCAGCTTTTGGATTACAATTATGAAAATAATTTGTTAGACGCAGTATTAAAATCAGTTAATATGATACGTGGTGCTTATGCCATGGCAATCATATCATCAAAAGATCCAGATAGACTAATTGCAGTTAGAAAAGAAAGTCCCCTTGTATTAGGTATAGGAACAGACGGAAATTATATTGCGTCGGATATCCCAGCACTATTGCAATATACGAAGGATGTAATCTACTTGGGCGATTCGGAAATAGCAGATATAAGAAAAGACCGGTATAAGATTATGGATTATTCTGGAAATGTAGTACATCACGAGTTATCCCATATAGATTGGGACCTAAATGCTGCATCTAAAGAAGGTTACGGGCATTTTATGTTGAAGGAAATATACGAGCAACCGGAAGCTGTCCGAAATACAATCTCAAGTAAATTAGATTCGAAAGGTATGATTGATTTTGGGGATGGAAGTTTTACAATTGACGACTATAGATTATTCGACTTTTTAAGACTACTTTA
>CAYUJY010000198.1:0-616 GCA_964445145.1 uncultured Peptoniphilaceae bacterium | reverse complement strand
TACAATTGACGAACTGAAAGCTTTCAACAAAATTCATATAGTAGCATGTGGTACGGCATATCATGCGGGACTGGTAGGAAAATTTGCATTAGAAAAGCTTCTGAGGATCCCCGTCACAATCAATGTGGCTTCTGAGTTTAAATCCATGGACCCAATGTTGGATGATAATACTTTAGTAATTTTAGTTAGCCAGTCGGGAGAAACCGCCGACACACTTTCTGCACTGAGGTATGCAAAATCAGCAGGTGCTATTACACTTGCAATTACAAACGTCGTGGGTTCAACAATTTCTAGAGAAGCAAAAAAAGTGATTTACACCTGGGCTGGTCCAGAAATTTCAGTCGCATCTACAAAAGCATATACGACACAATTGATAATTTTATATTTGCTTACTTTAGACTTTGCAATAAAATTAGAAAAAATTTCTTTAAATACATGTAGGGAAATGATTGAGGAATTACAAAGTATTTCGAAAAAACAAAGTGAGTTATTAGGCAATTTCAGTGACTTTGAAACCATTGCAGAGTACATTACATCGCAGCCATCTGTCTATTATTTAGGTCGAGCTTTAGATTATTATTCTGCACTAGAAGGCTCGTTGAAGCTTAAGGAAATT
>CAYUJY010000197.1:0-2477 GCA_964445145.1 uncultured Peptoniphilaceae bacterium | reverse complement strand
AAATACACAGCTTATTAATAAAGAAAAAATTTCAGATCAGCTACAAAATAACTTAAGGTCCCAAAATAGAGAGATAACCGTTGAAGAGTATTGCATCGGCTGCGGAAAATGCGAGGCAGTCTGCCGGGCTAAGGCGATTAAAATAATTAACGGTAAAGCAGTAATCGACGAAAATTGTATATTATGTGGTTACTGCGCAAATGCGTGCCCGGATTTTTATATAAAGGTATTATAAATTGGAAAGAGTATTAGGATTAGATGTTGGTGACAAGACAATAGGCGTAGCAGTAAGTGACCTATTGGGGTTAACAGCACAGGGTGTAACTACTATAAAAAGGTTCAGTAACAAGCAGGATTTTGATGCAGTTAAGGGCTATATCGACGAGTATAATATAAAAAAAGTAGTCGTTGGAATGCCTAAAAACATGAATGGAACGATAGGTCCCCAAGGAGAAAAGACAGAAAAATTTGCTACCAAGCTCCATAACAAATATGGAGTTGAAATAATTTACCAAGACGAAAGAATGACTTCATTATCCGCTACAAAGGTATTAATTGAGGGCGGAGTAAGAAGAGAGAATAGAAAACAATTTGTGGATAAAATTGCTGCAATTTTTATATTACAAGCATATTTGGATGCAAATAGATAGGAGGGTCATTATGCAAAAGGTCGCGTTTTATGACGAATTAGGTAACCAACAAGAGTTTATTGTGAAGGCTAAATTTAGCCTTGATGATGTTGATTATGTTGCGATGCTACCTGCAGATGAAATATATGCTCCCACCTATATCCTTAGAGTCGATATTGACGATAGTGGAGAAGAAATACTGGTAGGAATAGAAGATGATGAGCTTGAGGAAGTATCCCAAGTATACGAAGAATTGAAAAAAGATATTATTCAGTGAGGTAAAATGGAGGATTTAAAAATTGCATACACAATACTAAAGGAACATGGATATAAAACTACGGCGCCAAGGAAAGTCATTTTGAATTTCTTAGGCAAGGGAGTAAATAAGCATCTTTCCTGCGATGAAATTCACAGGATGATTTCCATTGAACATCCTGAAGTTGGAATTGCTACTGTGTACAGAAATATGCAACTTTTTGAAGATTTAAAAATAGTTACGAGATTAACATTAGATGATGGTGTTGCGAGGTACGAGTTGAGTGCTTTAGATGATGACTCTCACCAACACCATCATTTGGTGTGTTTAAGCTGTGGAAAATTAATTGAGCTGAAGGTTGACCTGTTAGGAAACCTTGAAAGACAGATAGAAGAAGAACAAGAATTTATTATATCCGATCACGATTTAAAGTTTTTCGGATATTGCAAAGAATGTAATGATAAATAAATAAGGAGATTTATGAAGAACACAAACAAATTAAAGATTATTCCTCTAGGAGGAATGAAGGAAATAGGTAAAAACCTGACAGTTATAGAGTACAGGGACGACATTGTACTTATAGACTGCGGAATTACATTTCCTGAAGATGAGATGTTAGGCGTAGACTCAGTCATACCTGACATGTCATATTTAGTGAGCAACAAGAGTAAGATAAGAGGATTGGTATTGACCCATGGTCATGAGGACCATATCGGTGCAATACCATATTTATTGAAAGAAATTGGAAATATTGAAATTTACGGAACGGGACTAACCTTAGGGCTATTGCAAAATAAGCTTAAAGAGCATCGCCTAGGTGAAGTTCATTTAAATACCGTAGTATATGGCAGCGTGATAAAGCTAGGCAAGATGGAAGTGGAGTTTATACAAACCACCCACAGTATTCCAGATAGCTCTGCCATAGCAATAAAAACGCCCCATGGATACATTATCCACACAGGGGACTTCAAGGTGGATTTCACACCAATTGACGGTGGCGCAATCAACTTGAATAGATTTGCAGAATATGGTGATATGGGAGTATTGCTATTATTGAGTGACTCTACAAATGCGACTAGACCAGGTGTCACTTTGAGTGAAAGTGTTGTAGGTCAAACCTTCAATAATTTATTTGCTCAACACGCGGACAAGAGGCTAATAATAGCTACCTTTGCATCGAATGTCCACAGAATACAACAAATTGTAAATTCTGCGGAAAAATATGACCGTAAAATAGTTTTATCCGGAAGGTCTATGCTTAATGTAATGAGCACAGCCATGAGTTTAGGCTATTTAAAAGTAGATTCAAACAGAATAATAGACATTAAAGAAATGCATAAACACGATCCGTCAAAGATAGTAATAATCACAACTGGGTCGCAAGGTGAACCACTGAGTGCCCTTACTAGAATTGCATACGGCGAGCACAAAAAAATCCAAATTTCATCAGATGACGTAGTAATATTATCTGCTAATCCGATACCGGGTAATGAAATTGCAGTAACTAGGGTTATCAATAAGCTTATGGAGCATGGAACTGAGGTTATTTACAAATCACTATCAGAAATTCACGTTTCTGGTCATGCGTGCCA
>CAYUJY010000196.1:0-2489 GCA_964445145.1 uncultured Peptoniphilaceae bacterium | reverse complement strand
TCCTATATTTATTATAATATTATTATTCCTTTACCCAAACAATGCAATTTTAAATTTGCTATCGTAATTCGGAAGGTTATTCGATGAAATCAGTTCAAATGCTTGATAATCTATGGTATAATATTCTTTACGCTCAAGATTTTATGAATTTATATATATTTATTATTTTATAAATATTGGGAACTTTTAAAAAAGAGATAAATATTTTAATTTCTTCTTGATAAGTCCATATAATTTTTGTATAATTGTTTGTGCGTTAAAAATACATTCGTTGATGCAGAAGGTGGCTCATGGCGAACTCCCAACTAAACAGCGTGGGGCGAAAGTTTGCAAATAAGGGAATTTCTGCGGAGAAATGTTCGATTAAGAAATCGGGCGACTTAGAATTGCTGTTTTTTATTAATCGGGAATCATTAAACGCCCGGTTGAGTGTATCGGCAATAATAAGTCGCAAGTGCGACAAACTTGCGATAGGAGGAAAAAATGTCAAACAACAAAATCAGAATCAGATTGAAGGCTTATGATCACGAATTAGTAGATTCTTCTGCTAAGAAAATCGTGGAGGCTGCTAAGGCTACAGGTGCTACAATTTCAGGTCCGGTACCACTACCGACTGAAAAAGAAATCATCACAATTTTAAGATCAGTTCACAAGCACAAGGATTCTAGAGAGCAATTTGAACAAAGAACTCACAAAAGACTAATCGATATACTTAGTCCAAACCAAAAAACAGTTGATTCTTTGATGAAATTGAATTTGCCAGCAGGCGTTGATATCGAAATAAAGTTATAATTATAGATAATTATTCCTTTATATGATTGCATAAACGTGCAATCCGCTATAATTTTGGAGGTGTAGAATGAAGTATTTAGTAGGTAGGAAAGTAGGGATGACTCAAATCTTTACCGAAGATGGAACTCTAGTTCCTGTATCGGTTATCGAAATTGAGCCACAAGTAGTTGTTCAAAAGAAGACAAAGGAAACTGATGGATACGAAGCTCTTCAAGTTGGTTTTGGAGCAGCTAAGAAACACAGAATGACTAAGGCAATGATAGGTCATTTTGACAAAGCTTCAGTTGAATATAAGAAGTATCTTAGAGAACTTCCTGTAGAGGCTACAGATAGCTACAACATTGGTGATGAAATAAAGGCTGATGTTTTCACAGCAGGTGAATTCGTAGACGTGTCTGGAACTTCTAAAGGTAAAGGTACTCAAGGGGTAGTTAGAAGACATGGTTTCGGACGTGGTAGAGAAACTCACGGTTCTAAATTCCACAGAATGCCAGGTGGTTTGTCTGCTGGTACTTATCCAGGAAGAGTTTTCAAAAACCATAAAATGGCTGGTAAGATGGGTAACAGAAGAACTACCGTTCAAAATCTTGAAGTTATCAGAGTTGATGCAGATAAGAACTTCATTTTAGTTAAGGGTGCAGTACCTGGACCTAAAAAGGGAATTCTATACATCAAAGAATCTGTAAAGAGCAATTAGGAAGGAGGATCTTGAATGCCAAAAATTAATGTATTAAATATGAAGGGCGAAAGTGTTGAAGAATTAGATTTAAATGCAGACATTTTCGACGTAGAAATAAATGAGCATGCTGTATATACAGTTGTAAAGAACCTTCTTGCAAACAGAAGACAAGGTACACAATCAACTCTTACGAGAGCTGAGGTTAGAGGCGGCGGAAGAAAGCCTTGGAGACAAAAGGGTACCGATCGTGCAAGACAAGGTAGTATAAGATCACCACAATGGAAGGGTGGCGGTGTAGTTTTCGCTCCAAAGCCGAGAGACTACTCTTACACAACTCCTAAGAAGATAAAAAGACTAGCGCTTAAGAGCGTGTTGACTTCAAAAGTAAAAGAGAATGAATTAATCGTTGTAGATAGCATTAACTTCGACGCACCAAAGACTAAAGAAATGGTTAGGATGCTAGAAGCTATAAAGGCTGACAAGAAGGCGCTTATCGTTATAAAAAGACCTGAACTAAATGTTATCAAGTCTGCAGCCAACCTTCCAACAGTTTGTACTACAAATGCTAACACACTTAATGTTTATGACATTTTGAAATACAATTCTCTAATCCTTACTAAGGAAGCTTTAGAAGAAATAGAGGAGGTATTCGCATAATGGAAAGATATTATGACCTTATAAAGAAACCACTTATAACAGAAAAAACTATGGCACTTATGGAAGAAAAGAAATATACCTTCCAAGTTGACAGAAAAGCTACAAAGCCTGAAATTAAAAAGGCGATTGAGCATATATTTGGAGTTACTGTTGAAAAGGTCTACACACAAAATAGACCTGGTAAGTTAAAGAGACAAGGCGCTACTCAAGGTAGAAGACCTGACTGGAAAAGAGCTATTGTGAAACTTAGTGATAATTCTAAGTCTATCGAGTTCTTCGAAGGTATGGAATAAAAGGCGAGGTAACAAAAAATGGCGATTAAAAAATATAAACCAACTTCTCCTGCCAGAAGACAAATGAG
>CAYUJY010000195.1:0-2557 GCA_964445145.1 uncultured Peptoniphilaceae bacterium | reverse complement strand
GAGCAGCAGTTTCTGCATTTTTCAGTTCTTCGTTCATAAAAAGCACCTCTTTCTTATTTATGTCTTTATCTCGTTTATTTCTAATTCCAATCATAACCAATCCAATAAGTGTAATCAAATATGGCATCATGGATGCAAATTGTGAAGGCAATCTAAATGATTGTGCGATGTTGCCCGTTGCCATAGACGCTCCAAAAACTAAAGTGTATAACATAGTCCACAACGGATTTCCTCTGCCGAGATTTTGAGCTGCTATACCAATAAAACCTCTTCCTGCAGTCATATTTGTTGTAAAATAAGGCATATATCCCATTGACATAAACAAACCCCCCATTGAAGCTAGAACACCACTTATTAATAACGCTATAAACTTTGTTTTATTAACATTTATTCCTACTGATGCAGCTGCTGCTGGATCTTCACCTACTGCTCTTATTCGTAAACCTAATTTAGTTCTGTAAACTATATACCATACTAATACTACTGAAATGAATGCAATGTATGACAATACATTATGTCCAGAAATCAATTTGCCGATATATGGGATTTTTTCTATTATTGGAATTTCCAATGCAGGAAACCTTAGACTTGCTAGCGATGATGTATCTAACTTCATTCCTGTAATTAAATACACAATATACACCGTTCCGCCAGTACCTAAAGTATTTAAAGCAAGTCCCGCAAGTAAAGGTTTGGTATCAAGGTACAATACAAAATAAGCAAATATAGCTGCAATTATTAATCCACTCAGAATTCCTACGATAATTCCTACGAAAATGTTTTGTGTCAGTGCACTGCCAACAACCCCACCTAATGCTGCAAATAGCATCATAGCTTCATAAGCAATACACAAAACATTGGCTTTAGCACCTACAACAGCGGCCATACCTACAAATATCAATGGAGTTGCCATTCTTATAACTGCGAATAAAAATTCTGTTGAAAAGATATATTCACTCACTTTTAACATCCCCTTCCATCCCTATAATTGTTTGTGCATTTTCTACTATCTTCCTATGTTCCCATCCAGAAAGGAATCGTTCAGCCGCAATAAAGATTATTATTATTGCTTGAATTACACTAATTATTTCAGGAGGAATTTTTGAGGTCATATTTAATGTGTCAGCGGAAGTTTTTAAATAAGCTACAAAAAAAGCAGCTATAGGCACATATTTAGGGTTGTTTTTGCACAAAACTGCAATCATTATTCCATCCCACCCATGATTTGTAAATCCAGAGTATACAAATCTACTGTAATTGCCTAATGTCTCAACTGTGCCACCAATTCCAGCAATTGCACCTGCCAATAAGGATGTGTATAGTATCGTTTTTTCTACAGCAATACCTGAATATTTTGCAAATTTTGGGTTAGAGCCTACTGTTCTAATTTCATAACCAAATGGTATTTTTTGGAGTATCATTGCTCCAAAAATCACTATTAAAATTCCAATTATTAAACCTATATGGATTCTTTCATCACCAAACAATTTTGGTAGCTTAGCTGATTCTTGAAACAAGAATGATGCTTCGAAACCAGCTGCAGGGTCTCTAAGTGGGTTTAAAATTATATAAAGTCCTCCATAGAGTGCTACATAATTCATCATCAATGCAGATACAATCGTCACTGTATCGTATTTAACATATAGTAAACCCGGTATTCCCATTACCAATGCTCCTACAACAGCTCCTGCAGAAATACATAATATTATGTGAGGTACTGAAGGTATTCCTGGAATTAGAGCTACAATAGTAGCAGCAACACTGCCTGCAAAAAATGCACCTTCAGCAGCAATATTTATTTGACCTGCAGAATATATTAAACTAACTGCTACGCCAGTAAATAAAAGTGGAATCATTTTTGATATTACAGTTACCATCCTACTCGTTCTCGTTAATGGTCCTATTAACAGAGTTGTGAAGTCTTTAATGGGGTTGTCGCTCACAGTCATTATTAATCCGAATGCAAGTATTAAAGCAATTCCAATAGCCATTAAAGTCCTTATTATACTAAATCTATTCTCTATTTCCTTAGGAGTCAAAATTTTAGAAGATTTAATCATGAATTAACCTCCCAATTTCTATTTCAGATTGCCTTTTTAAGCCCAACATATATTCACCGAGTATTTCTTCATTAATTTGTGAAGAGTCGCTAAAGTATGCAACTATTTCGCCATTATACATAACCATAATACTATCACTCCCATAGAGTAACTCACTTAGGTCAGCAGAAAACAATAACGTCGCAGTATTAAAATCATCTCGTAAGCCAATCATTTTTTTTCTAATTAATTCTGCAGCACCTACATCTATTCCTCTTGTAGGTTGACTTGCAATTAATACTTTGGGAGTTGACGTAAATTCTCTTGCAGCAACTACTTTTTGTATATTACCTCCAGATAATGTCTTAACATTTGCAGAATATCCATCACATTTAATTTTAAAATCATCAATTAAATATTTCGCATCTTCCCATATTTTTTTAAAGTCAAGAAATCCATTCTTTTTATTTTATATAGAGAGGTGAAAACATGAGAGAAGGAATTCATCCTGATTATTA
>CAYUJY010000194.1:0-2563 GCA_964445145.1 uncultured Peptoniphilaceae bacterium | reverse complement strand
TTAAGAATATTCATCATAGGAACTGGTAGATTTCTCGCATTGGTACCACCAAGATAATTATAAATAGAAACACCCAACTCATCTGCTGCTGCTCTAGCAACGGCCATAGATACGCCTAAAATTGCATTAGCCCCTAGTTTTCCTTTATTGTTGGTTCCATCTAGCTCTATCATGGTCATATCCACGCCCACTTGATCAGTTACATCAAGTCCTATAACTTCAGGTGCAATTACTTCATTCACGTTTTCAACTGCTTGTTCAACGCCCTTACCTAAATATCTTCCCTTGTCGCCATCTCTTAATTCTACAGCTTCGTGAGCGCCAGTAGATGCTCCTGAAGGAACAATAGCTCTACCAAATGCGCCGTCTTCAGTGTAAACTTCTACTTCTACAGTAGGATTACCTCTAGAATCAAGTACCTCTCTTGCATATACATCAACAATTAAACTCATATTAAACTCCCCTTTCCAATAAACTAAATCCGGTCATTTCCGCCGGCTGCTCTAATCCCATAATATCAAGTAATGTAGGTGCTAAGTCGCATAATCTACCACCATCTTTTAGGGTAACTCCATCTTCATAATTATATAAATAAACTGGAACTAAATCAGTAGTATGGCTGGTGATTACCTCATGGTGCTCACCCAACATCATTTCTACATTTCCATGGTCTGCAGTTATTATTGCAGTACCATTTGTTTTTTCCAAAGCATCCAAAACTTTTCCTAAACATTCATCAACAGCTTCTACAGCCTTTATTGCAGCAGGAATATTACCTGTGTGGCCTACCATATCAGGGTTTGCAAAGTTTAATATAATCATTTCATATTTCAGTGCAAGTATTGCCTCCACAACTTTGTCAGTTACTTCGTATGCACTCATTTCAGGCATTAAATCAAAGGTAGCAACCTTTGGTGAAGGTACAAGTATTCTATCTTCACCTTCAAATTTTGTTTCTATGCCACCATTTAGGAAAAATGTAACATGTGCATATTTTTCCGTTTCTGCAATTCTCAGTTGTGAATACCCTAATGAACTGACGTACTCACCTATTGTATTTTTAGGAGCTTCTTCAGTAAATGCAACCCTTACATTCGTGATATTTTTGTCGTACTCAGTCATTGTTACGAAGAAAGTGTTAAGTGTTCTCGGTCTTTCAAAACCATCGAACACATCACTCACGATTGCTCTAGTCATTTGTCTTGCTCTATCTGGTCTAAAATTAAAGAATATTACACTATCCCCATCCTTCATCCCACTATAGTCACCTACAACCCTAGGACTCATAAACTCATCAGTGACCTTTTCTTCGTAGGAATGCGTCACGTAGTCCAATACGTCATAGATCTTTTCACCTTGTGCCTCTACTATCGCATCATATGCTAATTTTGTTCTTTGCCAGTTGTTGTCCCTGTCCATTGCATAGTATCTACCAGATACTGTAGCAATTTTACCAACTCCAATTTTGTTCATCTTTTCTTGGAGTAATTTTATTGATTGAATCCCTGCATTTGGAGAAACATCTCTACCATCTAAAATTACGTGTACCATGACATCTTCAGCTCCCAAATCCTTAGCTAGCTTTAAAAGAGCATACAAATGAGTCTCATGGGTGTGAACGCCACCATCTGATAGTAGTCCCATTAAGTGCAATGTAGAATTAGAGTTTTTAGCCCTATTAACGGCTTCTCTTAATTCTGTATTCATAAAGATTGTTCCATCTTGTATGGCATTATTTATTTTTAGAAGGGTTTGGTAAATAATCCTACCTGCCCCAATATTCAAATGCCCTACTTCAGAGTTGCCCATTTGTCCTGCTGGAAGACCTACGTCAACTCCACTTGCCGAAATCTTTGATTGTGGATATTTTAAAGCCAACAAATCAATATTCGGTTTATTTGCTAAATATATTGCATTGCCTTCGTATTCTTTACCTATTCCGTAGCCATCCAATATGATTAACATATTATTTTTTTTAGTCATAATTCCTCTTAATAATTTACAAGTGCTGAAAAGTCTTCGGCTTTTAAACTCGCACCGCCGACTAATGCACCATCAATATTTGGCATAGCCATTATTTCTTTTATGGTTTCTGGCTTTACAGATCCTCCATATTGTATTCTAACTGAATTTGCTACTTCTTTGCCATAAATTTCATCAATAGTGTTTCTTATGAACGCACACATATCTTCAGCATCTTGGGAGCTGGCACTAACACCTGTCCCTATGGCCCAAATAGGTTCATAAGCAATTACAATTTCAGTCATTTCTTCAGCGCTAACATCTTTAAGGTCTGCAATGATTTGATTTTTTACTTTTGTGAAGTGGTTGTTACTTTCCCTCTCTTCGAGTGTTTCTCCACAACATAATATAGGCTTAAGATTATACTCCAATAGCTTTTTAACCTTTTTGTTAATTTCTTCGTCTGTTTCTTTTAGGATTTCTCTTCTTTCAGAGTGACCTACTATGACGTATTCAACTCCTAGGTCATTTAGCATTTCACAAGAAATCTCTCCCGTAAAAGCACCTCTGTCCTCATAAAAAACGTTTTGAGCGCCCAGCT
>CAYUJY010000193.1:0-2588 GCA_964445145.1 uncultured Peptoniphilaceae bacterium | reverse complement strand
GGAGCAGGCGTTTACGCACAATATGCTATTGATTATTTAAATAAAAATGCATAGTAATAAACTATAATAAATCAGGACATCTTTAAGCTGTCCTGATTTAATTTTTACATATTAATAATATTATCAACCATATCATATAGTATAATAGTACTGAATTTATTATAGGAGGAATTATGAACAGTAAACGATTAAACTTTAAAAGAATTTTATTAAGCTTGTTCTTGGTACTCGTTATTTTAGTAAGTAATGTATCTTATGCAGCGATGCTTTCAGATGTATCTGGTTACAAATATGAAGCCAGTATATTGAAGTTAGTTGAAAAAGAAGTAATAAAGGGATTCCAAGATGGAAGTTTCAGGGCTGAGGACGCATTAGAAAGGGATTCAGCTGCAGCTCTATTATTTAGAACATTTAAACTAGCACCAGTATATCCCATAGAAACCCCAGAACCAGATAAGGATGGGAAGGTGATTACAAAATCTCTTTATTCCACGGATACCACAACTGCGAACTTAGCATCGGCAATGCTACCTGCTGCTCCTGAAAGCATGGGTACATGGACAGAAAATGCCATGAATGCAGTGTTAGAAGCTAGGTTACTAGATACCGAAAACTTTACTAAAAAAGTGACTAAAGAAGAGTTTGCAATCGCAATAGCTAAGGGAATCTTAGGTGCAGATAAAAACATTGACTTTTTAGTAGTTGGGAAAGAGAAGGGAATTTTGCCCGGTGATTTTTCAATTAACAATGATGAAATAACAAGGGGAGAAGCGGCTTTTCTTTTGGATTTCGCTACGAAAGACTTGAAAATAATTTCTGTTATGGCAACTTCCGACATCCATGGTAATGTAATTCCATATAAACCATCAGGATCACCTGTAGAGGTAGGAGGTGCTGCAAAAGCTGCATTCCAATTTAAGGAAATGATAAAAAGAAATCCTAATACACTGATATTAGATGCGGGTGACTCGCCTTATAACACCGATATTGTGAATTTTACCCAGGGTAGAGCTAGCGTGGAACTGATGAATGCACAAGGGTATGATGCAACTGCACTTGGGAACCATGATTTCGATTACTCATTTGCAAACTTACAATCTTTAGCGAAGAATGCAAAGTACGCCATGCTAAGTGCCAACACTTACCTTTCTAATGGCAGTTTCCCTAAGGGATTCAAATCATATATTACTAAGGATTTGGATGGGGTTAAGGTGGGAGTAGTTGGATTAACAGACTCCGGTAGCAAGGCTACCACTCACTACGAAAATACAAAGGAAATTGAATTCCACGACCATTGGGACGTGGGGGTGAAAACTGTAAAAGAATAAAAAAAGACTTCTGATGTAATAGTAGTTTTAGCGCATCTACACTCTGATAATAATAGCGTTCCAGATAAAATTGAGAATGTTGATTTAGTAATAGGTGGAGGTAATGACACCTTCGGACGACCAATAGTTAAGGGCAATTCATTAATTGTAAACCCGGGTGGGGTTGGTGCTGTAATAAACCAAATAAATTTGAATCTTATAAATGATAAGGTAGTGGGCTATACATTCAACCAGATATTCCTATCACATAATACACCTGATGATGGGGAAGTCAAAGGGATAGCAGAAAAGTATAAAAAAGAACTTGACGATTCCATGGGAGAGGTTATAGGAAAGAGTACGGTTGATGTTGCTTGGTCATCTCCTTTAGTTAGAACTAAGGAACATGAATTAGGAAATTTAATTGCAGATGCTCTTAAAGAATATGGAAATGCAGACATAGGACTTATGAACGGTGGGGGCATTAGAGCTGGAGTAACTGCCGGAGATGTTACGATTGGTGACGTATTTAAAATACTTCCATTAATATATGGCTCTCACATAGTACTGTACTAAAGGAATTAAAAAAAGACGAAAAGAAAGTGATTGAACATTTATTGAGAGCCATACATATAACCGTAACCTTACTATTTGTGTTTAGTTTCAATTTGACGAGAAAAATGGAATTAAAACCCTTAATATTAAGTGCTACACTAATCGTCTTAAACGGATTCCATATATTTAAGATATACAAAGTAAATAAAAGAGCGGCACTGTTTACTTTGATTTACATTATATCGATTATAGGGTTGTATCTTTTTGTGGATATGTCTCCAAATTTCACTATGTATATTCAAGGATAGCAATTCACGGGTACTTTAAGCTATGATAGACTAATTAGAAATGCTACTTTTAAAAAGAGAAATATCGAAGCTAGTATTAACATAGATGAGGATAAAATATTATTAAATAACGGAGAAATAATAAGACTCGAAAATAAGCCTGGGATAGTTAATGACAGGATTATGGTCTTAGCTACAAATACTTCTAATATATAACTTAACAAATGGTAATATTAATGACAATATCCACCAAGACATCGAATTGAATAGAAAAATTGTTGCGATTTATTTAAATAGATAATAAAGGGCTTTACCCAAGGGTTAGTGCTTTCTCAGACGAAGATAAATATTTTCTTTACACCCGAAGATTTATCAACTATAATAAATATGAAATAAATAACCGACCATATCTTTAAATTCATCCAGAGAGGTGAGAAAG
>CAYUJY010000192.1:0-2603 GCA_964445145.1 uncultured Peptoniphilaceae bacterium | reverse complement strand
TGTGGTAAAATAATCTAAGGTGATAAAAATGGCATTTGACGGTATTGTGACCGGTGCAATAGTGCACGAACTTAAAGAAAAATTAGTTGGACAGAGAATAGATAAAATTTACCAACAGGAAAAAGATGAAATTCTCTTATTGATTAGAAAAAATAAACTTTTGATATCTTCCTCTGGTTCCATACCGAGGATTTATTTAACGACCAGCTCCAAGGAAAACCCCGTGAGTGCTCCCATGTTTTGTATGGTGCTACGAAAGCACTTGGTAGGCGCTAGAATAAATGATATTGTACAGTTTGGAAACGATAGGGTTATACGAATTGACTTTGATGCGAAAAATGATTTCAGCGAAGTAGTGCAAAAATCCCTAATAGTTGAAATAATGGGCAAGCATTCCAATATAATCCTAGTGGATGATGAGGATATAATTATAGATTCGATAAAGCACGTAAGCGAAGCGATGAGTAGAGTCAGACAGGTTTTGCCCCATCTTCCCTACGAATACATCGATCCCATGGACAAGCTAGACCCCAAGTCAGTACAGTATGAAGAAATTTTGGAGCTACTAAATAATGCGGAAGGCTCTAAGGTAATTTCTAACTTTTTATTTAGTAGTTTTGTGGGCTTCAGTAAAGGAATTGGAATTGAAATCTGCGAGCGAGCAAATGTGGACCCATCTTACCCGACCTCTGCAATTTCAAATTCTGACAAAACCTCCATTGCTAAGGCTGCGTTCGATTTAATTGGAGAAATAAGAAGCAATTCATATGTAAATAAGGTTTACTCAGACGAAGAAAAAATAATAGATTTTCATTCCATAGAATTGAAAAGTCTTTCTGGGTGTGAGGAAACAACATTTTACAGCACCTCAGAAATGCTGGATTTTGTATATGGAAAAATGGATTTGGATGATAGATTGGGACAAAAATCCCAAAGCATCAGAAAGCTAATCTCTGGAAAACTTTCTAAATTGAAATCTAAACAAGTTAATCTAGAATCAGACCTGGACGAGTCCAAGGATAGGGAGCAATTCAAAGTCTATGCAGATTTATTGTCTGCAAATCTTCACCAAATAACAACGGGAATGAAGTCCATAGTATTAAATGATTTCTACTCTGAAAACTATGATGAAATCAACATCCCTTTGGATATCAAACTCTCTGGTCCACAAAATGCACAAAGATACTATAAACGCTATGCGAAATTAAAAAATGCAGAGCTAGAAGTATCAAAACAAATTGAAGAGACCGAAGGAGAAATTGAATATTTAGAATCCATAATGTCCTCCATTTTGCTGACTGAAAGTGTACAGGATATAGAAGATATAAAGTCTGAACTCGTGGAACAAGGCTATATTAAGAGAAACCAAAAGAAGGGAATCTCTAGAAAAAAAGCCGAACAAAGCATTAAGGAATATGAATTTGAAGGTTTTAAAATTCTTCTAGGTAGAAATAATAAGGAAAATGATAAAATTACATTTAAAATAGCAAATAGAAATGACCTATGGCTCCATGCTAAAAACATCCCAGGTAGCCATGTCTTGATTCAAAATGGTGGAAGAGAAATTCCTGATAGTGTATTGCAATACGCAGCAGAAATTGCAGCTTATAACTCCAAAGGAAGAAAATCTGGAAATATTGAAATCGACTATACAGAAAAAATGTATGTAAAAAGACATCCAGCAAATAAACCTGGATTAGTAAATTATACGGATTTTAAAACTATTTTTGTAGATTCGGGAAAAGAACATTAATAAGTAAACTCCCGATTTAGCAATCGGGAGAATTTTTATATGTTTATAAACCGATGCCATTAAAACTGTATGGCAATAATTATTGTAATAACTTCATCTAGAGAAAAGTCAAGTCCATAAAAGTATGTAAATTCCCTCGGTTGTAGAATCAGGAAGCAACAATCGATTTCTGTTTGGTCCGACTTTCGTGGTACTCTTCCATATCAAGGTACCTTTTGCCGGTCGTCCATTTCTTATCCTGCTCCATGAGCATGGCACCAATCAAGCGAAACATCATCAAAGCCAGATTCCAAGGTCTCCATGGCTTTCGGAGCGGAATTGGCATAGGTTTCAAGCATTTCCTCACGAAGGGTTCGGGCAATTTCAAGCTTGGGTGCACTGTAGATTTCGCTAAGGCATTGCTTGATTTCCGGTTGCAGGCGTTTTGGGGTTTTATCCAATATGTTGCGAGAAAAATGGGTCTGGCATCTTTGCCAGCTTGCTCCTTTGAAGTGCTTCTTGATTGCAGCCACAAGGCCTCCATGGTTGTCTTAAACAATCAGATCCACATCAACAAGACATCTTTGCTTGAGTGTTTCAAAGAACTCACTCCAGCTGGTTTCCGATTCGGAATCTGCAACACAGAAACCCAAAATTTCACGATGACCATCATCCCGAACTCCGATGGCGAGGAGCAAACCCTTGGAGCGGAAACGACCTGTTTCCCAAACTTTGGTGTATAGAGCATCCACGATGACAAAGGGGTATTTGCTTTCTAGTTTCTGGTTGCGAAATTCATCGACCACCGGATCTAGGCTTTTGCAAAGTTCTGAGATCGTTGATTTGGAAAACTGCTTGCCACACAGCTCCT
>CAYUJY010000191.1:0-2614 GCA_964445145.1 uncultured Peptoniphilaceae bacterium | reverse complement strand
AACCGGCCGGGAAGGAAATCCCGATGGGGAAGCGGGTGTGCGAGTCGCCGCCGGTGCCGACGGTATCCGGCAGGGCCAGGCGGTTGAGCCAGCTATGGATGACGCCGTCGCCCGGACGCAGGGAGACGCCGCCGCGGGTGGTGATGAAAGACGGCAGGGTGCGGTGGGTCTTGATGTCGACGAGCTTGGGATGTTACTTTGCTAATCTTGTGGCAGAATATGGACCACAATTACTTGGCACATACGCTAGAGCTATGGCTATTTACTATCCAGTGTGTATCTTATATTTTTTTATTGCATTTTTCATATATTCATATTGGGCGGGAAATGGAATAAATGGATCTAAAGCATTTTTTAAGAATATTTTTCCTGCAGCCATCACATCTTTAGCAACATGTTCTTCAATTGCAACTCTGCCAGTAAATCTTGCTGGAGCAGAAAGAATGGGCGTAGATAAGGATATTAGAGAAATTGTACTACCTCTAGGTGCTACGATGCATATGGATGGGACATGTTTATCATCAATTTTAAAAATTTCATTTCTTTTTGGAATTTTTGGACAGGATTTTAGCGGGATTGGTACTTATGTTGGTGCTGTAGTAATATCTGTTTTAGGTGGAGTTGTAATGTCAGGTATACCTGGAGGTGGATTAATAGGAGAGATGCTAATTTGCAATATCTATGGATTTCCTCCAGAGGCATTCCCGATTATTGCTGCTATCGGATTTTTGGTAGATCCACCTGCTACGATGGTAAATTCCACCGGTGATGCTTTTGCAGGCATGATGGTTGCAAGACTTATTGAAGGTAAGGATTGGTTGGACAAAAAAATTCAAACTGGTGAAGTAAAGCTATAGAAATTGTAAAGCCCTCCGAAATCCGGAGGGCTGTTTAAATGATTTTATGAAAGATTTTCTATGATATTTCTTAGGAATATGTCGAATTTTCTAGTAGAAGAAATGCTTACACGTTCAGTAGGTGCATGTAAATCAAACTCGTTTGGACCCATACAAACCATGTCCATATCAGGAATAT
Source organism: uncultured Peptoniphilaceae bacterium (assembly GCA_964445145.1). GTDB lineage: Bacteria > Bacillota > Clostridia > Tissierellales > Peptoniphilaceae > CAYUJY01. The sequence continues at coordinate 1,579 of CAYUJY010000191.1, read as the reverse complement.
TGTCTATTATACATCCGCACTCTAGTCCAGCGTGGAGTATAAGTATTTCAACGTCTCGTCCTTGGGACACCGGTGCTACTTTTTGGATATCTTCAATCAATATGGAGTCAGGGTTGAAAGGCCAACCAGGGTAAGCTGCGAACATTTCGGCATTAAAACCTATTAAATCTGCTAAAGCTTCTATTTTATCAAAGGTGGAAAATCTTCCTGAGGTCGTAGCTGAACGAATTTCTGAGACAAGTGTAATTTCACTTTCCTCAAATTTTACCTCGCCTAGATTATTAGATGTATCAACCACTCCTTTAACGCTATTTAATTGCATTATACCATTTGGTATTAAAATTAATGCTCTAATTAGTTTAATTTTGTCTGCGTCACTTATTACATTAGAGTCGGATGTTACTTTTGCTGATGTAATCTCAATGGAATCTTTTTCGGTTAGGTGCTCATACTTTACTTCACTTAAAAACTTCTCTAAAACATTGTCTAAGGTATCCTTGTCTTCAGGTTTAACTAAAACTACAGCTTCTGCTTCCCTAGGAATTGCAAGTCTGAAGTTACCGCCTTTCATATCAGCCAACTTATAGTCTATTTTCTTTTCTAGCTCTAGTAGAAGTCTTCCCATAAGTACATTTGCATTACCTCTTCCAGTGTGGATTTGGGTTCCTGAGTGACCACCGATTAAACCAGAAATTGAAAGCTTATATGCTACGAGGTTTTTTGTTGGAATTAATCTAGATATTGGCATCGTCATCCTAACGCCCATGCCACCACTACTTCCCATTATTACTTGATAGTCTGTTCCTCCGTCAAGATTTATACCTCGTCTTGCTTTAATTAGGGAATAGTCAAAGTTTAATGCTCCACTCATATCCTCTTCTTCTGCTGTAGTAAGTAGCACTTCAATAGCCGGATGCTTCATATTGGTAGACTCTAGGATTGATAGTGCCAGTGCAACACCTATTCCATTGTCGGCCCCTAGGGTAGTCATGCCACCCGTAGTTATGTAATCGCCATCAATAACCCATTTTATCGGGTCTTTATCAAAGTCGTGATCTGACTCTGGAGATTTTTCACAAACCATGTCGATGTGTGCTTGGAGAAGTATAGGCTCCTTATCTTCCATACCAGGTGTTGCAGGTTTTTTAATCAACAGATTGTGATAGGAATCTTGATAAACTTCGAAGTTTCTATCTTTTGCCCAATTTACCAAATGATCACTCAATTCCTTCTCCTTGAAGCTAGGATGTGGTATTTGGCAAATCATGTGGAAATTTTTAAATACGGGCTCTTGAATCAGCATTTCGATTGTTTCTAACTTTTCATTAATCATATTTTCCTCCTTAAATGTTTTGTCATTTAACTATATTCATACATTATATAGTATTTCAAAACTAAATTGAACTATCACGGCTAAATTGTCAATTTAGTAAAACGAACCATTTCAAATTTATTAAGCTAACTCAACAATTATACCCTCAGGACCTTTGACATAGCATAATTTGTAGCTATCCTCATATTGTTGGATATCGCTGAAAGTCTCAAATCCTTTGAGATATAATTTTTCTACAATGGCATC
>CAYUJY010000190.1:0-2614 GCA_964445145.1 uncultured Peptoniphilaceae bacterium | reverse complement strand
TAATTAGAAAGAATAAGGAACTGAGAGAAAATGTTGAGAGAGAGCTTACAAGCTCGTTCATAGACTTTACTATGGCGAGTGCAACGACAGTTCCGAATTTCCTAGAGCTTGCGTTAAGTCTTCCAAAACAGCGTGTGAATTTGGATTTAAAAAAGAAAAACGTAATGAGTGTTGAGATTCCTACCATGTCTTTTCACAAAGAAAATGTGGTAGACCTCAAAGACGGAAACCAATTTTCAAGCATATATCCCTATGGCTTCTCACAAACCAATGCAGACTTGGATGAAGCTGTAAAAAGGCTAGACCAAATTCTAGATATGCTGTTGGAGTTAGCGGAAGTAGAAAAAAGCTCCCAGCTAATGGCAGATGAAATCGAAGTTACAAGGAGAAGAGTTAACGCTCTGGAATACAGAACGATACCTGACCTTGAGGAAACGATAAAGTTCATCAGATATAAGCTGGACGAAAATGAAAGAGCAACCATAACCAGACTGATGAAAATTAAGGATATGATTGCAGAAAAATAATGTATAGTCAAATAATTGGCGGATAGCAAAAAAGTTTGCTGTCCGTCTTTTTGTTTTGCGTATACAGGGAAGTTGTCGCAGTAGCGGCTGAAGTAAGGTTAAGTTTCATTTTGGCTCCCCTGTAGGGGAGCTGTCGACGAAAGGAGACTGAAATTAGGTTAGGGTTTCATTTTGGCTCCCCTGTAGGGGAGCTGTCGACGAAAGGAGACTGAGGGGTTAATGACCATCCATACGTCCCTCCACAAAATAATTCCACCAAAAAATACATCCACTCTACGCAACCTATTTTATTACAGCAACATATTAAAAATAACCCACACCGTTTTGAAAATAATTTACAATATTTTTTTAAATAGATTACCGAAAGTTTACCTTCATAATCAAATAAAGTTTAGTAAATATATAAAAAAATAATTATTCTAGAATTTAATACGTAATTTACAACAAAATATTACACGTTAACTTTAGATATAAATAATAATAAAAAGAGGATTTACCATCAATATTTACTGATAGGCACATAGCTCTAGCCTTTATACATATTGACATCAAGTATAAGCCATATTATACTGTTCATAAGATTAAATCAATTTACTATATCATGAATTAATAATGGATTGAATTATGTAAATAATGATTTAACAAAACAATAAGGAGATATTTTTATGTCAGACAATACTCAAGACGTAAGTAGTGCTGGTTTAAAACGTGTACTAGGTCGTGGAGATTTATTTTCTATCGCTGTAGGACAAATTATCGGAGCTGGTGTATTTGCACTAACGGGAGTAGTTATTGGAATTACTGGTAGATCAGTAAACATTGCATTTATGATAGCTGCATTTTTGACTATCTTAAACGCTCTAAATCCAATATTTGTAGGTGGAACCATTAGATTAAATGGTGGTACTTATACTCAGGCAAGCTTATTGCTTGGACAGAAGTTCGCAGGGTTTTACATAATATTGTACATTATATCCAACGTTGGTATTGCTATGTATGCATTATCATTTTCAGATTATTTAATCAGTTTAGTTCCGGGATTGGATGGAACAAAAACGATAATAGCACTAATAATATTAACTGCTTTCTATCTTCTAAACTACTTTGGTATTCAGGGTGCAGCATGGGTACAAAATGGAATGGTTATTCTGATGGCAGCTGCGTTGGCGCTATTTATCGCATTTGGTACACCTAAGATTCAGCCTGGATATTTCCAACAACCAGGATTTATTACTAATGGTGTCTTTGGATTAGTTACAGGTACCGCACTTTTGGCATATGCCACGGGAGGTGCAGCGGTAGTTGTAAACTTTGGTGCAGAGGCAAAAAATCCGACTAAGGATATTCCAATCGTAATTATCATTTCAACGTTAGCAGTAGCAGGTGTTTATGCTTTTATGTCAACTATTGCTGCAGGTGTTTTACCACTCGATGTGGTAGCTAACCAACCTCTTACTTGGGTAGCGAAAGAAGTTATGCCACCAGCTCTTATGTACTTCTTTATCCTTTGCGGTGCTGGGTTTGCGTTGACAACTACTTTGAACGCAACTTTGGGATGGGTTACAAAGCCACTTCTACAAGCAACTCGTGATGGATGGTTCCCAGAAAGTTTAGGTAAAATCAACAAATATGGTACACCTAGCGTTTGGTTAACCATAATGTACGTACTAGGTGTTATTACTACATTAAGCGGATGGGATATCGGTCAAATTGCCAATTTCTCATTGGTTCTAAACTATATTATTTCATTAATGATGGCATATTCCGTTACTAGATTACCTAAGGTTGTTCCGAGTGCATGGAATAATTCTAGATTTAAAATTTCAAATGGGATGCTATGGGTGGTTGCTTTTATTGGTATGGCTGCATCATTGTTCCAAGTGGTAGTACTTGGTCTAAATCAATCTAGAGAGCAAGTGATAGGTAACGTTATAATATTAGTTTTAGCAACAGCTTTTACAGTTTTGAGAGACAAAAATGTAAATATGGAAGTTTCCTACGAGGAAGCATAAGAAAATAAGAGAATACAAATCTCCCAAATGGAGGTTTGTATTCTATGTAATTTATTTGATAAAAATTTATAAATC
>CAYUJY010000189.1:0-2721 GCA_964445145.1 uncultured Peptoniphilaceae bacterium | reverse complement strand
AATAATCCACCCATTAACTGTGGCTTTGGACTATGAGGCTCCTTAACATAACCCTTGTTTTTCAAATTGTAGAATGCTATTGAAATTAAAATTAAAAGTCCTATCAGGATTAACCAATTTATTTCAGTATATACCGCCAATATAACAAGTAAATATATGGGCAGGTAAAACAGTAATGCAAATTTTAAAAAGTCTTTATTAGTCGTAGTTTTCTCCTTTATTGATATCTGTCATTGTGATCGACTTTCTGCAAAATTCTTAATTAATTTTATAATATAGCTTAGGATCTCCTTGGAATAACCATACTTTTTCAATCATCTTGTTCTATTCACATAACTTATTAATAATCAATAACTTCTTTTTGCCACACTCTCTATAGCTAGATTTAAATTATCGGAAATTACATAAATCATTTTTCCATCCTCTCCCGTATACTCCGTAAATCCATTTTCTATGAGAGATTTTCCAAAATCTGAATCCTTTTTGTCCTCAATGGTAATTGTGTATCGTAATAAAACTACATCACTTGACAACTCACCCTCTTTCTCAACAAATTCTATCTCATCAATCTCAATAATTCCAACAACACCATCCTTGAATTGAAACCCTATCCAATAAAAATACTTGTCATACTCAATTTCAGGATAAATTAAATTTAAAGCAACGCTGACGATATCCCCATATCCTTTAGCATTCGTATAATGCACATATTTTTCATCAGCTCTAAGTAACATCCTGGAACCTATGGAATATCCAACTTTAGGGTTTTTGTATAATATATGTGTTTTTGAAAGCTCGATCATTTCCGATTTGCTTATCTCCTTAGAACTTTCACCACTCCACAATACAAGATATCCCCTTGGCTCGATATTCTCCGTAGAGATGCTACACCCAGCCATCAACATAAAAATTAACAACGATAAAACAAAAATAAATCTTCTTTTCATTTCCATGTCCACATCCTAATCCAAAAGTTTCCTATACATAATCACAACTATTATTATAGTACATAGCAATATGTTATACTATATTAACTCTATCTAAACCTCCACTAATACAATAATATTATCATGTGTATAGGATTTTTTATCAATTGTATCTCAAACTGAATATAAAAGGGACAGTTAGCCAATTGTAATGTCCCTCTCTCATCAATGTCATCTTTTTCCTCCGTCTTTCTAATTTCTACCTTCAACCGAACTGCTTACCGTTTCCGTTCTTCCATTTCTCGTTACAGCCGCAACAACACTGAATCTGTAGGTAGCTCCGCTTTCTGCACCAGCGCTTCCTGAGAATGATAAATAATCACTATAGGAAGTTCTATTCCAGCTGTTAACCTCTGACCACCCAAACCAGCCTTTCTTTTCCAACCTAAATGTTGCATCGATTTTAGTTGTTCCTGAATTTCCTCTAAGATATCCAATACAAGCCACATTGCCACCATTAAGGTTCAAAACTAACTCAGGTCTCATATCATCATTCCACATAGGAATCATAAAGTCATAAGACTCTACTGTTAGTTTTTCAGGAATCACTTCGCCAACTGCTAGTGATATAGTCCCAAATGAGAATATCACAGACATAATAATCCCCAGAACTAGAAATACTCTTCTGTTATTCATTCCAAAACTCCTTTCATATAAATTTGAGATTTTACCCTCTTACTTATACAACGGTTTAGAAAGAGAAATTCCTACAACATTTTTGAAAATATTTTAAATTATTTTTCAAATATTTTTTTAGCTAATTTTACTAATCTATCAGATGAAACATTTTCACTAGACAAATGATACAAATAACCGCTCTTTTCCCTCCAAATCAACGAATTTAATCCATCCTCTCTTTCCTTGGTAATCTTTATTGCATAGATATATCCGAATTCAATATGTTCAATTTTGTGATGTTCATTATCTGTACCAATGGCAGAGGAAGCACTCGGAGGTATTATCGAAAATCGAATTAAATTTTCATCTTCGTCATAAAGTTCCATTCTGACTATTCCATAAAAATCCTCATAATTTTCAACTATATATTCCTCTGGAATACTATTCATGTCGAATTCTACTTCCTCCATGCCCTTTATCTGCTCGTATTTTATCCAGGCATGATCATCAAACCATTCCACTATCATATTATATAATCCCGCTCGTACATTTTCGTTGAAAATTAATATCGTAGAAATAATTCCAATTAGTATTAGGAAGTACATGGCTACACGTTTCCCCATTTTAGAGAACTTTTTTAAGAAATCATTTTTCTTATCTTCTTTAAAAAGCTTTTTCATTTTATTTTTAAATGCATCCGAAGGATTAAATTCTGACGTGGGAGTACTTTTCATTTCATCTAGAAACAAATCTGTAACCGCGACTTTTAACATATCTTCAAAATATGCATCTTCAATTTTCGTCATCATTTCTCCCACCTCCCATTAATTCTTTGATTTTTTTCTTAGCTCTATAAAGTCTCATGTCTATGTTTTTTACGCTCAATCCCGTTATTTCTGAAATGTCATTGTAACTCATATCTTGGATATATTTTAATATCAACACCTGTTTACTTAATTCATCAAGGCTATTGATGTGTGTTTTCATAGTCTCTAGTTCATCTAAGTCGGCTATTTTTTCATCTACAGGTGCCTCAGTAGATTCTAAATATATATCCAGTTCATCATATGGCACATCTGCATACAACGGATCTCCAGAATGTGTTCAATTACCCTTA
>CAYUJY010000188.1:0-2769 GCA_964445145.1 uncultured Peptoniphilaceae bacterium | reverse complement strand
ACCCTTTTTCCTTCAATCTGAACAATTCTTCTAAAGCTTCGTAATGTCCTTTTAAAGTTAGCTCACTCTCTTGTTCATGGAGGAGAAAAATGTCTGCATAATCTGTATTTAACTCTTTTAGATAGAGATTTAAACTATCCTGTGCTCCTTCTTTAGAATAAGCGTAGGTTTTTGAAGCTATAACTAAATTTTCTCGTCCCAACAACTTAAGTGATGGAGCAATTAAGTGATAATTTTCGTAGAGCTCTGCTGTATCATAGAAATTAATACCATTTTCATATGCATAGGATATTAATTCTGTGGCATTTTTAACCTCTAGGTCAGATTGGTGCTTGGTCATCGTAAGGGTTCCAAAACAAAGTCTGCTGACTTCTATATTACTCTTTCCTAATATTTTATATTCCATTTTTTGTAATATTTAAGCGAAATATCAAAATGAGGATGGATTTCTCCATCCTCTAACTAATCAATTAAATAGCTTTTCAAAAGTTCCCCTAACAACTCTTCTCTCTCAACTTCTCTTATGAGGGATCTAGCGTTGTTGTGGCTAGTTATATAAGTTGGGTCACCCGACAAAATATAACCGATTATTTGATCATAAGGTTCGTAGCCCTTTTCTTCTAGAGCTTTGTACACCTCTTTCAAAATAACTTTTATTGATGTAAAATCTTTTATTTTTTCAAATTTTTGTGTTTCTGAATATCTTTCGCTCATAGTTTTCTCCTATATGTTGGATATTATAGCATCTTTTCAACTATATCGTACACTGAATCAAGCGCTTCGTCAAGTTTATTAATATTTTTACCGCCTGCAGTTGCCATGTCAGGACGACCGCCTCCACCGCCTCCGGTGATAGTTGCCACTTCCTTAACTATATTTCCTGCCTTTAGTCCTTTTTGGATCGTATCCTTAGATACTGTTGCTACAAAATTCAATTTTTCGCCACTAACTCCACCCAAAACTACTACGGCATTTCCTACTTTGTCTCTAATTTCATCCGCTAGATTTCTGAGGTTTTCCATATCAACCCCATCAACCCTGCTGCTTATGACATTGACATCACCAATTTCTCTCTTAGAGTTTAATAGGTCATCTAAGCCATCTTTCAAGCTTTCTTTTTTCAGAGTTTCGATTTGTTTTCCTAAATCTTTGTTTGCATTCATTAAAGCTCTTGCTTTTTCTTGTAGGTTAGATTTGTTTGCCCTAAGGGTAGACATAAGTGTCTCTTCTTCAAATTCTAAGCCCTTCATGTAATCATAAACAGCTTTTCCAGTGATAGCTTCGATACGTCTAACTCCAGATGCTATTCCGTTTTCTGCTGTTATCTTAAACATTCCAATGTCTGAAGTTTTTTCCACGTGGGTTCCACCACAAAGTTCCTTGGAAATTTCAGGAAAACTTACTATTCTTACTAAGTCTTTGTACTTGTCTTCAAACAAGCCAATTGCACCATCTTCCATAGCTTCTTCTATTGGTAATTCATATATTTCTGATTTAGTTTCACTGTAGATAAAATCATTTACCATAGTTTCAATTTGCTTAATTTCTTCCTTGGTCAATGCTGTAAAATGGGTGAAGTCAAATCTAAAGCCAGTATCACTCACTTCACTTCCCGCTTGGTTTACGTGGTCGCCCAAAACCACCTTTAGTGCCTTATGGAGTAAATGGGTAGCGCTGTGATTTCTAACGATAGCTCTTCTTCTATCTTCATCAACCTTTGCAATAACTCTATCTTCCAATTCCAGCTGTCCCTTTACAACTTCTACTAAGTGTAGGATTACCCCACTCTTAGTTATTTTTGTATCGTAAACTGTCGCTTCCATTTTCTCAGTGTAAATTACACCCTTATCCCCAATTTGTCCACCTGATTGTCCGTAAAATGGAGTTGCATTTAATATTACAGCACCCTTTTGTCCAGTTTCAAGCTTCCCAACTTGTTCGATATCTACTATCATGCGTTGAACCTCTCCAAAGCCTTCCGTAGTGACATATCCTAGGAATTCTGTTTCATCTCCAGTGATCTCAACCTCATCAGATCGGTTAGTCCAACCTACGTTTTCGCCTGATGACCTAGCAGCCCTAGCCCTCTCGCGTTGAAGCTGCATTTGTTCATTAAATTCATCCTCATTAACAGTCAAGTCTTCTTCTTCAAGGATTTCCTTCGTCAAGTCCAGAGGGAATCCATAGGTGTCATATAGCTTAAATGCATCGATCCCAGATAATTCTGTCTTTCCTTCAGGAACTAGCTTACTTGTATAAGTGCTAAGGATTTCCATACCCTGCTCTATGGTCTCTAAGAATTTCTTTTCTTCATTTGTAATTACAGACTTAATTTTTTCTTCATTTTTCTTTAAGTCATCGTAATCAACTGACCATGAATCTATTACAACTTGGGAAATCGTGGATAGGAATGGTTCAACAATTCCAAGTAACCTACCGTGTCTTGCTGCTCTTCTTATCATTCTCCTAAGAACGTAACCCCTTCCTTCGTTGGAAGGTATGATGCCATCTGAAATCATAAAAGTCATTGCCCTTACGTGGTCAGTGATAACCCTAACTGATACATCTTTAACTTCATCTGATTTATACTCGTAGTTTGCAGTCTCTGCAATTTTGTCTACGATATCTTTAATAGCTCTAATTTCAAATATATTATCTGTATTTTCAAGTACAGTAGTAATTCTTTCCAAGCCCATTCCAGTGTCTATATTAGGATGTGCCAATGGATTATAAACTCCGTATTCATCCTTATCGAACTGTGTAAATACG
>CAYUJY010000187.1:0-2778 GCA_964445145.1 uncultured Peptoniphilaceae bacterium | reverse complement strand
ACTTTTAAAGCCTGGGGGTCGTTTAGGTATTATAACTTTTCACTCCCTAGAAGACAAAATCGTAAAAGATACTTTTAAATATCTTGAAACGGACTGTATATGTGATAGAAGTGCACCTATTTGCACATGTAATAAGGTACGTGAAATAAAAATAATTACTAGAAAACCTATAGTTGCGAGTGATGAAGAACTCGAGCACAACAATAGGGCAAGATCCGCAAAATTGAGAGTAGCTGAAAAAGTATAGAGGTGATCATATGGCTGAAGCATTAAGAAAAATAGAATACTATGACGATTATTCGGCCGATACTAATGTTGTTAAAAAGCAAAAGAACACAACAAAAACAATTCGTAAGCAAAAGAGTAAAATAAAATTTTTATATGCTGCCTTTTGTTTGGCTTGCCTATTTCTTTCAACATTAATTCTTTCAAATTACGCAATTATAACATCTATAAATATTGAAATTAATAAATCTAATGCTATAATTAATGAGTTAAAAAAAACTGAGACAAGTTTAGTAGCTAAGGTGGAGGAGTTAAAAAGCAATTCCGATATCGTTTATGAAGCTCAAACAAAGCTTGGTATGATATTTCCAGAGAAGGAACAAGTAGTTTACTTTTCTATTAATGAAACATTACCTGAAAATGAAACGATAATAAGTAAGGTTTTTTCCATGCTTACAGGTAATTTAGATTAGAGGGGGATTAGGTGAAGAAAAATAGATTTAATCCAAATAATAGGATTGTTTTTCTTCTGATATCATTAGCATTAGTATGTGTAGCAATTATTGGTCGTCTATTTTATATCCAAGTAATTATGAGTAACGAGTACACGAAAATGGCACTTACTCAAATTACGCGTTCTGAGGACTTGGTTTCTGATAGGGGACAAATTTTTGATAGAAGTGGAAAGAAATTAGCAATTGATGTTAGTGCATCTACTATATATGTGGATCCTACATACTATGAAGACAACATTATCTCTAGCAACAAGACCATAAGAGAAATTGTATCCGATGAATTGGCACCACTACTCCAAATGGAGTCATCTGAGATATTAGAAATGATACAAACTGACCGCAGGGTTAAAATTAAACAATGGGTTGATAGAGATATTGCTATAAAAATCAGAGATTTAAACTTGGATGGTGTAGAAGTAGTTGACGGTTACAAAAGATTTTATCCATTCGGCACAACTGCTAGTCATTTGATAGGATTTACAAATATCGACAATGTTGGACAATATGGAGTGGAAGCTTCCTATGATAGTGAACTTTCCGGTGTGCCTGGAAAATTATTAAAATCCTCTGATGCTTTAAACAGACAATTGCCTACTGGAGAATCTGAAGAATTCAAGGCAGATGATGGTATGTCCTTGGTCGTGACCATAGACCAATCTATCCAAGAAATAATTGACCAAGAAGCACAGAAAATAATAGAACAATTTAAAGCGGAAAGAGTTAGTATAATAGTGCAAGAAACAAAAACCGGTGATATTTTAGGAATGTCAAGTATGCCTTCCTTTAATTTAAACTTTCCTAGGGAAGCCATAAATGAGTCACAAAAGGAAGATTGGAAAAATATGACCGAAGAAGAAATCATGAATGACTGGTATTTAAACTGGAGAAATCCAGCGATTGGAGAAATTTACGAGCCAGGTTCAACATTCAAACTTTTTACCGCAGCAGCAGCAATAGAAGAAAATACTACAAATCCTAATAAACATTACTATTGTACAGGATATATACGGGATATTAACGGTGCCGAGCCTTTGAGATGCGTTTCATACAAAAATCCTCATGGCGACATTACTTTAACCGAAGGCTTGGCGAAATCCTGTAATCCAACGTTTGTTTATGTCAACAGGGAATTGGGCAGAGAGAAATTTCTGAAATATATTAACGGTTTTGGTTTCGGAGAAAGAACTGGTATTAAACTTAACGGTGAAGAGGTAGGAATAGTTCCGAGCTCAGCTGAAAATATCTCTGAAATAAATTTTGCAACCATGTCATATGGTCATGGTATAGCAGTTACCCCAATACAACTAATAAATGCCGTATCAGCACTAGGTAACGACGGGGTATTAATGACTCCAAATGTTGTGAAAGAACTTATTAATTCTGAAGGCAATGTCGTATCCACAACTGATGTCAGCGAAAAAAGACAAGTAGTTTCCCACGAAACAGCTGAAACAATGCTTGAAATGATGCAAAATGTAGTAGACAACGGTTCAGGTGTCAATGCAAAGAGTAGCTTGTATAGAATAGGTGGTAAAACTGGTACAGCAAATAAAACTCTAGAGACAGGCGGATATTCTGATGATGCGTATATATCATCGTTTGTGGGATTAGCTCCAATAGAAGATCCTAAAATTACTGTGTTAATCATTGTTGACAGCCCAAAAGATGTGTATTACGGTAGCATCGTAGCAGCGCCTTCGGCTAAAGTAATTTTTGAAAAGGTATTGAATTATCTGGGAGTTGCTCCATCTGTTATAGATAAACCTACTGAGGATAATGATTTGGTAAGGGTACCGGATTTAAATCATTTACTAATAGGTGATGCAGGTGAAGTTTTAACCTCAATAGGACTGAAATACACTACAGAATATGTCAATATTACGGAAAATACGATTGTAAAGGGACAAAAGCCTAATTACGGTGAGTCTGTTAAACCTGGAACCATAATAGAATTACAAATAGATTTGAATAACAGAGAAGATGTTATTATTCCAAAGCTAATTGGCAAAACCCAAGAAGATGCTGAAAAAATATTAGA
>CAYUJY010000186.1:0-2825 GCA_964445145.1 uncultured Peptoniphilaceae bacterium | reverse complement strand
ATACGTACCAGTAATAAGACCTCGCCCACCAGTTAATTCGCGAGCAGACGTAAAGATAGTTATAGACCCAGGTCACGGTGGTAGAGACCCAGGAGCGAAAACTGAAAGCGGATTATTAGAAAAAGACTTCAACCTAAATGTAGCATTGAAGGTTAGAGATTTGTTGAGAAATGACGGCTACACGGTGAAAATGACTAGAGATACGGATAGAACATTGGATATATACAGCAGACCAGAGTTTGCAAACAATGAGTTAGCCCATCTATTCATAAGCATTCACGCAAATATGTCATTAAACCTTGATGCGAAGGGAATTGAAGTGCTCTACGCACCTAGGGATACTGTGCTCATTAAGTCAGATGAACAGTGGCCATTAGCAAACGAATTGCTGGCGCAGCTGGTTTCCAGAACTGGTGTGATAAACAGGGGAACGAGGAAGCGTTCGGACCTTATAGTTTTAAAAAATACTGAGATGGTAGCTGCACTAGTAGAATGTGGATTTATGAGCAATGTCGAAGAGTTAGAAATTTTAAAAACGGAAGCACATAAACAAAATTGTGCTGATGCAATATATGGCGGTATCAAGAAATATATTTCTGATACCTATGGTTACTAAATAGAGGTATAAAGTTGTTTGGATATTTATTAATATTTTTTTCGAGAGTGTGCGATGTCACACTCTCAACTATGCGAACCCTTATGGTGGTTCAAGGCAGAAGAGGACTTGCTGCACTGATAGGATTTTTTGAGGTAACAATTTATGTATTAATCCTAAATACAGTGATGAAGAACATGGACAATCCCTTTAACGTGATAGCATATGGCTTAGGCTTTGCTGCGGGTAATTACGTTGGAATTACCATCGAGGATAAAATTGCCCTAGGTAACATCAGCGTACAAATAATTGTCAATACTAACTTAACCGAAGAATTGACAACAGAAATTAGAAGTAGAGGTTTTGGAGTTACGGTTATGGATGGTCACGGACAATACTCCGACACATCTGTGCTCTTAGTAGTAATAGGTAGAAAGGATTATCTACCTCTTAGAAACTTGACGACGAAAATTGCACCAAATGCATTTATTACAGTAAATAGCTTGAAACAATTATCTGGAGGCTTTTTTAAAAAGAAATAATTTATGAGAAGAGACGGCAGAAATAATAATGAACTTAGACAAGTAAATATAACCAGAGGATTTTTAGCTTACCCAGATGGGAGTGTTCTAATAGAAGTTGGAAACACTAAAATCATAGTTTCCGTAATGATAGAAAATAAGGTTCCAATATTTTTGAAAGGAACTGGAAAAGGATGGCTAACGGGAGAGTACTCCATGCTTCCTGGCTCCACAGCACAAAGAAAACCTAGGGATTCACAAAAGGGAAGACCTGATGGTAGAAGTGTTGAAATTCAAAGACTTATAGGAAGATCGCTGCGAAGTTGCATAGATTTAAATAAAATCGGTGAGAGAACTATTTGGATTGATGCAGATGTTATTCAAGCTGATGGTGGAACCAGATGTGCAGCTATTACAGGCGCATTTGTAGCACTATACGAGGCGATGTATAAATTGTACAAGTCCAAGCAAATAGCAGATTTTCCAATAATATCTTTTATGGCTGCCACAAGTGTGGGTAAAATAAATGACGAATTATTACTGGACTTGAATTATCACGAAGATTCTAGAGCTCAAGTTGACATGAACGTAGTAATGAATGATAAGGGATTATTTACTGAACTACAAAGCTCAGGTGAAGGTGCGTTATTTTCTGAAGAGGAATTTAATGGTTTATTATCCTTGGCAAAATCGGGAGTTTATGAATTGATACAAGATCAAAAATCAGCACTTGAAGATATATTAGAGGATTTAGAAAATGAAAAAATTAGTTGTAGCAACGAACAACAAGAACAAGCTTAAAGAAATTAACGCCATATTAAATAGTCTAAATATTGAAGCATTGACAAAGGCGGATGTGGGTCAGGCAGATTTCGACGTTGAAGAGACGGGGACCACCCTTGAAGCTAATGCATTATTAAAAGCAAAGAGCTTAAAGGCGTTAATAGGTGACGAATATGTTGTTATTGCAGACGACACAGGCTTGTTTGTGGATTGTATAAATGGAGAGCCAGGGGTTCATACAGCTAGATATGCAGGTGTAGAACACGACGATAAGGCAAACAACGAAAAGCTTATAAAAGTTCTTTCAGGCGTACCTACGGAAGATAGAACAGCGGAATTTCGCACTGTAATAGCACTGGTGCAAGATGGGCATGAAGACCAAGTTATTACGGGGATTCTAAAAGGAAAAATTGCCGAATTTGAACGAGGTAATAATGGATTTGGATACGATCCAGTATTTATACCCGAGTCCCACGATAAAACCTTTGCAGAATTGGGCACGGATTATAAAAATTCCATAAGTCACAGACATAATGCACTAGAAAAGTTGTATAATGAATTAAAGAAAAGGATAGAGGAATAATGAAAAATGGCGGAACAAAGCCACCAAAACTTATTCAGTCATTACAAAGAGCTTTTGAAATAATTAATTGTTTTGACTTTGATACGAAGTATTTAAGTATTAATGAGATAGCATTAAAGGTAGATTTAAATCCAAATACAGTTAGGAGTATAGTTCAAACATTAGTTTATTTCGGATACTTAAATCATAATAAGAAAGATAACAATTATTCGTTAGGATATATATATGTATCAAAAGCAGAAATAATTGATAAAGCTTATTTAAGTGGATTAAAAGAAATTGTCGAACCTTTACTTATGGAGTTATCAACTATTTTTAAAATTTCTGCTCGTTTACAGATGGT
>CAYUJY010000185.1:0-2894 GCA_964445145.1 uncultured Peptoniphilaceae bacterium | reverse complement strand
CTTTTATACCAATTCCACTATTGACATTGGAAATTTTCCGAAAGTTGTGAACTTCCATCTACCTGAAGATATCAGTGTGGTGGATGCTAAATATGTGGATGAAAAGTTTTCCGCAAGATTTTCTGCAAAGTCCAAGGTTTATAGATACGTGGTTTACAATAATAGATATAGATCCGCCATACACGGCGACTTTTCCTTTAATTATCCCCACCATATCGACGTAGATAGGATGAAAGAGGCTGTGAAGCCAATCATAGGAACCCATGATTTCACATCATTTATGGGTAGAAAATCAATTGTAAAAGATGCAATTAGGACTATTTATTCCATCGACATAGAGCGCCAAGGTGATTTCGTGGAAATAACATTCCACGGGAAAAGTTTCTTGAAAAATATGATTAGAATAATCGTTGGGTCCTTGGTGGAAATAGGTAGGGGCAGAAGAAGCATCCATTTTTTGGAAGAGGCAATGAAGAGAGAAAAACGTGGAACGGCGGGATTTACAGCGCCGTCTTGCGGCTTGTTTTTAATAGAAGTAAGATATTGAGTTAACGGGGGAAGAATTTTGAGTAGTATGCTAGAAGCATTTTTGTTGGTTTTTGTGGCGGAGATGGGAGATAAATCTCAGTTGTTGTCCTTGGCTTTTGCCACAAAGTACAAGCTTAGTGTTGTTATACCTGGGCTTGCACTTGGGATAGGACTAAACCACGGACTGGCAATATTGTTTGCAAGTTTTATATCCAATTACTTAAGTTTGGATGTTATTAAAGTGGTTGCTGCTATTGTATTTGTAATATTTGGGCTAAGTAGTTTAAAGCTGGAATTCGAGGACGAGGAAGAAGAGAAGAGTTTCCTCACGAACTTGGGACCTATAGCGACCATAGCAGCTACATTTTTCGTAGGAGAACTCGGCGATAAAACCCAAATTCTAGCCATGACCATGGGGGCTATGACCACTAATAAGCTACTAATTTTTATGGCAACCTTTAGTTCTATGATGTCGGTTTCCATAATAGGAATATTTGTGGGAAGATTTTTAAAGAAGAAGATTCCAGAAGTAACAATGAAATTTATTGCATCCATAATGTTTTTATTCTTTGGGATAATGGCATTAAAGGAAGCTTTTGAAATATATAATTTACCATATGTATATTTAGCTATTGCTATTGTTCTGATTACAACCATTGCAATTGCAGTAATCAAGGGCAATGAAAATAGAAAAGACGAGTACTTCATCGGAGAAATTATTAGTTGCTTAAATAATTGTGTTGGCTGCGACGAAAAAGTTTGTGCCTGCGATACGAAGGCACGGATAGAAGAGTTAACATATGGATATTTAGGCGGAGAAACAAAATTTATTGGAAATATGATAAATTACCTAGAGGACTTAAAGACCATTTCACCAAAGAGATATGTAAATCTCTACAACAAAATCATTGATGAAGGACTAGATACGAGGGTATTACCAAGATGCTAAAACCAAAAATGATAATGTTCGACTATGGAAACACATTAGTATATGAGGACGTTCAAGATAACCCAAAGGCGTTTGCAAGAATTTATGAATATATTATTAGAAACGACAATGACATCGATGTGGAAACACTTTACATTGACTTTAGGAAATACAAACGTGAAATTTTTGATCGACATCATAACGTTGGATTCGAAGCTAAATATGTGGATATTTTCAGATTTTTTATGGGAATTAGAGGCATTGAATTTGCCAAGCCATTGTATGAGATAGAGGAAATTTATTTTGATGATTATGCCTTTGCCCACAAAATGCCAAATGTAGATAAGTTTTTGAACCTGTTGGACAGTGAATGCATAAGAACTGCAGTAATTAGCAACATTTCCATAACAAGCGAGAATTTATCCAGGAGAATAGAGAAACTATTTGGAGATAGGTTTGAATTTGTAATAACATCCAATGACTATATACACAGAAAGCCATCCAAGGAGATTTTTGAAATTGCATTGGCAAAGGCTAAGGTCAAGGCTGAAGAGGTGTGGTACATTGGAGATAATCCATTGGCTGATGTGGTTGGTGCCACAGAATGTAAAATTTATCCTGTATTATTCGATGCGCCATTTGAAAATCATTTCAGATGGGAACACGAGTATTTTATGCCTGATTGCGAGTTTTTGAAGGTAGAAAGCTATGAAGAATTGATAAACAAATTTAAAAATATGGAGTGGGATTAAATATGAATTTTGAAAAACTGATGGAAATGAGAAATAAGGGCGATACCTTTTCAGAATATATAGGACTAAAAACTACAAAAATTGATTTTGGGTACGCGGAGGGAAAGTTGGTAGTTAGGAATGAACACTACAATCCAGGCGGTGCACTTCACGGCGGATTGCTATTTACCATTGCAGACACCATCGGCGGTTCAGCAGTGCTGTCCCACGGATACCAAATCGTGACTGTAAGCTCCCATATGGATTTTCTAAATGCAGGAATCAACGTATCAGAAGTCTATGCCTATGCAAAACAGTTAAAAAAGGGAAACAAAGTACACTTTGTGGAAGTTGAAATATATGACCAATACAAAACTCTACTGTGCAAAGGAATGTTTACCTATTATAATTTGGGGATTGAGTTAAAGGTAGAATAAGATGTAGGAAGAAATACTATAATTCTTCGGTGATCACTTGTGATTTCATCAGAGAATTAAGGATATTCTTCCTACTTTTTTTACTAAAATTGTGGTAATCTATAAATAAGTAATAGTAATTGCAGTACATATTTTAATTTGGAGGCTATCGTAAATTTAATTAGTATTAGGAGGATAATATGGAATTTAAATTGGATGTATTTTTGGATGAATTAGAGTATCTTGTAAACACTGAATCGGGTAGCATGGATATTGAAGGGCTAAATAAAA
>CAYUJY010000184.1:0-2905 GCA_964445145.1 uncultured Peptoniphilaceae bacterium | reverse complement strand
TTGGCTATTAGTAAGTCAGCAAATTCCTCAGAAAATTGCTGCTGGAATGTTGAGCATAACAACTAATCCTGCACTGCTCCTACTTTTATATAACATTATTTTAATTATAGTAGGTACATTCTTAAATACTACTGCAGCCGTCGTACTGTTAACACCGATATTAATTCCTGTACTTACATCTGTTGGAATTGACCCGGTTTTCGCAGGAATTATTATGGTGGTTAACTTAGCTGTTGGTATGATTACACCACCTGTAGGTTTATGTCTTTTTGTAGGTTGTAACATTGGAGGAATCTCATTGGAAGCCATGACTAAGGCAATACTACCATTTTTAGCAGGCTTAATAATGGTAATATTCTTAATCACATATTTCCCACCAATAGTTACTTTTATACCTAGTCTATTAGGAAAGTAGGTGAAATATAATGATTAATAAATTCTCGTTAGCTTATGGTAATGGATTTCAAGAAGTTGAAATTCTAGAAAAAAATCTTCTTACAACAATTGTTCCTAATAACATTAAATGTGAAATTCAATCTGTTGAAGATATTCAGAAGTCTATTCGGAATCCCATTGGTGGATTACAGTTAAAAGAAATAGTGGACAATAAACAAAATATTGTTATCATTATATCCGACATTACCAGACCTACTCCATCAAAAGTGATTTTGGAAGCACTTATTAATGAACTTAATTCATATGGGATAAAAGATGAGTATATAAGTATTGTATCAGCGCTAGGTTCTCATAGAAAGCACACGAAAGACGAAATTATAAAATTAATTGGAGAAGACTTATATGCTAGGATTACCTTTATCGATCATGATATTGATGATTGCATATTAGTAGGTCACACTTCTTCAGGAACTCCTGTTGAGATATTCCAAAAAGTTTACTATTCTGACTGTTTGATAGGAACTGGGAATGTGGAATTTCATTATATGGCTGGTTATAGTGCGGGGTATAAGGCTTTAATGCCTGGAGTTTGTAGTGAACTAACTATCCAAGAAAATCATAAGATGATGCTTCATGAAGATTCCAAAACTGGAAAATTAGATGGGAATCCATTGAGGGAAGACTTAGAAGAAGTATATAAATTCAAGAGAATTGATTTTATAGTAAATGTGGTATTAGATGGAAATAAAGAAATAATATCGACTGTGTCGGGAGATCCTGTATTAGCGCATCGGGAGGGAGTAAAAATTGTTGACTCCTTGAATAAAGTGAAAATTGATGAATTAGCAGATATTGTAGTTGCTTCCTGTGGAGGATTCCCTAAGGATATTAATTTATATCAAGGACAAAAAGGCTTAGAGAATGCTAGTTATGCTGTAAAAGAGGGTGGAAGGATAATTCTTTTAGCAGAGTGTAGAGAAGGACTTGGGCAAAAGACTTTTAAGCAATGGATGGAAGAGGCTACTACTATTAATGACAACATTGAGCGAATCAAGAAAAAGTTTTATTTAGGTGGACATAAAGCTGTTGCAATATCTTTAGTTTTACAGAAAGCTCCAACCTACTTAATGTCAGAATTTTCAAAAGAAGAGACAGAAAGTTACTTTTTTAAATATGCTATTTCAGCACAAGAAGCATTAAACGAGTCGTTAGAAGAATTAGGCGAGAACTCAACCGTAATAGTCATGCCTTATGCAAATTCAACAATGCCTGTATTGAAATAATAGTAAATAATAAAATAGTTCTTAGGGAAATTCTCTAAGAGCTATTTTTAAAACAATATAGAAAGGATAGGATATGAAAAAAGTTGATATATATGAGGTTGGTCCAAGGGATGGTTTACAAAACTTAAAAGAATATATACCATTTGAAGAGAAAATCAAACTAATAGATGATTTAATAGATGCAGGTGTAACTCATATGCAAATTACATCTTTCGTTAGTCCAAAGGCTATACCACAGATGAAGGATGCTGTAGAAGTAGCTGCATACGTACTAGACAATTATCCAGAGTTAGACTTATTCGCTCTCGTTCCAAATTTAAGAGGTGCACAGACTGCACATGATGTTGGTATGAAAAAAATCGCGGTTGTTACATCCTTAAGCGAGAGCCATAATAAAGCGAACATTAATAAAACCAAAGATGAATCCTTTGAAATAATTCGTGAGATTATTGAAACTTACCCCGATTTAGAGATTTGTTTAGACGTGGCTACAGCATTTGCTTGTCCTTTTGAAGGAGACATGTCTATTGATGACTTAGTAGATTTCGTAAATAGATATTACGAAATAGGAATTAGGGAATTTAATATATGTGATACGATAGGATATACAAATCCTAAAAAAGTGCGAGAAGTGTTTAAGAGATTAATCGATGAATTTCCAGACAATAATTATTTAGCCCACATTCATGATACTAGAGGAATGGGTTTAGTAAATAGTTTAGTTGCCATAGAGGAAGGTGTCAGTGGCATACAATCAACATTTGGTGGTTTAGGTGGATGCCCTTTCGCACCTGGTGCTTCGGGTAATACTGCAACAGAAGATTTAGTGTTCATGCTAGAATCTATGGGATACGACACTGGGATAAATTTTGAGAAAGTTTTGAATATTGCAAAAAAATTTAAAGATAATCATGAAGGAAATTATAGTGGAAGACATATTAATATTGAACAAATTAGTGCCATTTACTAATTCTTCATTTTTTTCTCCAAGAAACAATGATACCTATTTTGTATATAAGTAGGTATCATTGTTTCTTTAAAATAATTCTATTCTTCAAAACATGAACAAACTATGGTAAGCTAACTACAGAAGGCTACTGTAGACGTTTCATTATACTAATCATAGGAGGATAATATGGAATTTAAATTGGATGTATTTTTGGATGAATTGGAGTATCTTGTAAACACTGAATCGGGTAGCATGGATATTGAAGGGCTAAATAAAA
>CAYUJY010000183.1:0-3045 GCA_964445145.1 uncultured Peptoniphilaceae bacterium | reverse complement strand
GGCGGAGAAATTTTCCCCATGGTTTACAACTGGATTTACTAGCCCTTTATTAAACCTGAGCATAATAGTCATGTGCTCTCGAGAAGATCTCAAGCCATTTATAGTCTTTGCAAGGACACTTCCTTCTACTAAATGAATATCACCATCATATCCAAATGCCCACATCCCTACTTCATCTTGGCTCAAGGATTTGTTTGCCAATGAAATATTCACCAATGTACTTTTTGGTAATGGGTTCATATCGGAATTTACGAATCTAGAATTAAATCCATCATAATCGGTGTAGCCTTGTACCAAATTTGTCATGGTATAGCTGACATAATAGGTTTTTCTGTCGTAGTCGCCGATACCCCAACAAATTTCCACACCATTATCAGTGTAGTTTAAACCAGCTTTATTTTTCTTTTCTTCAATTGAACCATTTACATTCCATTTGGGTAAAGTTTCGTATGTAGTTCCTGTGCTGTCAGTTACCTGCAGATTCAAAATTTCCATCTCTCCCATATTGGTCATGGGTTTATATATTTCTGTATTCGTATTCATTTGAGCGTCCCAAACCTCAGTAATATTAGCGGAACCGTCGTCGTTAATAACGACATCTACAGAAATATCGTAAATATCGCCAACGTTCGCAGTTGCACTTATGGGAATTAATATGGTTAACACCAAAGCCAAAATCAATACTAAGTTAAATTTTTTTCTCATTAATAGTCTCACCTCAAGTAATTTATACCCAATAAAATCATACTTATAAAAAAAGGACTGCAAAATGCAATCCTAATTATCTATCAATTCTTTTAGTCTACCTGTTATTTTATATCTAACATTCTTTAATTCTGATAAGTTGCTGGCGCCTTGTAGCATCATAACCATAGCAAACTTATTTTTCATACTCTCAAGGTAGTCTAGAGATATATCATATCCACCTCTAATAAGGTAATTTATCAATTCTCCAGAACCCGCTGTCATATGAGCACCCATAACCATGGATTTTGCAACATCTAACGCATTTTTTATACCACCACTGGATACGATATTTAAATCACCCATCCCTAGATTTACAACTTCGTATAAACTCAGTGCTGTCGGTATTCCCCAACCATATAGTTCGTTAATTTCCAAATGTGGATTTCTCAAATCTTCTATTTCAATAAAGTTTGTTCCACCGCTACCAGAAATATCTACGTACTTAACCCCTAGGTCATACAGACCCTTCGCTGCTGCCCCACTGAGTCCTGTTCCTGTTTCCTTTAAAATTACTGGAACTGAAACTGTATTAATAATCGCTTTTATTGACTCGTGTAATGTTGTAAAATCCCTATCGCCCTCTTGCATTACCAATTCTTGAGCAACATTTAAGTGAAGTTGTATTGCGTTTGCGCCTATCATGTCAATTGCTGCCTGTGCTTCGTCCGCACTTGATAAGGCACTTAGGTTTGCAATTACAATTCCATCTTTACAATATTCCCTCACAACCTTAAAGGAGTCTTCAACATCCGGGTCGTCAAGTGCAATTTTTTGTGAACCTACAGCTATTGGTATGTTCAGTTCCTTTGCTAAATTCGCCAAATCTTTATTTATCCCATTGGCATATTCGTTTCCGCCTGTAATTGCGTTTATCATAAATGGGAATGAAATTTCCTTCCCCAAAAATATTGTCGAAGTATCTATTTCCTTAAAACTTAAATTGGAAATGGCATCATGATACAAAAACACATCTTCAAACAATGTAGAAGATTGGAATGAAGCCTTCAAAAAATTTTCCAAATGCTCTTGTTTTCTATATTTTCTCATGTCTTCTCCTATTTCTTCATTAAATATTCGCTAAAATGCTCCTCGATCATTGCTTTGGTACCTTTTGCATCCACGAAATAATAACTTATACCATCTTCCTTACGAGTAGCTCCATATCCTGGTATGGTCATGGTCTCGATGTTTTCTCTATCTAGTTTCCCCGCTAGAGAAATTCCTTGGTATATAATTTTCGGATCCATATTTGTATCAATATATTTTAAGTAAGCGTCAAACATCTTTGGTAAACTAAGGATATTCTTAGGTTCCAAGACTTGTTTAATCATTTGAGTCAAGAAATATTGCTGTGCAACAACTCTATCTTCGTCACCTCGTTTATAGCTTCTAAATCTTAAAAATCTTATGGCATCGTCGCCATCTAGTCTCTGCATTCCAGGTTCAAAGTCTATATGAAGTTCCATGCCCTTTGTAGTATCGTGATACTTCATCTTTTGTGTTATCTCAACATCAACTCCACCTATTGCATTTACCAACGCCTTAACAGCACCGTAATCAACCCTAACATAATAGTCCACGTCTAGATTTGTAAAATCCCTGACTGTTTTCATTAGGAGTTTCATGCCTCCATATGAATGGGCGTGATTTAACTTATCCAATGAGCCTTTAACCTTTAGTCGGGAATCCCTTGGAAGTGACATTATTTTTATTGAGCCATCTTTGAAGTTTACCTTACAAAGCATCATCGTGTCTGAACGAATTCCCGTTGCCTCGTCCTTCCCAACTTGAATTTCGCTAACATCTTTTGTGTCTACTCCCACCAACAAGAATAATACCTCATCTAGGTTTACTTGTTTGATGACATTTCCTTCTTCTATATTTTCTACCGAAGAAATATTAAAATTTGCTTCGATTGCTTGTACTTCACTCCTATTTCCACTGATTTTCATCCAAACCCAGCCATAAAAGCTGCTGAATATTATCAGTGACACTAAAAAAGATGTAAAAAATTTTCTCTTCAAGCTTTCATCCCTTTCAAAATTTATCTAATCTATATTAGCACTTTATAGCTAGATTTACAAGTATTTCACAAAGAACACACAAATAATAAAAAGGAAATTGCAGCACATAAATCAGCACAACCTCCTGGACTTAAATTGTTTTTTATAAATTCCACATCCATTTCATAGATGAAGTCTAACCCTATTTCCGTTTTGTATCCACCTAGGGAAATTGCAGTTTTTGCTTTTTCTTGGACAAATCCTAGCCCTGCAATACCACCTCTGCCAACTATAT
>CAYUJY010000182.1:0-3120 GCA_964445145.1 uncultured Peptoniphilaceae bacterium | reverse complement strand
GTGGTGCTGGACTTATTATTCGTAATTGTATTTAAGATGGGGGTCCGAGGTGCAGCTATTGCAACGATCATATCACAAGGGGTGTCTAGCTTATTTACAATGCTATACGTAAAGAAGAAAATTCCACTGGTGGATTTGAAAAAATCTGATTACGTATTTGATAAGCATAAATTTAATTTGATAGTACGTTTTGGGTTGCCTACCGCTTTCCAACAAAGTATCATCTCCATTGGTATTATGGCGATTCAAAGCTTGGTAAATAGCTACGGGGTATTCACCATGGCAGGCTATAGTGCCGCCCTTAGAATAGATGCATTTATCGTCATGCCCTATATGAACGTCGGGATGGCACTGTCCAATTATATCGGACAAAATGTAGGCGCAGGGGAGTATGAACGTGCCAAGGCGGGACTCAGGTCAGCGTACAAAATTTTAGCGGCGATAACCCTTACGGTATTGCCAATTATATGGCTTTTTGGAACGGATTTGGTATCGATGTTTTTAAATACCAACAACCCAGAATCCATAGGAGTTGGTACTCAGCTTCTTAAGGATATGTCCTTCTTTTATATAATTTTAGGTATGATGAACAACACCTCTGGATTATTAAGGGGTGCGGGAGACAACTCATGGACGCTAATAAGTAGCATAGTTTCCATAAGTGTGAGAATTACTGCCTCATATTGGCTAAATAGTATTATTGGAGTTAGGGGAATATGGCTTGGCTCTGCAATAGGCTGGATTGTTGCTTTCATAATAGTATTCTCAAGATACAAGTCCGGTGGCTGGAGACAGAAATCAGTTTTTAAAGATAAGAAAAACGAGATACACTTAGATAATTAATATTGCATAGTTATAGAGAAAATAGGAGGAGTGATGCAAGTTAGATTTTGCTCACTATCCAGTGGTAGCAGTGGAAACAGTCAGTATATTGAGACTGAAAATACAAAAATATTAATAGATGCGGGGCTCACAGGGAAAAATCTAGACAGCCTTCTAAAGGGCATAGGAGTAAATCCAAAGGAGCTAGATGCCATATTTATAACCCACGAGCATTGCGATCATGCATCTGGTGCAGGGATAATCTCACGAAAATATGACATCCCCATATTTGCTAATGACCAAACTTGGGAGGCGCTACTGCCGGTTGTAAAAAAAATAAAGCCTGAACATATGAAGATTTTTGATGTGGAAAAGAGTTTTCTATTTAAAGATTTTTGGATAACTCCAGTACCACTGTTTCACGATTCCGTTTTTGCAAACGGCTACGTGATTCAAACAGAAAAGACAAAACTCAGCATAATAACGGATACTGGTTGGATAAGCACCGACATGAAAAACCTCATGAAGGACTCACAACTTTACTATATTGAGTCCAACTACGACGTGGATATGCTAAAAAATGGTTATTACCCATGGGTATTAAAACAGAGAATATTAAGCACCAGAGGTCATCTCTCCAATGAAAATTGCGCAGAGGTAATGGGAGAACTGGCGGTTGGAAATAGGGAGATAGTTATGCTATCCCACCTATCCCAAGACAACAATACTCCCACCTTGGCCTTTGATGCTGTAAAGAATAAATTTGATGAATTAAGATACGCTTTGGACGAAGACGTGATACTTAAAGTATCGCCTAGATTTGAACCTAGCGATGTATTTACTTTATAGGAGGTTAAATGAAGATTTTAGTAACAAATGATGATGGAATCAAATCCGATTGGATGAGGGCACTGGTACTTGAATTGCAAAAGGAACACGATGTTTATGTTGTGGCTCCCGTCGTAGAGATGAGTGCAAAGTCCCATGCTATAACCTTGAGGAGACCGATGAAGCTTGTGAAAACGAGTATAGAAGGACTAAAAAATGACGCTTACTCCCTTACGGGAACTCCTGCTGACTGTGTGAGAATGGCTGTAGAGGTATTGCACAAGGATATTGATTTGGTGTTTTCGGGAATTAATAAGGGCTACAATGCGGGAATGGATATACAATATTCAGGAACGGTTGGGGCTTGTGCCGAAGCTAATATTTATGACATACCAGCCGTTGCCGTTTCAGCAGAATATGCAGAGCATGGAGAAAACTACAAGATTGCTGCCAAGGTGGCTGTAAGTATTTTTGAAAGATATAGCACTTTCGTTATGAACGATTCAAAAATGGTATTAAATATTAACGTGCCAAATCTTCCTGAAGAAGAATTTAAAGGTACAAAGGTTTGTAAATTGGGTGGAATAGTTTTAGACACCTTTGAAATCACAAAGATAGATGAGGACACCACGGAAATATTATTAAAGAATCGAACTCCAAAGGAGATTGTACCAGACTCTGACAGAATGTATTTAGATGAGGGGTATATAACGGTAACTCCGATAAAATATTCCTTCTGGGATGATGATTTAATTAATGATTTTAATAATCCAGATTTAAATTGAGCGAAGCCTTAGGCATTCGCTCAAACTTTTATTTTACATGCATGTATTTTTCGTAAACCCTATAAACAGAATTGAAGGAACCATTGTCACCTTGATACCAGACACCATTTATAAATAGATAAGGTCTAGCTTCCATCACATTTATCTGGTTACCTTGGTGATCCTTTAGAAGTATAAAATTTACGGTATTTGTAATTATGGGCTCAGGAACCGCTTTGGTCAATCGAATTTTCTTTAGGGCATTTAATGTTTCCTTTATGATTGACTCATCACTGTGGAAATTCACGTAGGAGACGACCATTTCGCTCATACCCACTTCACTAAAATCCTCTGGCTTTAAATCCTTGAAGGGTTTTATTAAAAATATATTTGATGCGATTATATATAATAAAATTGCTGCAATTATTATTCGTAGAATAGTTCTTCGATTTTTCATTTATATCACCAATTTTATTATACTACAATATAGATATTTTGATAAGTTGTGATATAATTAGAACTCGCATAAACGTTACATTTGATTCGTTTAGGGTTATAAATTACGGATGCGAAGCATCCATAAATGTAGCGGGTGGCCCTACCGGACACCCAAGGATGCGATAGCATCCATTCACCGAAGGTGAATAAATTTGCGTATTAATAAATTTAATCGTAATTGATGTTCTAGGCCTATCAAGCCTCTGGG
>CAYUJY010000181.1:2993-3327 GCA_964445145.1 uncultured Peptoniphilaceae bacterium | reverse complement strand
CGTCTGTGAACCTAGTAGAGGCATTGACATAAACACACGCAGCATCGACTTCATTTAAAAACCTTTGGCTGTTGAAATAATCCTTTGTAACAATTGCCTCAGAGTGTCCTGTGCTATATCGTTGTATATGATTTATCGCTTCGTCTATATCTTCCACTACCTTCATGGAAAATTCCATATCTAAATATTCCAAGCCGAAGTCTTCTTCCGTAGCTTCCATAAGTTCTGGGATGTATTCTAAAGATTCTCTACAAGCATGAACCTTTACATCGTGGTCTTTAATAACTTTTCTTAGCCCCGCGTAGAATTCTTCACCAACATTCTTATGAACCAG
>CAYUJY010000181.1:1391-2983 GCA_964445145.1 uncultured Peptoniphilaceae bacterium | reverse complement strand
GATTCCATTGCATTACACACGCCAGTTCTTTGGGTTTTTGAATTTTCTACAATCCTAAGAGCCATTTCAATATCAGCAGTTTCATCAACAAATACGTGACAGTTTCCTTCGCCAGTTTTTATTACTGGGACTGTAGCATTTTCCACTACGGAATTTATTAATCTACCACTACCCCTTGGAATTAATACATCCACATATTTATTTAATTTCATAAATTGTGTAGTAACTTCCCTGTCGTTATCTTTAATAAGTTGCACAAAATCAGGGTTGAAGCCTGCTTCTTCAATCGCTTCTCTTATGGATTCTTCTATGGCAATATTTGAATTTATAGCTTCCTTACCACCCTTTAATATCAAAGCATTGGATGATTTCAGACATAATAAACTACAATCCAAGGTTACATTTGGTCTGGATTCATAAATTATTCCAATTACTCCAAACGGAACGCTTTTTTTACCAATTATTAGGCCATTTGGCATGGTGTCCATATTAAATATTTCGCCCACAGGGTCCTTTAGATCTATGGTTTGCTTTATGGATTCTAGCATTCCATCTATTCGATCTTCAGTAAGTAGAAGTCGGTCTAAAAGTGCAGCGCTTAAATTGTTTTCTTTTCCCGCAATGATGTCTTTCTGGTTTTCTTCAATAATATTTTTACGATTTCTATCTATTACAACACCAATTTTTTCTAGGATATTATTTTTATCCTTGCTGCTCAGCTTTGCTAACTCAATAGAAGCAGCCTTTGCTTTTTTCCCTATTTCTTGCAACATTTTTATTCCCCCTAAATATTGTACCTATTTCTTCACCGTCTACGATGTCTCTAATTACCTTAAGATTTTCGCTATTGGCTATGACCACATCAATTCCCCTGTCCATACATATGGATGCAGCATTTATCTTCGTAGTCATTCCACCAGTTCCAACAGAGCTTCCTGCACCCTCTGCTGATCCCTTAATATCTTCTGTTATTGCAGTAACTTCTCTAATTAGCTTTGCATCCTTATGCTTAGCTGGATTTTTGTCGTAAAGTCCATCAATATCCGAAAGCATTATTAACAAATCCGCTTCAATAAGTCTCGCTACCACCGCAGATAATGTGTCGTTATCTCCAAATTCTATTTCAAAGGTGGAAACTGTATCATTCTCATTTACAATTGGAATTGTGTTCATACTCAGCAATCTGTGGAAAGTATTTCTAGCATTTTCATTCATGGTTGGGTCTGTTTCAACTTGTTTTGTAACCAGGATTTGACCTACCATATAGTTATACTCACTAAATGCCCTGGAATAAGTTTGCATCAATGCAACCTGTCCTACTGAAGCTGCTGCTTGCTTTCCTATGGTATCCCTTGGTCTATCGGGCAGATTTAACCTCTTTGCCCCAGCAGCTATTGCTCCAGAAGATACTAGCACAACTTCGATATCATTATTCCTAAGATTCGATAGCTCCCATGCAAGTTCCGCAATTTTCACAAGATTAATCTCTCCACTCTTGTGAGTTATGGATGAAGAACCTACCTTAATTACAACCCTCTTTAATTCATTCGTAAACTTTCTCATTTCTCACCCCTAATGAAATTTTATTGTTG
>CAYUJY010000181.1:0-1381 GCA_964445145.1 uncultured Peptoniphilaceae bacterium | reverse complement strand
TGGTTTTAAGGAGAGTACCAAATAAGGGCAGAAATGTAAATAAAAAAAGGTCTTGCAAAATAAATTGCAGGACCTTTCATTAGTGTTTTTACTTAAGTTCAACACTTGCTCCAACTTCTTCAAGTTGAGCTTTGATCTTTTCAGCATCTTCTTTAGATACATTTTCTTTAATTGTCTTAGGTGCTTCGTCAACAAGTGCCTTTGCATCTTTAAGTCCAAGGCCAGTAATGTCTTTAACAACTTTAATAACCTTAACTTTTTCATTTCCAACGCTTTGTAGAACAATTTCAAATTCTGATTGTTCTTCAGCTGCAGGAGCTGCATCTCCACCAGCTGCTGCGCCACCCGCCATTACTACAGGAGCTGCTGCTGATACGCCGAATTTTTCTTCAGCTGCTTTTACTAATTCATTTAGCTCAAGGATCGTAAGACCTTCTATCGCTTCTAATATTTGTTCAATAGTCATTGTATTCCTCCGTTATTATTATTCTTCAGTTGATTCTTCAACTGGTGGTTCTTCCACTTTTGGTTCTTCTTCTACAGGGTTATCTACCTTTGGTTCTTCAGTAGGTTCCTCTACAGGATTAACATCTGCTTCTTCTACAACTGGAGCAGCAGCTTCTTCAGCTTTAACTTCCTCTGCAGGAGTCACTTCTTCTCCTTCAGCCTTCTTCTTAGCAAGTGCATCTGCCAAGTATACGAAGTTTGCCACTGGAGACTTAATGCTTCCAAGTAATTTAGTAAGAAGTACTTCTCTTGATGGTATGCTAGCTAAACTAATAACTCCTGCTACATCAAGAACTTTTCCATCTACGATTCCAGCTTTAATTTTAAGCTTATCGTTAGTCTTTGCAAAATCATTAGTAACCTTCGCTGATGATGTTACATCTTCCAATGAAAATGCCACCGCGCTTGGTCCTTTTAATACTTCTGCAAAATCTGTATATCCAAGATTGTCAAATGCAAATTTCATCAAAGTATTTTTATATACCTTGTAATCAACATTATTCTTTCTATACTCGTTTCTTAGGTTTGTAACCTCTTCAACCGTTAGGCCTCTATAGTCAACTAAAACCAGTGAATGAGAATTCTTTATCTTGTCTTCAATTTCTTGAACGATATCTTGTTTTTGCTTTAAAATAGCTTCTTTCACTCTTTCACCTCCATAAAAAAATAGTCCCACCGCAAACATACGATGGGACTAACATTGTCAATCACTAATCGCCTCGGTAGGATTTATGGCACGCCACCTACTGTCTACGGTTTCTCTATTTATATATACTACTACTTACAAACGTAAAAGTCAAATATTATTCAACTAATTTTCCAGAATTAAGTTTAACTCCAGGTCCCATAGTTGTAGAAAGTGTAACACTTCTTA
>CAYUJY010000180.1:0-3385 GCA_964445145.1 uncultured Peptoniphilaceae bacterium | reverse complement strand
CTTTGCTGCTGCTGGTTTAGCTTTTATAATAGCTTGTACTACAACATCAAAGTTTTCTGTTAACTTTTCAGTACCGAAGGAAACTTTTCCTATCGGAACGTTAATAATAGCAGCTTTGTCAACTCTATACTCTACCTTACCAGCTTTAATCTCTGAAACTGCATTAGCAACATCAAATGTTACAGTTCCACTCTTAGGGTTTGGCATTAGACCCTTAGGTCCAAGTAGTCTACCTATCTTACCTACAACACCCATCATATCAGGAGTTGCTACCATTACGTCAAAATCTAACCAGTTTTCTGTTTGGATTTTGTTAATCATATCATCGCCACCGAAGAAATCTGCACCAGCTTCTTCAGCTTCTTTAAGCTTGTCGCCCTTTGCGATAACTAAAACTTTTTTGGTCTTACCAGTTCCGTGTGGTAGTACAACGGTTCCTCTAACTTGTTGGTCTGCATGTCTAGGGTCTACACCTAGTCTCACAGCTAACTCTACAGTTTCATCAAATTTTGCTTTTGAAGTCTTTTGGACTAATTCAATAGCTTCGTCAGCATCATAGTAAGTCGCTCTATCGAACAACTTCATGCTCTCTAAATAATTTTTACCTCTTTTAGGCATCTATTAACCTCCCTGTGGTTTTAACGAAATTTAAATTTCTCCCACTACTCTTCTACAGTAACTCCCATGGATCTAGCAGTTCCCTTAACCATAGCCATTGCAGTTTCCAATGTCGCTGCATTTAGGTCAGGCATTTTCGTTTCAGCAATTTGTTGAACTTGTTCTTTTGTCAACTTTGCAATTTTCGTCTTGTTAGGTACAGCTGAACCTGATTCTTTTCCGATTGCTTTTTTAATAAGGATTGCCATTGGTGGCACCTTTGTTATAAAAGTAAAGGATCTGTCTGAATAAACAGTTAAAACCACTGGAATAATCATACCAGCTTGGTCTGCTGTTCTAGCATTAAACTCTTTCGTAAATTGCATTATGTTAACCCCATGTGGTCCTAATGCAGTACCTACCGGTGGAGCTGGTGTAGCCTTACCTGCAGGAATTTGTAGCTTTACTAAAGCTATGACTTTTTTTGCCATTTTTTCCTCCTTATGTGGTATCTAGCGGGAAATTCCCTCCCACTTAGATCTTGCGATCTATAATAAAGCGTATTAACGCAGTATTATCATAATTTTTCTACTTGGTTATAGTCTAGTTCCAGTTTCGTATCTCTACCAAACATTGAAATGAACACTCTAAGCTTTTCCTTTTCATTATCGATACTTTCGATTTTTCCAAGGAAGTCCTTGAATGGTCCAGTTATAACCTTTACGGAATCATCTACGTTATAATGATATTCAGCTGCCTTTGGCTCTGTAACACCAAGTGCCATTTCCTCAGCTTTTGTCAGTGGTACAGGCTTTGAGCCTGGACCTACGAAACCCGTTACCCCTCTGGTATTTCTCACCAGGTACCAGGATTCATCCGTCATTATCATATGAACAAGGACGTAGCTAGGGAAAACTTTTCTTTCCTTTATCTTGTCCACGCCTTCTTTTGTTTCCGTGTACTTTTCCATCGGGACGGAGATTTCAAATATTATATCTTCCATACCTCTGTTTTTGACCATTTGTTCCATGGTCGTCTTAACTTTATTTTCATGTCCCGAGTAAGTATGTACTACATACCATCTCGCATCAGGGTATCTATCGCTTCTTTCGTTAGTTACTTCAATCACATCTATCCCTCTTATCCGATGAATAGCGCAAACAATTGATGTATTACTAGATCGAATAGAGCTATAATGATTGCACTAATTGCACTCATAAATAATACAAGCATGGAATAGTTGATCAGTTCTTTCTTAGTTGGCCAGATAACCTTTTTAATTTCTGATCTGACACCCTTTAAATATCTTGATAATCCACCTTTTTTTTCTGTGGTTTGTGTTGGAGTTGCCAATTTATCAATTCCTTCCTATATTATTTTGTTTCTTTATGTGCAGTATGCGTTTTACAGAATCTGCAATATTTCTTAAGCTCGATTCTTTCTGTCGTGTTCTTTTTGTTCTTAAAAGTAACGTAGTTTCTGTTCTTGCAATCTTGACAAGCAAGAGTTATTTTATCAGCCATTTGGCACCTCCTATATAGATTTCATCAATTGCGCAGTAATATATTTCGTTGCACATTTTCTTTTTAAGTCTACAATATAAAGTAGCACAATAGGACTTTAAAGTCAATAAAAAAAGAGCCTTGCTCTTTCCCCATGTGCGTCTTGTATGATATTATCATAATATACTAATAAATTCAAGGACTTTTAGGAAAAATATGAAAGAATTTTATATGGCTGAGGCATTAAAGGAAGCAAAAATTGCATATGATGAAAATGAAATTCCAATAGGAGCGGTAGTTGTTTTTAATGGAGAGATTATAGGTCGAGGACATAATCAAAAAGAATTTTACAAAGACTCTACATATCACGCGGAAATTATAGCCCTAAGGGAAGCTGCGAAAATAATCGGAGATTGGCGACTAAATGAATGTGACCTCTATGTAACCTTAGAACCCTGCTCCATGTGTGCTGGAGCTATGCTTAATGCGCGCATTCGTAGAGTATATGTAGGAACAAGGGACTTAAGAATGGGCGCGTGTGGCACTGCAATAGATTTATTAAATGTGGAATCCTTCAATCATAAAATAGAAGTGGAATTTGGTATATTAGAAGAAGAAAGTAGGAATATATTAAGTGAATTTTTTAAAAAGTTACGTAATAAATAATATTTCAAAACATATTTAAACATCATTTTCTTTATAGAGTTTTATAGATATAACGATGATATTGGTACCATTACTACACCTATGACAATAAACATAAGTAATCCCCAATCATTAAAATAACTACCACGATCAGCAATTATTGTAAATGCAAAAACGACCATCAGTAACCCTGCGATTAGCCCATGATTTTCCTTTTTGAGATAATTAAATGGTGTTACTACAGAAGTAACCATCAACAAGATACATATACTTAGATATACATCCTTCATGTTTATAGGAAAAATGGCATTTACTTGTTTGCCTGCCAAAACCATTACGTATAGCATCAAAGTCACGATAACGCTGACTGCCAATTTGAATAAATATCTCAGTAAAACCAAATCTTTTGGTGAGATAGGTAATACACAAAAGTATAAACGCATATCATTATAATTTTTAGGTTTGTCCACTATTAATATACTTAACGCAGCAAGCATTAAATAAAGATACACAATCGATTGAAACATCCCTGATATACCAATAAACCAAAAAACTGTTCCAAAGCCTATTGAGAATATATTTTTCTATATATTTAAATAAAAAAATGCGTTAATCTTATCCATGCTTACCTCCAATTACGT
>CAYUJY010000179.1:0-3430 GCA_964445145.1 uncultured Peptoniphilaceae bacterium | reverse complement strand
CAATGTTTTTAATTTAACTTTTTACCAAAAAACTGTTTTTCAATTGCATCTGTTGGACAAATTCTTATACATTCATCACATCTTATGCATTCTGGGCTATTTGGCTCTATATAGGTTGGTATATCGAAGCCACATGCCCTCTCGCAGGCTCTACAGTTTATACAGTTGGAGTTTATATTGAATCTATAAAAGCTTACTCCATTGAAAATTGCATAAAATGCACCAAGTGGACAAATATATCTACAAAATGGTCGATATAATACCACAGCTAATAGGACAATTGCTAGCGCTAAACCTAGCTTCCAAAAGAACAAGCCTCCGATTAAATCTAACAGTGGAGGATTTGTTGCCATTAGTGGCAGTCCTGCAAATAGCGTCCCCGAAGGACAGATATATTTACAGAAAAATGGGTCTCCAATTCCAAATTCATTTACCAAAAATGCAGGCATAATAAATACAAAAAGCGCTAAAAATATGTACTTAGAATACTGGAGATACTTTGAAATTTTAGGGTGCTTTATTTTTTTTGCCTTTATTTTGTAAAGTAGATCTTGAAAGAATCCAAAGGGACATAAGAATCCACAAAAGAACCTACCGCCTAATATTCCAAATAGTGTAATTAGTCCCAAGACGTAGTGGGACAAGCTAAAACCCGGACTTCCTGCCACAGCCTGCATGGAGCCTATGGGGCAAGACATTGTCGCTCCAGGGCAGGAATAACAATTTAATACGGGTACACAGACGGATTTAGCGCTACCTGTATAAATTTTCCCTTCAATAAAGCCAGACAGATTGGAATTAAAAGCAATAGCTCCCAAGGATTGTATAAGATGACGTCTGCTCTTTTTCTTAACCAATTCCTATACACTCCAAGCATATTCTAATGGCTTTAGACAACACAATACCTACTTCACCTCTAGATATGCCGTTTAAAATCAACATCACCGATGCTAATAAAATTATTTTGTTTATATGTTTTTTCACATTTTACCTCTAAAATAATTATATTTCATAGAAATTAATAGTCAAGCACAGAGATGTGAGATAATATAGATATATATAATGTAGGAGATGATTGTATGCTAAAAAACTTTGAAAAAGAAAACAATAAAACTAAATATGGTTCCTTCAGTGTAGGAGAACTAGGGGAACGCCTGGCAAGATTGCAACGAATTGCTGCATCCATGAACATTCCGGTGCTTATAATAGTGGATGGCTGGGAATCGGCGGGTAAAGGGTATGTCATTAAGGACCTAGTGCGTGAATTAAATGCAAAATATTTTGACGTACAGGTATTTGATCATGCCACTGAGGAAGAGGAGGATTTTCCATTTCTTCACAGATTTTGGATTCAAATTCCAAGAAAAGGTCATTTGATGGTCTTTGATAGAAGTTTTTACTACGAGCTCATGTCTGATTTAAATTTGGATGAAAAAACCTTAAAAAGCAGAATAGAATCAATTAAAAGTATAGAAAAAATATTGTATGCAGATTACACGGTTATAGTAAAACTATTTTTACACATAGGCAAGGAATCTCAAAAGGACAGGATTGAGGAATATCAAAAATCAGATAGCAAGTCATTTTATATAGATAATCATGATATTCACCAAAATGCCCATTATGAAGAATATTTACACCATATTAGTAAGGTGTTGGAGCTAACAGACTTTGAAAAAACTCCTTGGCATATTATAAAAAGCGAAGACATGAAGGCTGCATCGAAGGAAGCTCTGGGAATTTCCATAGAGAATATGGAAGCTGGAATAGAAAGAGTTGTAACTGCCCAAGAAACTGGCGTTAGATTACAAAGGAGTTATAAACCTAAAAATAAACCCCTTAGTGAACTCGATATGGACAAGAGTATATCCGATGAAGAATATGATTCAAAGCTAAAGACACTACAGATAGAAGTGAGTGATTTAATGCTAAAATATCACTCCCAAGGTATTCCAACGGTTTTAGTTTTCGAAGGTGTGGACGCTGCTGGGAAGGACGGCGCAATATATAGGTTGACTAGATATGTAGATCCTAGGTCTGCAAAGGTTCATGCCATATCTGCCCCAGACCAAACGGAAATTTCATATAATTATTTATGGCGTTTTTATAAAAGGTTTCCTAGGCGTGGTACCATGGGAATATTCTCTAGAAGCTGGTACGGACGAGTTATGGTTGAGCGAGTTGAGGGTTTTGCCACGGATAGGGAGTGGGAGAGAGCCTACGATGAAATGCTATTAATGGAAAAGGAAATCTACGATTTTGGTGGTTTAATCCTAAAGTATTTTGTCGTAATCGATAAGGACGAACAGTTAAAAAGATTTGAAGCTAGGGAAGATGATAATGACAAACAACATAAGATAACTGCAGAAGATTGGCGTAACAGGGAAAAGTGGGATACCTATATTGAAGCGATGAATGAGATGCTAGACCGAACTGATGTGAGCTATGCCCCTTGGATTATAGTCGAGGGAAATGACAAGAAGTACGCTAGAATTAAGGTTCTGGAGACGTTTTTAAAGCATGCAAAGAAGCATTATGAGAAAATAGTGGGAAAGTAAAAAATTAAAAATGTTCAGAGAAAATTTTCTCTGAACTTTTTTAATAATATTATCTTGGGGATAATTATTTGATTTATTCTTCTATGTCACATTGCTCAACTTCTACTCTTTGAGCATAGCATAAATCTTCTTCCATAAAGTGATTTTTCTTAGCGCCACACATAGGGCATACCCAATTGTCTGGTAGCTCTTCAAATGTAGTTCCAGGCGTTATTTTTGCCATTTTGTCTCCAACTTCAGGGTCGTATACATATCCGCATGGCTTACATACATATTTTGTCATATTATTTCCTCCGGATTAATCAATTTCGTTACAAAGTCTTAAAAGCTCTTCCCATTCAGCATCTACTTGAGCTTGAATTTGTGCTATTATTTCCTTTTGTTCAGGTCTGAATAGATGTCTAAATCTGCCTTGTGGTCTTAGGAATTCCTCTATTGGAAGCTTGTTCTTAGGCTTGTAAGAAAGTCTCCAAACGCCGTCTTCTACTTCGAATAGCGGCCAGTAGCAAGTTTCTACAGCTAATTTACAAATTTCCATCAAGAATTCAGAGGAATATCTCCAACCCCTCGGGCATGGTGCCAACACGTTCATAAAAGCTGGTCCTTCTTTGTGCAGTGCCTTATCGGACTTTTCGTGGAGGTCCTTAAAATTTTTATATAGAGTAGTTTGTGCCACATAAGGAATATTATGAGCGACCATAACCTTCGTTAAGTCTTTTTTAAACTGGTCCTTACCCATAGACTCAGTACCTACAGGAGTGGTTGTGGTATCTGCAAATTTCGGTGTAGCAGAGGACCTTTGGATACCCGTGTTCATGTATGCGCCGTTGTCGTAGCACACATAAACCATGTCGTGACCTCTCTCCATGGCG
>CAYUJY010000178.1:0-3446 GCA_964445145.1 uncultured Peptoniphilaceae bacterium | reverse complement strand
ACCCAGAAGCTAATAAAGAATCCTTAATTGTACTAGATGCTACTACAGGACAAAATGCAATCCAGCAGGCAAAAACTTTTAAAGAAATTGTGAAGGTAACTGGTATAGTCTTAACTAAATTAGATGGCACTGCAAAGGGTGGAGTAGTACTTCCACTCATAAGTGAATTAAAGCTGCCAGTTGTATATATAGGTGTAGGAGAAAAAATAGAAGATTTACAAGAATTTAATTCTGACAGTTTTGTAAATTCAATATTTGGCAAAAACTAAAGAGTCACGCGTGCGTGACTCTTTACTATATAATATCATGTTCTTTCAATTGCCCTGATCTATAAGCGGTTAGCAAGTCCTGTAAATCATTTATTCTCTCTTGGATATTTTTACCCAAATCCGTTGAAATAACTTTACGCCTATTATCATATTTCAGTGCATATTGTGTACTGCTTGTGATGTCGTAATTCGTAGAGATAGCCTCATCCAACTCTATAAATGGTTCGTGGGTTGCTATTAAAAGCCCATAGGAATTGGATATCAAAGTATATCCAGCTATTCCGGTTTCATGCTGGTAAGCTTCTGAAAAACCTCCATCAATGGCAATTAGCTTTCCTCCAGCCTTTATCGGATTTTCACCCTTTAATACCTTTACAGGTACATGGCCATTAATAACTTTTCCAATTTTATTTTTTATATCGAACTCCTCAAGAATCATTGTCATGACTTTTTCGTCATCCCTATAATTATAATAAGGATTTTTTGGTTCGTAATGGGTGCTCTTATCCTCTACAAAATATCTTTCAAATGTAGTCATACGGGTTTTTCCAAATAGGGGAGAATCTTCACCACACCACAAATACCAAATTACATCATTGTAATATTCCCTATTGGGATCACTTCTCTCAACGTAAAATGCTTTTTTTACAGTATCGTCCAAAATGTTCAATAGTTGTTTACCCTTCAGTGGCATACCTAAAAATGTAGTTTCTCTGAAGCTTCCATCTTCATTTAATGGCATGCATCCATGGAATAGTAAATTATCATTAAAAACTTTATACATTGATCCCTTATCTGAAAGAAACTTCATGTGCTCTGCCATTTTTTTACTATTTTTAAATGAAGTAGCCAACTTTTCCATAACAAATTTTTCTTCTTCAGTCAATTCAAAACCATGCTCGAAAGTAGGGAAATTTGAATCCAGCATCTCATATGTTTTTTCATATAATGTAACTTCTTTAAAGTCAGGTGATAAATCATCTAATATAATTCGGTCTTCCATTTCAAACTCTGGATGTATTTTAATAATTTGTCGTTCGGATTTAAATTGTATAATTGAAATAGCTTTGTGGATTTTAGAAATCATATCCTTTTCTACTTCAGAAACGGAGCCCTTTGGTAAAAATCTCAAACATGGGTCATCTGCATATACATCTAGGGCAAAGGTTATAAGTGGAACGAGGTTAATTCCATAACCATCCTCTAGTGTAGATAAATTATTGTATCTAGCTGCGATTCTTATGACATTTGCAATCAGCGCATAGGAACCAGTATATGCTCCCATCCATGTAATATCGTGATTTCCCCATTGTACATCAGAATCGTGATGGGAAACAAGAAAGTCCATAACATGTTCTGCCTTATCGCCCCTATCATAAATGTCACCAATTACATGAAGATGTTCTACGGCAAAACGCTTAATTAGAACTGCCAATTCAACTATATAGCTTTCTGCCATATCCAGTCTAATAATTTCACTTATTAAGGTCTCGTAGTAGTTCTTTTTATGTCTATTTTCAGGGTTTTCAAAAATCAATTCCTGTAGAATATAAGCTTTGTCCCTTGGAAAAGCATTTAATATTTTCTCTCTGTTGTATTTAGAGCCAACTCTTCTGGTCATCTCAATTAAGTTGTTTAATGTTCGAAGTAGCCATTCATTATTTATTACTCCCTCATCCTTAAGATGTATTAGCTTTTGATCGGGATAGTAAATAACAGTTGCTAGTTCAGATTTTTCGTAATCGTCCAAATCCTTATCAAATAGTTCTATAATATAATTTTTTATTACTCCAGATGCATTATTAACTACATGATAAAAAGAATCATATTCTCCATGGATATCAGAGACGAAATGTTCCGTTGCCTTGGGCATATTTAAAACAGCTTTTAAATCGATGATTTTAGAAGTCACCGTATCAATATTTGCATAGGTTCTTCCCAATAATCTTAGATAGCGTAATCTTTCGGAATCAAAAATTTTATAATCTGGCATACTCTCACCTCAATGTTATTATATCACAGTTTAAAATAAATAATTACTATAGTAAGATTGTGAGAATTATGATATATTTTTACATGGAGGTATGATGATGGAACTAAAAAATAAGATAAGAAGCATAAATGATTACCCTAAAGAAGGTATAATATTTAGAGATATTACAACTCTACTTAGAGACAAGGATGCTTATAAAGAAGCGATGGACCAATTGGCGATAAAAGCTAGAGAATTCAACCCAGATATAATTATGGGAGTTGAAGCTAGAGGATTTATAATTGGCTCAGTTTTAGCGTATGTTCTTGGATGTGGATTTGTTCCTGTTAGAAAACCAGGAAAACTACCTTTTGAAAAAATTGAAGAATGCTATGGACTAGAATATGGTTCAGATTGCTTAGAATTACACACCGATGCTTTAGAAAAGGGCGAAAAAGTACTTATAATTGATGATTTATTAGCAACAGGTGGGACTTCTAAAGCGTCAGCAAATCTTGTGGAACATTTGGGTGGAGAGGTTACAGGATTTTTATTTTTAGTGGAATTAGTAGGCTTAGGTGGAAGGGATAGGCTTAATGGTTACAAAGTTGAGTCAGTATTGAAATTTGAAGAGAATTAAAAATGAATTTTTTAACTAGAACCGAAGCGCTAATTGGAATAGATGCAATTGAAATACTAAAAAAATCTAAGATAGCGGTTATTGGGGTAGGTGGCGTGGGTGGATTTTGTTTCGAAGCTCTCGTAAGATCGGGTATTGAAAAATTTTTAATAGTGGATAAGGACACAGTAGAAATAACAAATTTAAACAGACAAATTATTGCGACTAGAGAAACCTTAGGAAAAGACAAGGTTGAAGTTGCAAAAGAAAGGGCCTTAACAATAAACCCTGATATAGAAATCGAAGCTATAAAATGTACATTGGATCCTGAAATCGTGGCATCGCTAAATTTATCTGAATATGATTATGTAGTTGACGCAATTGATGATATCCCTGCTAAAGTAGCCATAATAACCAACTGCAAGGAAAATAATGTTAATATTATTTCTGCCATGGGTGCAGGAAAAAAGCTAGATCCAACGAAATTTAAAGTATCGGATATACACAAAACTAGTGTGGACCCCTTAGCTAGAAAAATGCGAGCTCTACTACGGGAAAAAAACATAAAAAAAATCCTTTATTAGTG
>CAYUJY010000177.1:0-3503 GCA_964445145.1 uncultured Peptoniphilaceae bacterium | reverse complement strand
AATAGTGTCTTTCGGAAAATATTCTTGTAGCATTTCAAGTGTAATCAGTGGAAGAAAATCCTTCTCCAACTCGTCTCTTTCATGCATATAATATCTAGGCTTAAAGCTACATCCCTCCAGCCCAGTTATAATTTCCTTTAGTATTCCCTTCATATCTCCAGCAATTGGAAAATCCGTATCGATATTTTTGTTAAATTCGGTAGGGTCCGTATCCACATGAATCACTTTAGCAGATTCGCTAAACCCTTTTCTGTGTCCTATCGCCCTATCTGAAAACCTAACACCTAAACCTATAATGACATCCGACTCATAAACCATGAGATTAGTTTCCTTATCCCCATGCATACCTACGATACCAAAGGACAGTGGAGAGTTTCTATCAAAGCTCCCCAATCCCATAATAGAATTTGCAACTGGTATTTGATACTTTTCTGCAAGTTCCCTTAGTAACTCGGAGGAATCAGATTTTAAAATTCCACCACCAGCATATATAACCGGCTTTTTCGAATTTCTAATCAGCTCAATTGCACCTTCTAGATTTTTCCTATACTTTTCAACCCTCGTATCTAGAGGAATCTCCCTTGGGCTATATTCTATAGACTCCATTTCCTCCATTAAGGAGTTCTTTGTAATGTCTATTACCACAGGTCCAGGACGTCCAGATTTTGCAATGAAAAATGCATCTCTGATTGCATCACCAATCTCTCCAGATTCTTTGACAAGCATATTGTGCTTCGTTATAGGCATCGTAATTCCAACGGTGTCCACTTCTTGGAAGGATGACTTTCCTAGAAGTCCCTTCCCAACTTGTCCCGAGATTATAACCATGGGTATGCTGTCTAGATATGCATTTGCGATTCCCGTTATTACATTTGTTATTCCAGGTCCCGAGGTGCAAATCATTACTCCCACCTTCCCCGTAGCTCTGGCATAACCGTCCGCAGCGTGAATCCCACCCTGTTCGTGGGCTGGTCTATATAATTCTATTGTCGTTTTATCATATATCGCATCGAATAGTGGAATTACAGCTCCACCTGGATATCCAAAAACCGTATCTACGCCCTCTGCTTCAAGGCATTTCAACAAAAATTCAGATCCGTTCATAATTTCTCCCTAAATTAATGAAACATCGCTCAAACTTTGAAGGTTTAACTGAACAATATCCATTAATTCATCTGCTACTCTAATGTAAAGATTGCCACCTTCCATTGAAATGTTTTCAACTTCGATTCCTTTTCTTCTCATTAAATTTAAAACTCTTACACATGAATCCATGCCGTAATTTAATTTTGCAGTAACTAATTTTTCCATGTTAACCCTCCATCTTTAAAATTAAAAAAACTTCCATCACAAATCTCTAACGATTTGGGACGAAAGTATAATTCCGCGGTACCACCCATATTATGACAAAGTCATCACTTCAGGTCTAACAACCCTACCTATCCTTACTGTAGTTCAGGATAGCGCCTAGAAGTGATTGTAGCCTTCAGTAATGTCCAATTCCACCGTGCTTGGACTCTCTAGAAATACTTTGTCGAAAACTAGCTGTCTTCAGATGCTTTAGATAATCTTACAGTATGATATAACTATTGTCAAGCAAATTTAAGAAAATATTTTGCTCTATCTGTAAATTTTTTATTAAATTAGTAGATGCAGTAATTTAACCCGATAACTTACTAAACCTTTTTTTGGAGTAGGGAAAATCCACACTCATAGCAAAGGCACAAATAACAAAGAAAAGTATAAATATAAAGATGCCAAGCTTAATATCAATAAGCCTCCATCTATACGTGTAGCCTGACTTAACACTCATAATAAGAAAGCCACATACATATATTAAAATGGAAAACCATTGATAAATTCTAAGTCCTTTAATTACTCTAGTTAAGGGTTCGCCTCTAAATGACTCTTCTATAAACCTGATAGATCCTGCGCCAATCAAATATATTCCAATTATGGAAGTAAACATAACTCCGCGGCTCCATAAAAATAGAAGCCAAATTCCCAGAATTACATTTCCAATTATGGAATAAAGCTGAGTTGCGTAAATTGGAATTCCGCACTTGTTAGACATATTGCAAACCCTCGAATGAATATTTGTAACGACTATCCCTTTTTGTGGTCTTGACGTATCCCCATGGCAACACCCTTGAATCAAACACCTAACTCTCCCAATAGCTTGTACCCATGGTGCAGCCATGGAAAATGCTGCAAGAACATCCAAGTCTATTACTTTCAATAAATACATCATTATTCCTATTATTCCTATGGCAAAAAGTCCGCCAAAGTATCCAAATGGTCGGTTTAAGCTCCCTCTCGAGCCAACTAAAATTTGTCCTATTATCATCGCTCCTATTATTCCCATTAACATAAGTATAAGAACATTTATAATTGAATTTTTTCCTAGAATTAATAGGATAATTAATGCACCTAATCCGCCAGCTAGCCCAGAATATAGAAAATGATTGATAACCCGAATTCTGCCAAAATGCCAGCATTTCCAACTATTTGCCTTTTTCTCAGACCAATTTAACATATTGTGCCAAACTTTATCTAAACTAGTTTTATTTGACATAAACTTCATAATTCTGACTGGGTCAATGTAAGGTCTTGGAAATTTCCCAAATTTATTGTACAAAAAATGATTTTCGTAACCTTCAACCAGGGCAAATGTTCCTAGAATAACAGCTGGAGATATTAAATAAATACCCCCGGCAGACTTATTGTAAAGAAAATATCCTACCACGGCTAAGCAAAATCCAAAATAGATAGGATGTGGCAGTATTTTATAAATTCCTTCTGTTACTAAATGATTCGGAGGATATGCATTCATTGGAAGTCCCCTTCCCCTTATGATTATATCCAGCATTCCCATGCACATAATAAGTAACCCA
This sequence comes from uncultured Peptoniphilaceae bacterium, assembly GCA_964445145.1. Lineage (GTDB taxonomy): Bacteria > Bacillota > Clostridia > Tissierellales > Peptoniphilaceae > CAYUJY01. Next base: position 609 of record CAYUJY010000177.1, on the reverse strand, counting down.
ATAATAATTACAACTAGACCCAAGCCTCCCCCGTTAATTACAGGCATATTTATGTAAAGTCTATTTGATAAAATAATCAAATAGGCAGGAAAGATAATAATAAATAGTGTTCCATACAATATTTTACCTATTTTGTTTTTGTCCATACTACATCCTCAAATAAAATATTTCCATTATCCCCTACTAATTTTCCTTTACCATAATATTTCAATTCGTCCACATTCCCAAGAAATTTTAAAATTTTCGAGCTTAAGAAATTGAACTTCTTCGATATTGATTTTGTTATATAATTTTTAAATAGTAACTGGGACGAATTTATTTCTAATCTATATTCATCTACAACTATCTCGTCTTTATAAAATTTAGCTCCATTATATTCCTCATGATTAATCCAAAAATAATTTATTGGATAGTCACCTTCCCAACTTACCCAACAGGCACGGTTGTCAGATTCTGAAGCAATCCATCTTCCCCACCGAAGTGTATTAAACGGTAACTTCCATATGGGAAGTGTAATATCAACAACTTCAGAATAGCCTTTGCCCTCGTAAGTTTCATTATCTAAAGTAAAACTAACATTAGACCCCATATTAAAACAATGCCAATCGA
>CAYUJY010000176.1:0-3510 GCA_964445145.1 uncultured Peptoniphilaceae bacterium | reverse complement strand
TTTACTGTCTTAGAAGCGTCTTCATTCCATGCTTCTGTCATAAATGCATCCATATCAGCTGAATCTGAGTTTACAGCCTGCTGAGCAACTGCTGTTACATAATTCTGGAAATCTTCATTCTTTGCAACAAAGTCTGTTTCAGAGTTAACTTCTACTAATGCTGCAATTCTTCCACCGTGGATATATGCCTCTACCAAGCCTTCAGAAGCAATTCTTCCAGATTTCTTAGCTACACTAGCAATACCTTTTTCTCTAAGGTAGTCCATTGCCTTTTCCATATCGCCGCCTGTTTCTTGAAGTGCTTTTTTGCAATCCATCATACCTGCGCCTGATTTTTCTCTCAATTCTTTTACCATTGCTGCTGTTATTTCCATAAATTCCTCCTTTATACTATAAAATAAGAGTTCCAAATATAGAACTCTTATATAAATTACTCTTGATCTTCTACTTCAGAAACTTCTACATCTTCCATTTCAACAGATTCCATTACTTCTTCAGTGCTTTCTTCAGTTTCAGCAACATTTTTTTCTGCTTCAACCATTGGAACTTCACCTTGCTTACCTTCAATAACTGCGTTTGCTAAAGTCTCAGTTAAAAGCTTAACTGCTCTAATAGCATCGTCATTACCAGGAATTGGGAAATCTATTTCGTCAGGATCGCAATTGGTATCAATTACTGCAATAGTAGGAATTCCTAGTATATGAGCTTCTTGAATAGCAATTTTTTCCTTCTTTGGATCGATTATGAATAGTAAATCAGGTATTCTAGTCATATTCTTAATACCACCTAAGAATTTTTCAAGCTTGTCTCTTTCTGCTTTTAGCTTGATAATTTCTTTCTTAGGATAAGAATTCATTGTACCGTCTTCTTCCATACGGTTTAATTCATGTAATTTATCAATTCTTTTTTTGATTGTATCAAAGTTAGTTAACGTTCCACCTAACCATCTTTGGCTAATGTAGTGCATTCCACATCTCTTTGCTTCAGCTTCGATAGCATCTTGTGCCTGTTTTTTTGTACCTACAAATAAAACTTCTCCACCTTCTGCTACAACTTCTCTCATAAACTCGTAAGCTTCTTCGATTTTCTTTACAGTTTTTTGTAAGTCAATAATATAAATACCATTTCTTTCCGTAAAGATGTATCTAGCCATCTTAGGGTTCCATCTTCTAGTTTGGTGTCCGAAGTGAACTCCTGCCTCCAATAATGCTTTCATTGAAATAACTGACATATTTTCCTCCTTGTTTTTTCATCCACGAGCTTCATTTATTATTAGGACCCATGGGCAACTCTAATAATATCCACACGTGTGTCTTATTATTTGCATTAAAAATTATATCACAGTATGATAATCTTTTCAAATATTAATAAGAAGTCTTTTCTTTAACCTTAGCTCTTCTACCAACTCTATCACGTAGGTAGTAAAGTTTAGCTCTTCTAACTTTACCTTCTCTTACAACTTCTACTTTTTGAATTCTTGGGGAATGGATTGGGAATGTTCTTTCAACCCCTATACCATAGGATAATCTTCTAACTGTAAAAGTAGATCTAACGCCTTCTCCTTGAATCTTTATTACGATACCTTCGAATACTTGGACTCTTTCTCTTGTACCTTCCACTATTCTGTAGTGAACTTTTATGGTATCACCAACGTTAAATTTGACTAAATCATCTTTAAGTTGTTCACTTTCTAAAACTTTAATTATGTCCATCTTTGCCTCCTAAACTAAAATGTTGTTTAATTATTTTTGCAATCTTTTCGTCATGACCTTCATAATCTTTTAACAGATCAGGTCTTTTATCTATTGTATTTTTAATGGCCGAATTCAATCTATATTCTTCAATCAATTTATGGTTTCCTGACAATAAAACTTCTGGAACTCGATGACCTTCATATATTTCTGGTCTAGTATATTGATCAAACTCTAATAAGTTTGATGTGAAACTCTCATCTATGGATGAGTCTATATTTCCAAGGGCGCCAGGTATTAACCTTATTATTGAGTCTATTAAGACAAACGAAGCAACTTCACCACCTGTTAAGATGTAATCACCTATGGATATTTCCTCGTCTACATAATTATCTAAAACTCTTTGATCTACACCTTCATAGTGACCACAAAGTAAAACTATATGCTCCATTTGAGCGAGTTTATTGGCGATTTTTTGATTATATGGCTTTCCTCTGGGAGATAAAAATATAATATGAGATTCTTCTCTTCTTACACTTTTTATTGTGTCCACAATTGGTTGTGGTGTCATTACCATGCCAGGTCCTCCCCCGTAAGAGTAATCATCAACTTTTTTATGTTTATCTAAAGAAAATTCTCTGATATCAATTGAGTTTATCTCAACTATATTATCTAGGATTGCTCTTTTTATGATGCTATAGTCCCTTATAGTGTTCGTAAACTCTGGAAATAGAGTTAGTATGTCAATTTTCATCAAACATACCTTCTATAGGTTTAATCACTACATATCCCTTTGGGATATTAACCTCTATAATGAATTCTTTAACGGCAGGAACCATTCCACTGGCCTTCTCTCCCTTTACGACATAAACGTCGTTTGCTCCACCTTGAAGCACTTCGGTTAATACGCCTAATTTATTTCCCTTATTATCGAGGACACTCAAGCCAACTAAGTCGCTAATATAATATCTGTTGTCATCTAAAGGCATTCTATCATCATCGAGTATATAAATACCCATATCCTTAAACTTGATAATTTGATTAATATTATTAAATTCTTTGAATCCGACTATTATTAAATTTTTGAAGAAACTTACCTCATTGACATGAACTTCAAGTTTTTCATCTCCAATATAGACTTTGTTAAGTAGTTTATACCTATTATTATCATCTGTATACGGAAACACCTTAACTTGACCTCTAATGCCGTGAGTATTTGTTATAACTCCAATTATGGTATACATTACTATTTTTCCAATATTTTCAGCTGTATATTCTTTCCTTCTCTAGTAGAAATTGCTTTTAGAATATTTCTGATAGCTTTGGCAATTTTTCCTTGTTTACCGATTACTTTTCCCAAATCATCAGGATTGACGTATAATTCAAGTAAAATGCTGCCATCTTCAATACTTTCAACAACTTCAACTTCTTCAGGCATCGAAACTATACTTTTAGCAATGTATTCAATCAAATCTTTCATTGAAATACCTCGTTTTCTAGATTGAGGACTCAGTTGTTTCTTCTGCTACCTCATTCGATTCATTAGTTTCTTCCGCTACAGCTACTTTTTCTTCTTTGGAGTCATAGATTCCAACATTTTTGAATAGTCTATCAACAACATCTGTCGGCTTAGCGCCTTTTTTAATCCAGTCATTTGCCTTTTCATTATTAACATTTATAGTTTTAGGCTCAGTTAATGGATTGTAATATCCTATTTCTTCAATAAACTTACCATCTCTTGGAGCTCTGGAATCAGCCACTACAATTCTGTAGAAAGGATTCTTTTTGCTTCCCATTCTTCTTAATCTTATTTTTACTG
>CAYUJY010000175.1:0-3522 GCA_964445145.1 uncultured Peptoniphilaceae bacterium | reverse complement strand
GATCTAGGACAAGCTACAGTCATTCTAAAATATCCAGCGCCTGCATCTCCAAATGTATGACCATTTTCGATAAGTAAATCATACTTTGTAATTAACGCCTCAAATAATTCTTCATAATCTACATATGCTCCAAAATTTACCCAAGCTAAGAAGGTTCCCTCAGGTTTTTTATACTTTACTTTTGGCAAGTGTTCATTAAGATAATCCACTAAAAAGTCAAAATTATCCTCAACGTATTCCATTACCTCATCGACCCAGTACTCACACTTATTATAAGCAGTTTCTGTCAGTACCATGTCTAAAGGAGGAGCAAAGCTAATATAATGTTTCTTCCTTGTTTCCTTATGCCAAGTCTCTTTTAGTTCCTCATCATCAATAATTATTTGAGAAATTGGTACTCCACCAACATTGAAAGTTTTTCCTAGGGCTAAAGCAGTGATGATTTTGTTGTAATCGGTTAATGTTTTTGTTGGATAGTGGGTTATGTCTTTCCTAGTTAAATCACAATGGATCTCGTCAGAAAAGATTAACACATCGTTTTCCCGACATATATCAACAATCTTAGTTATCTCTTCTTTAGTCCATACCCTTCCTACGGGATTATGTGGTGAACACAGGATTAGCATAGTATTGTTAGGATCTTTTGCTTTACTTTCTAAATCTTTAAAATCAATACTATAGTCTCCTTCATTGTTTATTAGTACATTATTCACTACCACTCTATCTGTACCTTCTATCAATTCAGCAAAAGGATAGAAAACAGGTGGCTGTATAATAACCCCTTCCCCCATTTTGGTGAAAGCTCTTATTATAAAGCCTAAAGCAGGTAATACCCCTGGAGAATAGAATATTGAACCTTTATCAATATCCCAATTAAAACGTCTTTTATACCAACCTTGAACTGCTTCAAAGTATTTATCACCTGGCATAGAATGTCCGAAAAATCCATGCTTAACTCTGTTCGTTAAGGCTTCAATAATCTCATCAGCAACTTTAAATTCCATATCAGAAAGCCAAAGCGGTAAGGCATTCTCAGATACTCTGCTGTCTACAAAATTCTTATGGTCCCATTTTACACTATCTGTTCCTCTTCTGTCATATCGCTTGTCTAAATCAAGTCTTCCCATATCGTCACTCCTCTATATATTTTAGGTATAAATAAAATTTTTTTGAAACAATCTCTATTCTAGTGCCCACATAATGGTAATATCCTTACTACAATCAATCATATTATCAAAATTATGTTTCGTTTTATCCCTATATTTTATGCTCTTCCCTTTGGAAAAGTTTTATTGTATACCTTGAGTTCATCTGCATAATCCTCCGCAATAATTTGATGCCATAAGTCTGCATTATCAATATTACAATTCTCAGGGATAAATACAGGGTCAATGCCTACTTTCAACTGGCGTTCATAGTCCCTCAAAGTCGCAACAGCTGGCTTATACATTAGAACTAGGCTGGCCAGGTTAACCAAAGAAAGAAGGCCACACAATGCAGATGCAAGACTCCAGATTGTTGTTGGATTGATCAAAGGTCCAAAGAATGACACAACAACTGTGGCAATGTTAATTCCGATATTGACCAACTTCACACGCTTCTCGTGGATACGACTACCAAAGAAATAGTAATAGATACGGCTAAGGTACATGGAATATGCCATGATCGTTGTAAATGTAAACAGGAACATCGCAATAGTAATGAATATAGTGCCAAATCCGTTGACAAGAGAATCAACAGCCGCTACTGCAAAAATGTCGTAGCTGCCACTAATATATTCTACGATGAAGCCCCCATCTGAATTCACTACGCTATAGCTGTCAGTAACCAATATCATAAGTGCAGTAGCCAAGCAAATAAGTACCGAAATAAAAACGGAGAATGCTTGAGAAAGACCAGCTTTGGCAGGGTAAGAAACCTCTGAACTACCAGCTACCCATGTACCTGTACCAAGCCCAGCTTCATTAGAAAACACTCCTCGTCTTACACCCCAGGACACAGCAGAACCTACAATACCACCGAAAACTGCATTAGTGCTGAATGCGGAAGAGAAAATTAGACTAAACATCGCCGGAACTTTGTCAATATTAAAAATAATCAGAACAAGGGCTACGCCAATATATAAAACGGACATAAAAGGAACAACTTTATCCGCAACATTTGCAATAGTCTTAGCACCCCCAAAAATAATTACAATCAGAAGTAGGGTGTAAAGGATTGCGATGACAATGGGCGGAATATTAAAGTTGGCGGCTACAACAGTACCAAAGGCATTGGTTTGTACCCCTGCAAAGATAACTAAAAAGACAACGCTTACAATCCCATAAAAAACAGCGGTAGGCTTACTCTTGAGGCCTTTATCCATATAAAATGAGGGACCACCAGCATACTCACCCTCTACTCTTTGCTTCCAAACCTGCGCCAGTGCAGATTCGACATAGGCAGAAGCTGAACAGACAACTCCCATTGCAACCATCCAGAAAACGGCCCCAGGACCACCAAACATAATCGCACTTGCGGTACCCGTTATATTACCCGTCCCAACTCGACCACCAATAGCAATCGATAATGCTTGAAATGGTGTAAGCCCGACCCCAGCTTTCTTGTTTTTAAAAGAGACATTGAGCATCTCCTTGAAAAGTCTAATTTGCGGAAATTTCAAAGCAATGGAAAACAGTAAACCACTTCCCAAAGAAAAAATTACAAGAATCGGTCCCCAAACAAAATTATCAACAGACGATATGATGCTAGCAATTGACATATTACCCCTCCTATTATTCCTTCCATGAACTATCTAAACTCATAGATACACCCTGGAAGTTGAAGGTTTTAACGCAACATGCTATAATTGTAATGACTCTCGTGGACTTTAGTATTTTCCATCATATGCATATTATGTGTTAATATAATGATACCTTTAGTGCAATATATTGTCAAGAGATAAATTTTTTGTTGAGGAGAAAATTATTTTGTACACTATAAATTTAATTGTTTCAAAAAATATCAAGCAAATTAGAAAAGAAAAGAACATTAGTCTTGATGAACTGGCCAGACTGAGTGGTGTTAGTAAGTCCATGTTGGTACAGATTGAACGTGGCAGTGGTAACCCATCACTATCTACTCTCTGGAAAATTGCAAATGGTATGAAAGTACCGTTCAATGCATTGGTGATGCGTCCCAAAGAGCCTTATGAAATTATTCAACTTTCGGATATTGAGCCTATTCTAGAAAGCGATAGCAATATTAGAAATTATGCCATATTTCCTGATGATGAGAATCGACACTTCAGTATCTACTATATAGCTGTGGAACCCGGATACGGCTGGCGCTCAGAACCACACTTACATGAAACCGTGGAATTTATAACGGTCTTTAGCGGTATGCTTGAAATAGAGGCGGGAGGGCATACCTTTCAGGTGAAAGAAGGAGGAAGCATTCGATTCAAAGCCGATTTGACCCACTCCTATCATAATATCAGTGAAGAAACTCTTATTTTTCACAACATTCTCTATAATCCGTGAT
>CAYUJY010000174.1:909-3534 GCA_964445145.1 uncultured Peptoniphilaceae bacterium | reverse complement strand
TTACTAAACATATTTCCATAATCCAGGTCCACTCGACCGAGCTCTTTAGTAATATCACTTGAAAATTCATATGTTGATATATTTTGATCTTCGTCCATTAGCAATAACATATTTCCATCTGAGGTTATGGCTTTTATTCTACCTTTAATAGACCTTTGTGAGAGTGTGGATTCAGTGCTAATAATCTTTATGGTTGAATCCTGTGAGGTGGATATAATGTATTTATCACCCATCACAAATTTTACTCCAATTACTTTCTCATCGTGTGCTAACCCTGGACTTGATATCATTTCATTTCCAAGTGTCGTAAGAGCATCTTTATCATCTACATTTTCAAATATTCCAATGCTGTAATCATCGCTAAACGCTACCACTAACTTATCTTGATTCGTGCTCAAGGAAAATAATTCTATCCTATGTTTATCTATATTGAAGGATTTTTTAAATTCCAATGTGTTTGTATCCCAAAGTCCAATCGAACCCGAACTCGTTTCTGCATACAAGAGACTCCCATCCTTGTTGAGCACTATATTGTTGGGAAATCTCACCGAGTCTGTAATTTCAGACTTTTCTCCTGTTTCAATGTTAAAAACATTTATCTTTTCAATACCAGAATATGCAAATATATTCCCATCATCAGAAATTGAGACTGCCCTACTAATATAGTCACTGGTTTCATCCTTTGGTTCTATTTCATTAATAATTTCACCCGTTGCCATATCGTAATGGATTATTGAACTGTCCGAGTATGCAACGATATATTCATTTTTATTTTTCATAATGGTAGTGTAAGTCAGATAGGTCCTAAGTCCCTCCGCTTCTTGTCTAGATACCAAATTGAAGTCATTAGTATTATATACTTCTAGTATTTTACTTCCTTTTACTCCAAACAGAAATTTTCCATCTGAACTATTTCCGATTTGTCTAATAAATATGTCCATTCCGCCTATGACCTCTGTTTGTTCATAAGTTTTTGAATCTACCTTATGGAGCTTTCCATCTTTAGTCGCTACATATATAACAGTATTATCTGGTGAAATTTTAACAGCTGATACGGGTGCGCCGAACTCTAAGCTTTTAAGGATTTCTCCATTAGATATATTCCAAATTTTTGCAGTATTTAGTTCACCACCACTCACCAACCATCCGCCTTCTATGGATACATCATAGAAAGGTGTTTCGCTATCCGTTTTTAGTACCTGCTGGGTGCTGTATTCAGGAGACAGTAATGCGTCATTTAAAATTCTATTGTAGTTTGCAACCAACTCACTATAACTATTCATCTCTGGAGAAGTTTTACTCATAGCTTCCTCAGATACCAATAGGGCAAATCCCCTATCCCCTATTTGATTTGCCTGGTCTGCGGCCTTCAGAATCATCATGGAGGTCTGTTGAGTGGCCTCTCTTTCCGCTGCTACAGCTTTAAAATACATATTCGTCATTGCAATTCCGAAAATTGTTAGAAAAACTGCTACCAAAGCAGAGAGTTGAACCATACGCCTTAGTCTTCTCTCCTTGTGCCTTTGTCTTAAATCACCATAATTAACGCCCAGTATGGTAGCCATAATTCTATAAATTTCTGTATTTTTTAAAATCTTTATACTTTCGTTTGTTAGTACATCCAGCTGAGGATCCTTGTTTTCTTCTAGCTTTTCATAACCTTTAAAATTCCTATTTTTTACAGACTCAGGTCTCAAATCAGCTGCCAATAGCTCAAGTGGTTTTTCAACTTCATTTCCCGCTTCATCAATTTCTATGGCGCGTAAATTTGTAAGCTCTTCATTAAATGATTCGTAAGGCTCCCCTTCAATCAAAATTGGAATTATCTTAGAATCGTCATGATACTTTTTAAACTCCCTAACCTCACGAGTACATCAAGGGGATAGGGGTGTTCGTTTTGAGCATACGATAATAAGATATTCAGATTCCCTTAAAGCTTCGTCCAAAGATTCCGAAAGATCTTTGGTTGTGAGTTCTTCCCTATCTCTAAACACTCTAAGTTCGTTGTATTTTCCATCAATATTTAATTCCTTCGGAACCCTAAAGCTCTCAATTGCTTGATGTATTTTTTCTGCAATTTCAAAATCAGGCTTAGTATGTCTATAGCTTATAAATGCTATATATTTATATTTTTTATTTTCAGTGTTATTTTCCATAGAATAAGTATAACAAATTTTAATTAATTAGTAACCATAAGTTATTTTATGCAACAAAAAAGAGGCTATCGCCTCCTTTCATACTAATAAATATTTAAATCAAGGGCATTGGACACATATTCCAGCATCCTTGTCCCCACATAGCTATTTCCATGGGTATCAAGTCCTGGGCAATATACTGCAAGTCCCAATCCATGTTTAGATGCTGTGACGATTCCACCACCAACACCACTTTTTGCAGGAATCCCAATTCTTATTGCAAATTCACCTGAATAATCATAGGTTCCGCAAGTTGCCATAATAGTTCTTAAAATCCTCGCGTGATTTGAGTTTATTTTTCGTTCACCATTTCCAACTTTAACACCATCATTTGAAAGCACAGAGCTCAATTTTGCAAGTTCTTCGGAGTTTATCATAACCGAACAGCTTTTAAAGTAAGTGTCCAACACTGCATCCACATCCATAAAAT
>CAYUJY010000174.1:0-899 GCA_964445145.1 uncultured Peptoniphilaceae bacterium | reverse complement strand
GGCTCTATTTGCATATGCCGTTGACTTTTCTGAATTAAATATCTTTTCAGAGTAATTCAATTCAGGATTTCCCGTTAAATCTCTCAACTTATTAAGTATTACTTCAAATGCCCTATCACCATATTGTTTGTATATTAAATAAGCAGATACAATTGCTCCAGCATTAATAAATGGATTTACTGGTATGTTTTTGTTGCTCAACTCCAACTCCAATATGCTGTTAAAGGGTTTCGCCGATGGCTTCACACCCACGTAAGCCTTTATATCTTCAAACTCATAATGCTCCAGCACGCAAAGATACAGCACCACCTTAACTACACTTTGCATGGAAAATCTGTAGTCGGTATCTCCATAATTAAAAATATTTCCATCTTTATCTATTAGGGTTATTGCAGCCTTTGTCTTATCTTCCTTTGCAAGTTCAGGTATGTAATCTGCTAAGGTGCCGTACTCAAAGTACTGAGATCCATATTCATAGGCTTTTTGTAATATTTCCTTCATGACACTCTCCTTAAAATATAATGATTACACTATAACCTATTTAATATAAATTTAAAAGGATAATCTATATAAAAGTAATATTTACTATAACTTTATTATATTTCCACGTCTGACCAAAATTATTAATGTTCAATTATTATAAGACTAGTATAAATTCTATGATGTTCCAATAAAATAATGTTATATAAAATTTTATATACACAAAATGAATTATTCATACCTAATAAATTTTGATAATTATTAACAAATTCTTTAATAATAACATATTGACAGATTAGGAAATCGATTGTACAATGATATTGTCGTTATATATACGACATTATCATTGTAATTGGAGGAGAAGTAAATGGAAAACAAACCGATTTGTTATGTTCCCGAAAGAGAATACCCCGATGTAT
>CAYUJY010000173.1:0-3535 GCA_964445145.1 uncultured Peptoniphilaceae bacterium | reverse complement strand
AGGAAAAAACGGTTCTGGTAAAACCACCCTTGCCAAGAATATCAACGGACTTCTCGCATCACCCACAGCTCTTAAAATACCTGAGTATAGATTATATAATAGCGTAAATATGGTTCCTGCAAAAATCACTTTCAAATATCCCGAAGCGTGATACATAACCTCATCTGGAGTATTCATCAAACGCAAAATACTATCTGCAACATTATACCCCACAACTGAAATTACAACCGTAGTCGCAGCCAAGAAAATAATTGCGGTGGCGATGGTTTTTTTCAACTCATCGTACTCTTTGGCGCCAAAATACTGGGATACGATAACTGAAACTCCCATCGACATACCAATCATTATTGAATTTATTAAAAACATAATCGGAAAGGAGAGTCCCACGGCAGCTAGAGCAGCCTCACCTACGAAATTTCCCACTATTAAAGAGTCCACCGTATTATATAGCTGTTGCAAAACAGCCGACATAATGAGCGGAATACTCAGCCCAATTATCAGCTTTAAGGGATCGCCCTTTGTTAAGTCCCGTACCATTGTTTCTCCTCTATAAATTACAAACCCCGAAATACGGGAGCGACATTTTAATACAACTTCTATAAATTAACGTAAAGTCGTAATTAACAATTAAAAAATAGGCGACAAATTACGCCTATTTAACATTATAAAAGAATTGTAAACTATAGTCAATCTATTGTAATGTCTATGTTTTCACAATATTAGCTGCAAAATAAATAGTGTAAACATTCATCCAAATGGATTCCCCAAAAAAACTCTGAGTGGGTTTCTCGGTGATTAATATTTAAGCTGATATTATTTAAATCCAAACCCTTGGATAATAATATATATTGATATGTTATGGCATCATTAATGTAAGCTTGGCTGATATTCATCCCCGTGTTGTACGCGGCGTCTTCGTCATTGCCTTCCTCTGTCCCCGTTTGGATATACACTTTAGTATTTGGATCTATGGGGTGATATAAAATTGTGTCAGCAAATTGGTCTGAGGTTAAAAATGCACACAGTGAAAATACGCCAAGTCTACCAAAGACATTGTTGTACCTAGCGCCACCGTAAGCAGAAATAAGTCCGCCCATGGAGCTGCCAATCAGTGCAGTATTTTCCCTCTCGGGTAGTGTTCTGAATTCATAATCGATATCAGCCTTTAATTCATTCACAATGAAATCTAAATAATCATCTGCTCCTGCAGGAATCACGCTACCAGAGCGAAATTCGAAATCCCATGCCGAGTATTCAGATAGTCTAGATGGCCCTGCGTTATCAATCAAAACCGATATAAATCTCAATTCATCGGATAAGTTCATCATAGCAGAAAATAATTTCCACGATACTCCTGAATAGGATTCCTTGTCATAAATCATATTTTGGCCGTCGTGGAAATACACAACGGGATATCTTTCCTCAGTGTGATTGTATCCAGGTGGTAATACTACTCTAACTCGCCTTTCTTCCTCGTAGTTTGGAACTGTGTAATATTTAGTTATATACTTTTTTCTTATCCTTCTTTTCATAAATACCTTCCTTTTGAATATTACAATATTCATTATACCCTAATTAGTATAAATGATAGACTTAGTTTTGTAATGATATTATAAAAGTCATTTTTTCTGAAACAATTTATATGTAAATTACTTTACTAATAATAAAAATATTGATATAATTTTCAGTAGTTATAATAAGGGGGCAATCATGAATATAGAATATCATAAACATTACAGTGGACATTTAGGCAGAATGATGGAATTAAAAAGATATGGACACGGCGGAAAAGTTATGGTGGTATTTCCATCCTCAGGCGGAAGCTTCTATGAGTTCGAAGATTTCGGTATGATAAATGCAATGAGTTGGTTTATTGATAACGGCTTGGTCCAAGTATATACGCCAGCTAGTGTAGACACTGAATCTTGGATGAATAAGCACAACAGCATGTACGATAAAGCTAGGATACACAATCTTTATGATGCGTATATAATATCTGAATTTATACCCTTCGTACACCATTCCAGTAGAAATTACAATCCGATGATAGCAATGGGATGCTCCTTGGGCGCATACCATGCAGTAAATATGGGTTTAAGGCACCCAGATGTTTTCGATACTGTAATTGCTCTGAGTGGAATCTATGACAACACCTATATGGGTGGAGATTATCACGGTGATTTGGAAGCACATGTAAATAATCCTATAGAATCACTGTGGGGACAAAATGACCCATGGTTCTTGGACCATTATAGGAGAAATCACTGGATAGTCTGCGTTGGACAAGGAAAGTGGGAAGAAGATTCAATAAGGGACCAAAGAAAGCTACAAGAAGCATTCGAAGCAAAGGGTATTCCTGCCCTATTCGATTATTGGGGACATGATGTTGACCACGACTGGCCAGCATGGAGAATTCAATTGCCATATTTTCTTTCAATGCTACAGGAAAACAAAATTATTTAAGGAGCTAATGCTCCTTTTTTGTTTTGATTTGTATTATCTTGCCATAAACTATAATAATGGTAGGAATTTTGAATATAGCAATAATCATCTGGGTAACTATAATGCAGAAGTAAAAAATCACTTGGAGGTAAGTTATGAGTTTAGACAAAAAGATTGTTTTAGTAACAGGCGCAAGCTCGGGAATTGGTTATGCTATTTCTAAGCTATTTGCAGAAAAAGGTGCAACAGTTTATGGCATGGCAAGAAGATTGGATAAACTTGAGGAGTTAAAAAAAGAAACCGAAGGATTTTCTGGAGAAATTATTCCTCTTAAGGGTGATGTTAGCAGCGAAGAAGATATCAAAAATTCTGTTGCTGAAGTGATTAAGGGACATGGAAGAATAGACGTTTTGATTAACAATGCAGGAGTACTTGATGATTTTAAATCCCTAGCAAATTTAACCGATGAAATTTGGGACAGGGTTATTGGAATTAACGTAACGGGTGTTATGAAAACTTCCAGAGAAGTTATCCCACATATGTTAGAACAAAAGAGCGGGGTTATAATAAACACTTCATCCGTAGGCGGATTGCACGGAATGAGGGGCGGTTTAGCGTATGTAGCATCTAAGCATGCTGTTGTTGGTATAACGAAGAATATCGCTTACACCTATGCGATGGACGGCATCAGATGTCTAGCAGTGGCACCGGGAAGTGTTGCAACGGAAATCGGAGGCACTGCAAAGGATCCGGATATGAAATCCCTTGAGCTATTGATGGCAGGAGCGAACATATTCCCTAAGCTGGGAACACCAGAAGAATTAGCGAATGTATATGCATTTTTAGCATCAGAAGAAGCAAGCTTTATGAACGGTACCGTTGTAGTAGTAGACGGCGGATGGACAGCATATTAATAAGTGGAGTAGAAAGGAAGTCCAATGTGACTTCCTTTTTTTGTAGGAGTGGTCTTATAGAAGCCCCTGTGTGTACTTAGTTTATAATAAATGCCAGTGTTATAAACTATTTAATGACTGAGAATTTATTGGTTTGCATTAATCTTCACCTCGTAATGTGGGTGTCCATTAGGGCCACC
>CAYUJY010000172.1:0-3545 GCA_964445145.1 uncultured Peptoniphilaceae bacterium | reverse complement strand
ATTTAAGTGATGAGTAATCACAGGAGCTCAAGGATGAAAGGGAAACTTCGTTATAACCAGTACTGGACAATTGAGAATCAACTGCAGATAAAATAGTTTCTACACTCTTCTCCCTAACCGGTCTATAAATATATCCAGCTTCACAGAACCTACAGCCTTGTGTACACCCTCTAAATATCTCCACAACGCTCCTTTGGTGCACTATTTCGATGTATGGGACTATTAACCAGTCTAAGGAAAATGTATTGTTTAAATCCCTAATTCTGCGTTTCGTGACTTTATCAGGAATGTTTTCAAACTTTTTTTCATAAGCCAATATTGTGCCATCTGCATTGTATTTAACATCGTAAAATTTAGGCACATATATCCCCTGTATTAACGCTGCTTCTCGTAGAAAAGCATCTTTACCTAATCCATTTTCCTTACAGCTTTTATACAGTGAAAATAACTCTAAATTAACTTCTTCCCCTTCACCAATAATAAATAAGTCTATAAAATCTGCCATTGGTTCCGGGTTATAAGCAGTAGGTCCCCCAGCGATAACTAGTGGATGGGAATCGTCCCTGTCAGACGACCTTAATGGAATATTTCCAAGTTCCATCATATTCAGTATATTTGTATAACTCATCTCATATTGTAAGGTAAATCCAACAATATCAAATTCATCAAGTGCTCTTTTATTTTCTAGGCTAAAAAGTTTTATATTATTACTTCTTAACTCAGCCTCCATATCTATCCACGGCGCAAAGACTCTTTCACAAAGATAATCTTCACAATCATTTGTCAAAAAATACAATAGATGCATTCCCAAATGAGACATCCCAATCTCGTAAGTGTCAGGAAAGCAAAAAGCAAACCTGACACTTGTGTTGTCAAAATCTTTAACTATTGAGTTTTTTTCCTCACCAATATATCTCGCTGGTTTATCTACGTTTTTTAATATTTTATTAAACAAGTGTTTATCCACTCAATTCCTCCTTACGGTATGATATCTAATTCAATTGGGAGATCATCCGTTTCCATCGTTTTATACAAACCCATGTATTCTGCTACAACTTCCCTTACTACTGGCGAACAGTTAGAACCTGCTCCCCCTTGAAAAATCAAAACTGCAATTGCAATTTGTGGATCATCATAAGGTGCAAATGCAACTTCATATGCAAAGCTATCATAGGTATCCCTTGTAACAGGGTTTATACCGCTTCGTTCTGCAGTACCAGTTTTAATTGCTACCTTAATGGGAAATTCGCCGAATACATTTTTGTTCAATCCAGCTAAAGAAGCTTGGTACATTCCTTGTTTAAGTGGATCTAAGTTATCGTAGTTGTTCAACTGTATTCTTTCAGATACATTTACATTTTGATATTCTGTATTGGTATTATTATAGTTTTTAATGTTGTTAATTAACGTCAACTTGTTTTTGTGTCCACCATTGGCAATAGATGCCACGTAATTTGTCATTTGAGAAAGGGTATATGAGTTTGAACCCTGCCCTATTGTAATGTTTAAGGTATCTGACGTAGTCCACTTAGATTGATTTAAATAAGTAAATTTAATTAAATCAACCAATGTATCTGATTTGTTCTCATATGCCTTTAACGTGCCATTTATATTCAATTTAGCCAACTCGTCGTATAGCTGTTTTACAGTCATGACCTCATCGGAGTCTATCCATGAAACAATCTTGTTGATAATATCATTTTTTAGTTCATCACTCATTGTCTCAGTGCCCATATAATATCTATCTATATTTTGAGTTAGCCACCTTCTGAGAAGAGCTTTTTGTACATCAGCTTTTACTTGTGGGTTGGGAACTCCTGAAGCAGCTTCCTTAGGTATGTTAATCTCCATACCTGTACGACTGCCTAATCCAAACTTTGAAGCCATATTAGAAATATCTTCAATATCTATTCGTACGGGAAGTTTCTCTCCAGTTCTTAAATTTTCTCCCATAGCCAATGTATAAAAATAATAGTTACATGAATCCCTTATGGCTTGTACCATATTTAAGTATCCATGAACTTGTTGTCTATCGTTCCAAAGCCAACATCCAAAGCGTGTATCCCCAATTTCAATATATCCCATATCGTTAATTATAGTATCAGGTGAAAGACCCTTTTCTAAGGCTGTCAAGGCTGTTATCATTTTAAACGTGGACCCTGGCTGTATAGCTGTTTGTGTAGCAACATTATATAACGGTCTAGCCGCTAGAGGGTCATTTTGATTATGTGGTATTAAGCTGTCCCAGTCAGCACTAGAAATTCCCGTAGCAAATATATTTGGGTCGTAGGAAGGGTAACTTGCCAGTGCTAAAACCTCACCAGTTTTTATATCAACAGCCATTACTGCGCCAGAAGTAGCATTTATATATGGCCTGCCTTTGTCGCTGGAACGAACCACATCATAGTCTCCCCATTCACTTGTAAAAGTACCACCTGTCCTGATGGTCCTTAGTGTTTTTTCAAGAGCTTCCTCTGCCCTTTTTTGAATGTTTAAGTCAATGGAAAGATAGACATTGTCCCCAGGAACAGGTTGTACTTCTTTAAGTATGTTTGAAGTGTTACCTAAAACATCTACTTCAACTTCTTTAAGACCGTTAGTTCCATAAAGATTTTTCTGGAAACTTTCCTCTATCCCAGTTTTTCCTATTAATGTATCAGGTGTATACTTTAATTTTGTTACATATTCGTCAATTTCTGAAGATTGGGAAATTTTCCCCATATATCCAAGGATATGTGATGCAATCTTTCCATATGGATAATATCTAACAGGTTCAACAGATATTTGAAAACCGTTATATTGTGACAATTGTTCTTCGATTTTAGCAACCGTAGTATCCTTCAATCCGTAGGAAAAGTTTATTGGAACATATGCAAGGTGCCCCTGTTTGTTTATTTCGCTATATATGTTCATAATTCCAAGGGCTTCATACTTCGATATAGTAGTGTCTATACTATAATATGTTCTAACCTTATTAAACATATCTTCATTGGATAAGGATTCGTCAATTTTATAAGTTTCATTGAATGCCTTTAAATTCTTCAATGGTACATACTCAAATCCATTTGTAATTGAAATTCTAGTATTTATACCATCATTTATTAACTGTACTTGAGCAACATAAGGTATACCATCAATATCTAGTAAATCATCGACAAGTTTATTATCAATCAATAATTTTACAATATTATTGATTATAATTGATTCGTCCAAATCTCCATCTGATTTCGAAAAATAATATGGTATTTGTTCATCTATTACGATATCATAGTCATTTGTATATCCCTTTTCAGAAAGTAAATTTAATACAGTTGCAGGGATATTTATTCCGCCTTCTGTTGTTTCATATTTTAAAAGATTGAATAGTGAGTTCTCCCTCAACAAAATTTCAAAATCCTGTTTTGCTGTTGTCTCTAAGCTTATTTCATCGTAAGTTTTCATTAAAGAATATTTAATGTTCAAATATTCATCTCTGTAAGTATTAACTGTCCCTTCAAGCAAGATATTTTCTTGAAGGTCGCGATCATTTAGCATTCCATAAATAA
>CAYUJY010000171.1:0-3659 GCA_964445145.1 uncultured Peptoniphilaceae bacterium | reverse complement strand
TGACTTTTTAAGCAAAGAATAAAATTAATTTGATAAATACCCGTTGAATTTTGATTCAGCGGGTATTTATCATTAAAGGAACAAAGGTGATTATTTTGAAGAGTAATTTTTTATTTAATGCAATAGCTCCGATTTATAGCTTGTTTTTCAAAAAGCAAAGAGGTTGGTTCTTAGATGCCGTTAAAATAGCTGAGGGCACAGTAAATCTAAAGAAATTTGAAACTGCCTTAGACGTTGGTTGTGGAACTGGCGCTTTTTGCTCTGTCCTAGACAATCTTGGTTTAGCTACCACGGGTATAGACACGGCAAGCACTATGATTGAAATTGCCAAGAGAAAAAATAGAGGAAGAGATATAAATTTCATTCACATTGATGGTGATAGTCCACTCCCCTTCACTGATAATTCCTTTGATATAGTTACTTCTTCCTTTGTGCTACACGGACTTCAAAAACCTGAAAGATATTTTCTATATAGAGAAATGAATAGGGTGTCAAAGAATTATGTTATTATTCACGATTACAATGACGAAAGAGCTTTACTAACTAGTATCATAGAATATTTAGAAGGAGGGGATTACTTCAACTTTATTAAGTTTGCAAAAAGTGAAATGGAAGAAGTTTTTTCGGAGGTTGAAATAATAAATGTAGGTGTTAGAACTGCCTGGTACATTTGTAAACCAACAAATTTAGAATAGCAATTTAATTAAATTTTATTTAGATTAATTAATATCTTTTTTTATTTTATTAAGTTAAAATATCCTCCCCTTTCTATACTATTTTTTGATAACCACGCCATCTTTCTATCTTCCAATGATGATAATACATTATCGTCATTGGAATTTTGTCAATATATATAAATTTATTCCCCGTTAATAATAAAATTTTAGTGAAAATTAGATTTACAATTGCACTTAAATGATTTATAATTCAATCAGTTAATTAGCTTACATTCTTTGCAAATAGCTAATTACAGGTTCTGACCATTTGAATTTTGCATAGTAAATATACAAGATTAGCATAGTTTTTATGCACTATTATAGGAGGTAATTTTTTGAAAACTGCATTAGATTTAACAAAAGGTTTAGAAAAAGAAGTTATTGAACTTAGAGATTATTTACATACTTTCCCTGAAGTTGGAGGAAAAGAATTCAGAACTTCTAAGTATCTTAAGGATGAGATGCATAAGCTTGGATTAGAAACACATAATTTAAACGAAACTTGTTTCTATGCCATACTAGATACGGGCAAGCCTGGAAGAACTCTAGTTATGAGAGCTGATATGGATGGCCTACCTATGGATGAAGAGCCTAAAAATATTTTAGGAATTGAAAAGAAAACTGTTTCTGAAATACCTGGTATGTGTCATGCCTGCGGGCATGATGCCCATACGGCAATTCTAGTTACTGCTATTAAGGTATTGGTAAAGAATAAGGATATACTTAAGGGTGGAAAAATATACTTTGTATTTGAAGCTGGTGAAGAAAATGGATTCTCGACCAAAGATATATTAAAGTGGGTACAGGAACTCAAGCCAGACGGAATGTATGGAATGCATGTTAGCTCTGCTCATGAAACGGGAACCATCAGCGTTCAAGCTGGACCTAGAACTGCAGGTATTAATGCAATTTATGCTACTATCAAAGGCAAAGGTGGACACAGTAGTCGTCCTGACCAATCAATAAATCCTACGGTTGCAGCTGCAAATGCAATTATGTCATTGCAATCCATTACAAATTTATATACTAACCCACTTCACGCAACTACGTTTGCTATAACGGGTATGAGTGGCGGAACTGCTTTTAACATAATTCCTGATGAAATAAAATTTATGGGTAGTTTTCGTTTTACAGATTTAGAAACGGGAGATACTCTTCAAAAAATTATACCTGAAATTGTTAAAAATGCTGCGGCAACCTATGGTTGTACTGCAGATATAGATGTTGTTGACACAGGGGCTTACCCTATAGTCAATGCTCCAGAAGTGAGTGAAATCGCTGAGGAGGCACTTCGCAAGGTACATCCTGAAATGGAAAGAAATTACCCTGTTATGTTGGGTTCAGAGTCCATGGGTGTTTACTTCACAGCGGTACCTGGATGTTTCGTTTGGGTAGGTACGGCTTCTGAAGAATTAGGCACAACTGCTGCCCATCACAACGGCTATTTTGATATTGATGAGTCTATGCTTAAACCAGCTGTAGATTTGTCAGTACAATTTGCAATAGATTTCCTGGATAAGGAATAAAGGGAGGAAAAAGTATGGAATATTTAGGTTCTTTGCTTATCTTGGTAGTGTTAGTATGGCTGAGTGACGTAATCGGTACAGCTTCTAAAGCTAGAATTCCGGGCGCATTCATGCTATCAGTGTTCTTATTAGTTGGTTGGTGGACTTTCCTTCCAATGGACGTTTTAGAGACTAGTACAGTTAACGTACTTGGTACATTTGTAATCAGTTATATCATGGTACAAATCGGAACTCTATTCGATCCAGCAACTGTTAAGAAAGAGTGGAAGACTGTTGTTGTTGCATTGGCTGCATTAGTTGGACTTGTTATTACTACATACGGTATCGGTCAATTCATCATTGGTAAAGACTTAGCAATAGGTGCTACACCTACATTAGCAGGTGGATCTATGGCTACTCTAATTATCAATGCAGCTGCTGAACCGCTTGGTAGAACAGATGTAATTATTGTTGCTTCATTGGCACTTTCACTACAAGGTTTTGTAGGTATGCCTGGAGCTGCATTCATGCTTAAGAAACACGGTGAAATTTTATTAGCTGATTATCGTTCAGGAAAAGCTAATGCATCTGAAAGAGAAAATGTAGATGTTGATCAACTATTAGCAGAGGAATTAGAAGGAAAAGGCACAAAGAAGAGACTTATAGATCTTGTACCACAAAAGTATAAGAGTACTAACTTCTATCTGATGACTTTACTATTTTATGCGTTCTTAGCTATGATGTTAGCTAACTGGTTAAGAGGTATGGGACTAACAATTATTACAAGCTCTATTACAGGTATACTAATTGGTATTACTGCTAATATTCTTGGACTTATTGATAGAGATCCACAAGGTAAAGCACAAATGTCAGGTCTTTCTAACTTCGTACTAATGCTTGCTGTATTAGGTGGATTGAAGAATGCAACACCTGAAAAATTAATGGAAGTTGCTGCACCACTTGGAATAGCAATTTTACTTGCAACTATCGGTATAATTATTGTAAGTTTAATAATGTCTAAGATGAAATTTATCGGTTACAATAAGTGGATATGTATGGCTATAGGCCTTAACTGTTTCCTAGGCTTCCCGCCGAACTACTTCGTAACTATGGAGTCCATCAACGCTTTATCCAATGATGAAGCTGAAAGGCAATATCTAAACGATGAAATGATGCCTAAGATGATTCTTGGATCTGTCATTACAGTATCCATCGTGTCAGTAGTAGTAGCAGGCCTAATGGTTCCAATGCTAGGCGGACTGTAATACAAAAACGAGAAAAACGCTCTTTTAATAGGGCGTTTTTTTATAACAATTTTTGGCTACCCTGCAGGAGAGCTGGCGACACAAGGAGACTGAGTGGTGAATAACTATTCGTATGTAATTCTGCGAAGTAAACTTATATGGAATAGCATATTAACTCTGCAAAATCTCCTTCA
>CAYUJY010000170.1:0-3660 GCA_964445145.1 uncultured Peptoniphilaceae bacterium | reverse complement strand
ATAATATCCAGCATATTGATTTAAAAGCAGCTAGTGATAGAGGTATTGTAGTAACTAACGCACCAGCGACCAACTCTTCCACGTCCACTGCGGAACTTACGGTGGCGCTGATTTTGGCAGCAGCAAGGGGCATAGTTTCTGGAGATAAACTAACTAGAGCAGGAAAATTTTATGGCTGGAAACCAAATTTTCATCTGGGAAGACAACTGAATGGAAAAACTCTAGGCGTAATCGGCATGGGAAATATTGGGAAAAAAGTTTCCAAGATAATGGCAGCCTTTGGTATGAATGTAATTTATTATAATAGGACGAGATTAAAAGAAGCAGAAGAAAAACAACTGGATCTTGTTTATATGGAAATAGACGAATTGGTAAAAAGTTGTGACGTACTAACCCTACACACTGCATTTAGTCCAGAACTCAAGCACTTAATTAACTATGATAGAATGATGAGCATGAAGGACGACTCCATATTAGTAAATGCTTCAAGGGGTCCAATCGTTTCAGAAGCAGATTTAATTAAAGCTCTAAATGAAGGAAAATTCTTCGGAGTAGCTTTGGACGTATATGAATTCGAACCGAAGTATGACGCTGAATTAGAAAAATTTGACCGAGTTATACTTGCGCCACATTTAGGGAATGCAAGCTTTGAAGCTAGGGAAGAAATGGGAGAAATCGCCCTTAAGAATCTTATAGCAGTGAAAAATGGAGAAAATGCACCAAATAAAGTGAACTAAAAATACGAAAAGGGGGGTATCCGTTGGAATACTCCCCTTTTTCTTGATATATAACCGTATGGATACGGAATTTTTAATTTGAAATAGGTTCTATGGTCTTAACCCTGATACTAAAGTACCAAATGTGAAAAATCCAAATTATTCCTAGAAGAATTCTCCCGAAGGTAAACTCACCCATCAGAAAAAAGCCGAAAAGCATCACAATAGAAACAGTTATCATCGTTTTTATTTTTGCTCTCTTCGACATTCCCTCACCCTTTAGAAAGCTTTCTAGGTTATTCTTATATAATTTAGTGCTTAAAAACCACTCCTTCATCTTTTCAGAACTTTTACCAAAACATATAAATGCCAGTAACAAAAAAGGAAAAGAAGGTAAAAGTGGTATAACGGCAGCAATTGTGCCGACACCTAAGGATATAAACCCTAAAATTAAATATAAAATCTTCTTTAGATTCACATTGACCTCCATTACCTATATGTTATACCCATTCTAATATTGATTTAATTATTATTTTTAATTCTAATTTTTGTTATTGAAAATGGAGTGTTCAGCTGTCCAATTCTAGATACATCCACAAAAACCCTGTTGGTATTCCAATTGTTATTCACAAGCAAGTAAAATTTTCTTTCATTATCTCTCATAAATTCAATATAGCCATAGTAAGTTACTGTATGGTCCTTGTAGCTCCCATGGGCAAAGTTAATAAGTCCAGGACGACCAGAATCAATCTCACCTTTTAACATACTTACAATATGATTTTCGCCTAAAAAAATAAATTGATTTTTGCTAAGCCCCATATATCCACTATCCTTTAAAAAAATATTCGCAATTTTTGCCATTCTCCAAGGATAAGTGCCTATAGATTCCTCGTAGTAACCATCTTCACTGGCAGTGGCAAACAGCCCTTTAAATACATCCATATCACCCTTTGGAAATCTTAAATATCCCAACTTTTTATAGTATCTAAATATTGCAGTCAATGAAGACAGTGTACAGTGATCAGAAGCAGTAAAATCATTCATATTTATTGGCTCAAAGAGCTCTAATATATTTATACTAGAATAAGTCCACCCATTTCCATACCTATGATTTACATGCTCCAATGGATTTTTAATTTCCCCATAGTTCGGCGAGGTGTCTAGTTTCAAATATTTATTCAATTTTCTTGAAAAATTTAGTAGTTTTGTAGATATATTTCTTTCCATAATTTCACCTAGGTAAATATACCCATTTATAGTCCATTCATAATTAAAATACACTAGCCCTATTTAAGAAAACGTTTCTTTATTAAAGATTACTTAGGTAATATATAAGTAGATTAACAATATAAGTGGGTAACTATCACAAAACAATTGGAAATATTTAAAAAATTTTCTTGACATTATGCTATAAAGATTTATAATGTAATTGAAAGTTAATGCATCATGTATAGTGTATGAAGCATAAAATAAAGGAGGACTAAAATGAGTTATCTAGATTTAAGTAAGTACCCAGCGGAGCCGTTTAAAATTAAGGTTGTGGAACCTGTTAAATACACGGACAAAGCAGACAGAGAAAAGTATATGGCTGAAGCAGGCTACAACACATTTTTATTAAGAAGTGAAGACGTTTACATAGACATGCTTACGGATTCAGGAACCAATGCCATGAGTGACGCACAATGGGCTGGAATGATGATTGGCGATGAAGCATATGCAGGATCTAAGAACTGGATTTTCCTTGAAAAAACAATACAAGAACTATTTGGTTTCAAACACGTAATCCCTACTCACCAAGGTAGAGGAGCAGAAAACATTTTATCACAAATAGCTATAAAACCTGGACAATATGTACCTGGTAATATGTACTTTACAACTACTAGATATCACCAAGAAAGAAATGGCGGGATATTTAGAGACATAGTTAGAGATGAAGCACATGATGCTACAATAGATATACCTTTTAAGGGAAATATTGATATAAATAAACTACAAGCACTAATAGACGAAGTTGGAGCAGAAAATATTGCATATGTTTGTCTTGCAGTAACAGTAAACCTAGCAGGTGGACAACCAGTATCCATGGCAAACATGAGAGAAGTAAGAGCATTGGCGGACAAATACGGCTTAATGGTTATGTATGATGCTACTAGATGTGTAGAAAATGCATACTTTATAAAAGAGCAAGAAGAAGGGTACGCAGATGTTCCGGTTAAAGAAATAGTTCATGAAATGTTCTCCTACGCAGATGGAGCAACCATGTCTGGTAAGAAGGATGGACTTGTAAATATCGGTGGATTCTTAGCGATGAACGATGAAGAATTATTCGGCAAAGCTAAAGAATTAGTAGTTGTATACGAAGGAATGCCTTCCTATGGTGGTATGGCAGGAAGAGACATGCAAGCAATCGCAATAGGTTTCCACGAATCAGTACAAGATAACTATATAGAACATAGAGTTAAACAAGTTAGATACTTTGGGGATAGACTAAGAGAAGCAGGAATTCCAATAGTAGAGCCAACAGGTGGCCATGCAGTATTCCTAGACGCGAGACGTTTCTGTCCACACCTAACCCAAGAAGATTTCCCTGCACAATCATTAGCAGCATCACTTTATGTGGAATGTGGAGTTAGAGGAATGGAAAGAGGAATAATTTCTGCAGGTAGAGATATAAATACAGGCGAAAACCATCATCCAAAACTAGAAACCGTAAGACTTTGCTTACCTAGAAGAGTTTACACCTATGCACATATAGACGTTGCAGTAGAAGGTATCAAAAATCTGTACAAGCATAAAGAAGATATTAAGGGACTTAAGTTCGTATACGAACCAAAACAACTTAGATTCTTTACTGCTAGATTTGAATATAAATAAAAATTAAATATCAAATGATTGCGATACCTGATAAGGTATCGCAATCTCAATAATCCCCTATTAAGGAGAA
>CAYUJY010000169.1:0-3714 GCA_964445145.1 uncultured Peptoniphilaceae bacterium | reverse complement strand
GTAATATCATGTTGCCTATACTTAAGGAATTTCCAGAAAATAAAAAGCGAGAATTACTTCAAAAGATAGATATTGTTGTTCGCACAGATGGAAATATAGAAGATGTATTAGACCTAGTAGATCAGGCAGTACTTATTGAGCATTTAGGATTAGATGTTGAATTATGTGTATCTTGCAGAAATATCTGGAAGAAACTTCAACAGAGAAGGTTAAAACGTGGATAGATAGTATTACTATTAGAGAATCTTTAAATGGAAAAAAGGATATGAATGGAATCGTATTTCTTGTAGTAATAGATCATTATTAGGCACATTATTTCTAAGTTTTGTAAAAAAAATTAATTTGAACAATATATGCATCATAGAAAAAACTTCATCGGGGCAACAGAAATATATATAAAAATAAGAGGAGGGTTAATACGTGGATACACCGAATATTCTCCCTAATATTACAAATTATTTCATTGATAGACCGATTCAAATAATAAAACTGATACAAACATTCAACATTGATAAGGTAAAGTATTTGGATATTGACGTGGAATTTTTTTAAATATAAATTTCATAACTTTATATCTAAATATTACTTAAAATAACGTATCTATTAAAACCCTAGGAGGTGTTATAATATGAGAATTTCGTCTATATATATTCAAAATTTTCGAAAGCTTCAACAGTGTCGCATAGATTTCAGCAAAAGCACTACATTATTTGTTGGTGCTAATAATAGTGGAAAGACATCTGCCATGGATGCACTAGGTAAATTTTTAGCAGGACGAATATTCGTTTTTAATGACTTAACAATATCCAACCGTGCTGAAATAAATGCAATTGGTAACGGATGGGTAAAAAAAGAATGCAAAATGCCAGAAGACTTAGAGGAATGGGATCACCTTTTACCAATGATGGATGTGTGGTTAGAAGTTGAACGTGGGGAAATACACTATGTTTCTAGTATTATCCCCACACTAAAATGGCGGGGTGGGAAACTGGGTGTCCGTCTTGCATTTCAACCTAAAAATATTTCAAAATTATTTACAGAATATCGAGAAGAATATTTTGCAGCCCGTACTACTGAAGTTGCTGGTAAAAGGAAAAAGGAATCTCATATAAATCTATATCCAAAAGATTTATGCGAATTTCTCGATAGAAAATTAAATACTTATTTTTCTATTAAGTCATATGTACTAGACCCAAAACAGTCAGAATCGGAACCACCACAGACAACTCCATATGAAAGGGAATGCTTTACTGATAATGCCTTAAAGGATATTATTAAAATAGATATGATTGATGCTCAGCGTGGATTTTCTGATCCTGATTCCTCTGATGTCAATGAAGGATCGCGGAAACAGTTGTCTTCCCAGATGCGCAGTTATTATGACCGACACTTAGATCCAGAGAAACTCCCCACCCCTGAGGATTTAGAAATACTTGAAGTAACTGGACAAGCAAGGGATATATTTGATAAAAGTCTAACTGAAAAATTTACGCCTGCAATTCAAGAATTGGAAGGATTGGGTTATCCTGGTGTAACTGATCCTCAAATTACGATTTCTACAAAGGTTAGCACGAGCGAAACATTGAAACACGATTCTGCTGTACAATATGCCCTTAGCAAAAACGATAAAACACTAAAGTTGCCAGAAAAATATAATGGTTTGGGTTATCAGAATCTTATTTCTATGATTTTTAATCTAATAAGTTTTCGAGATAGTTGGATGAGGGTTGGAAAAGCTCAACAAGGACAGAATAATACGAGTACAATCGAACCATTACATCTTGTTCTTGTAGAGGAACCAGAAGCACATTTACATATGCAAGTTCAACAAGTATTTATACGAAAAGCTTACTCAGTGCTACGAAATCATAAGTTTCTTAAAGACAATAATGATTTTGCCACACAGCTTGTTATAAGCACACATTCTAGTCACATTGCACGCGAGACGGACTTTGGGGATTTGCGCTATTTTAAGCGACTTCCTGAATGTGCTGACTGTGATATTGCGACAGCAAAAGTAATCAATTTATCCGACGTGTTTGGCAAAGAAGCTAAAACAGATAAATTTGTTACTCGATACCTACAAACAACCCATTGCGACTTGTTCTTTGCAGATGCTGCTATATTAGTAGAAGGTTCTGCTGAAAGTATGTTGATGCCTCACTTTATAATGAACCATTATCCTAAATTACATCAGAGATATATTTCTATACTTAGTATCAATGGTCGACATTCACATCGACTAAGCCCTTTAATCAATAAACTATGTTTGCCAACATTAGTAATTTCAGATTTGGACTCCGCAGAACCAGACGGTTACCATAAGGCTGCTCGACCCTTACGGAATAAGGGATTAATAAGTAGCAATTATGCAATTACAGATTGGTTGATTAAAGAAAAAGATTTAGATAAGCTTATTGATCTTCCAGCAGAAAAAAAGGAGTTTACGAATGAAACAGCTTATAAATATTCTATTCGAATTGCTTATCAGACTCCAATAAAAGTCACTTTTAATAAGACATTAAATGAAGCATTATCAAGCACATTTGAGGATTGTATGGTTTATACGAATTATGAATTGTTTAAGAATTTTGGGGAAAGCGATGATGTTGGAAGTCTTATAAAAAAAATAAAGAATGTAATAGATGCTGAAAAAACATTTGATGAACTCCACAGTGAAATATATAGTGTGCTTAGAACTGGAAAATCAGATTTAAAAGCTGAGTTTGCTTTGGATTTAATTTATGCAGTTGAACCAAGCAAGCTAAAGGTTCCTCAATACATTGCAGAGGGCTTAGAATGGCTTCAAAGTCTACTGAGTCCAGAGGAGGAATAGATAATGAAAGATATAGATGTTATTCAAGATTTATCTGATAACAACATAGATGATCATGTTGATGATAAAATAAAACTGTGTTTATCTCAAAGTAGTCATAGGAGTTTTTTTATGTTCGCTGGGGCAGGTTCAGGAAAAACACGAAGTTTAATTAATGCACTTTCTTTTTTAAACAAGGAGATGGGAGCAGATTTTTCTATACATTCCAAACAGGTTGCAGTTATTACTTATACAAATGCAGCCTGTGACGAAATATCTAAAAGAATAGAATATAAGCCCATTTTTGTAGTATCGACTATTCACAGTTTCCTATGGGAACTGATTAAAGATTATCAGGTTGATATTAAGGCTTGGATTATTGAATCTCTAAAAAGGGATATCGCTGAGCTGAATGAAAAACAGGCTAAAGGACGTAGCGGTGATGCCGCTGTTAAGAGATCAGAAGACATTAAAAAGAAAATCAATCGTCTTGCTAAGATTGAAACTGTAAAGAAATTCTCCTACAACCCTAATGGAGATAATGTAGGCTATGATTCTCTAAGCCATGGCGAGGTTGTTAAAATGGGTTCTGAATTTATATCTACTGAGGAAACTATGCAGGAGATTTTAGTTGGTAAATATCCCGTCTTGCTTATTGATGAGAGCCAAGATACAAAGAAAGAACTTATTGATGCTTTACTTATTGTTTACGAGAAATATAAAACAAGATTTATTATTGGTATGTTTGGTGACACCATGCAAAAAATATATATGGACGGAAAAGATAATTTAGCAAGTTGTATTCCTGACGAATGGGAAAAACCAGAAAAAGTCATGAACCATCGTAGTGCTAAGCGAATAGTTAAATTAGCCAATTCAATTCGAAATACTATTGATAA
>CAYUJY010000168.1:0-3737 GCA_964445145.1 uncultured Peptoniphilaceae bacterium | reverse complement strand
AAGCATCTCCGGCGTTAAACCCACAGCTATACTAATGGAAAATAATAGAGCTGAGCCCCAATTACCCTTCGCGATGCCATTTATCAAAAACACGACTGGTACCATGACTAACATCATTTTTATTAAAAGCTCACTAACAGAATCCACGCCCCGCTCGAAGCTCGTCTTTGCCCTATCTCCTGACAGAGTTTTTGCCATTGAGCCGAAATATGTGTCATTTCCCGTTGCCAAAACTAGACCAGAAGCGCTGCCACTTATTATGTCAGAGCCCATAAAACCCAAGTTTTCTAAATCCGTAATACCCTTGTCAGAATCAGTCGGCTCATTAATAAATTTCTCCACAGGATTGGATTCCCCGGTTAGTGCGGCTTGTGCCACAAACGTGTCCTTTGTTGTTAAGAATCTCACATCCCCCGGTATCATATCGCCAGCAGACAGCCTAACCACATCCCCGGGAACCACATCTTCCATTAGGATTTCAATTTGCACCCCATCACGCCACACATCAGCCCTGTTGGATATAATTTTCGATAGACTTTCAGCTGCAGTGTTTGACCTCTCCCCTTGAATAAAAGCTACCAAACCCGATAAAAATACCAAAGCGATAATAATAAATACCGTCACGTGGTCTGGCACATCAGAGAGAATTACGTCCGTAATGTAAGTAACCATCGCAATTAATAGTAATATGACGTTGAAGGGGTTTATTAGCGCTTCCCTCAGCCTACGAAATATTGTGTTTTTGTTACCAACGGTAATGATATTTTTACCATATTCATCAAGTCGTTTTTCTGCATCTTCAGCAGTTATTCCCGATATGCTGGAATTGAGTTCAGCTAGAACATCATCCATTGACATAAAAGCAAACTTTCGTAATTTATCCTCAACCCTTAGTTTGTCGGCTTGAATCTTTTTGTTTTCCTTTCTTTTCTTTTTTAGTATCATCATAATCACCCTTTCTTTAAATAAATAATTTAATGCACAAAAAAAACCGCCCAAAGGACGGATGTTAGACAAAAGAAATAAACCCATCAAAAGTGCATTTTAATGGACAACTTCAAAGAACAACCACCGTTCCTTCGGTGTAATACATTAATATTAATTAAATTGTAAATAATACCTCGAGGTTTATCGTCCATCTTAATTTCCTTTCTTTCATTATGATAAGTATACCATATAAGATGAGAAATTGTAAGGGAGTGGGGGGTGGATCCGAGGCAATCATCCGTTTTGTAGCGGGTGGTGCTATTGGACACCCACATTACGAAGTGAAGGTTGTTGCATTAATAGAAATTAATAGGTATTAAATATTTCATGGCATCATCTACAAAATTTCCGCTGGGTTGACATTTATTATTTGCTCAATACACACAGGAGCGTCTATAAGGCCGCCCCTACGAAAATAATGTTGTGAAGATGTAGCGGGTGGCCTTATTGGCACCCGCTACGAGAGGGGCTCCCCTGAACGGTAGATTTCGGAAAATCTTCCTTACAACTCAATGGGGATAATAAAAAATCTCCTCATAAGGCTTTATTTGCCTTTTGGGAAGATTTTTTGTTCAATTCATGTTATTTAATTTTTATATAATTTTCATCTCTTAATACACTTGCGTTACTATAGTACTCGTGATCATTTGTTGCTTCTACTAGTTCATAGTTTGCCCAGTGATTTGTGCTTAGATCAGTAAATTGTCTTATTGTGGAGCTCACAGATACTAGTCCTTCTGCTTGTACGCCTCTTTCAAATACTATGTTTAGTATTTTAGCTGCCTCTGCTCTAGTAATGAAGTTATCAGGCTTAAATGTATTATCTTGATATCCCTTTATTACACCTTGAGCTGCTGCTTTTTCGATGTATGTTTCTGCCCAGTGATTTTCAATATCTACAAGACTTACTGATTTTGAAGATACTAACTTGCTGAAGCTAGATATCATCTTTGTAAATTCTGCTCTGCTTACGTTGTTATTTGGTTTAAAGCTTCCGTCTTCGTATCCATTAACTACGTTCATGTTTGCCAACTGGTTTACATAAGTTGCAAACCATTCGTCTGCCACGTCAGAAAATTTAGATTCTATCGTTGTGGCGTTTATTTCCAACAGTCTATATATCATGGCTGCTGCTTCTGCTATCGTCAGGTTTCCGTCTGGTTTTACTGTATTGTCGGGATAACCTTTTATATAGGCGTCGTGTTCGTTAGTCCTTACAATTTTTTCAATAATGCCCGTGGATGACGATTCTCTGCTACCTTCCATTACGAATGTTAGTAGTAATGAATCAGCTGGTGTTGGTTCTAATGGCGTTGGTTCTACTGGTTTTGGATTTACTGGTTTTGGGTCTACCGGTTTAATAATTGGTGCTTTTGTTATTTTTATAGGTCCATATTCGTAAATGCTACCATTTAGTGGACCGTTTCTTACTATCGTTCTGAAATAATATTCTTTATCTATCTCTAACAGGCTTTCGTCTATTATAAAGTTTCCGTTTTCATATTTCACCGATGTTAGTGAAGTAATTGTTGTCCATTTTGGGTCAGCTATATCATATAACCAATATTCAAAAGTTGTAGCCGCAGGAACTAAATCAAAAACTTGGTATGCTTTTACTTTTATTTCTTGTTTTTCTACAAAGATTTGTGCATTATCCTTAAATAAATTCTTAGGTCTATCTCCATAATACTTGACATCTCTCATATATCTTTGGTTATTAAATGCGGTTGGAAATACTCTTATTATATAGTCAAAGCTCGCTTTGTCTGCTGTAATTATTCCATTAAATCCAAAGTTTACCATTTTTAATTTTTCTAGTTTTTCCATACCTACGGGTATATTTCTAATTGCATTGTTGTACATGTATAAATCTACTTAATTTACATGCTTTGATATGGATTCTGGTAATTTGTCATTTACTGTATTCGTCAAGTTCAAATAGGTTAAACTATCCACTTCAAATAAACTAGCTGGAATTTCTTCAACAGAACCATCTAGATTAAAATGAATGTAATCAATTCCTTTTGCATTCTCAAAAATGCTCGAAGGTATAGTTACAAGGTCATTGTTGCGCCTAAATATAAAAACTTTGAGATTTGTGAAGTACTGCAGTCCTTCTAGTGATTCTATTCCCGGTTCATATATATCACCGAAAGAAGTTGTCTTAAGAACATCCTCCGGTGTCAATACGTGGTCAATCTTATTTTCATCATTAGTTAACTTCTTTGCAACAATTTTTTGCAATTCAGTATCTGGCATGAAATCTTTGATTGCTTTATCTACTTGGGCGCTTGCTGTGTTGGTAATTCCAAGCACCATTACAAAAGCCATAAGTACAATTAATGCTTTATAACTTTTTTTAAATTCCATAATTTCCTACTTGTTCGTATAGTATGGATTCAACTGTTGATATTTTATAGTCTCAGCCATAGAGGTATTAATACTATATTTATTAAATCTAATACAAACTATTAATATTACAAAAATACAAAATATATATTTCAAAATATATTCCGCAGTAATTTAGTATAACATATTGTAACAAGGTGTCAATAAATACACATTAAGTTTTTCAATTTTATGTGATAAGTAAGAAAAAATAGTAATGTAATAATTATCATATTTAGAACTTTTGATTAGAATTGAACAAAAAAACGCCCCTACTGCACTAAGCTAGTAAGGGCGCTTTGTCTATATGGTGCGGGAAAGAGGACTTGAACCCCCACGTCGTTGACACTAGATCCTAAGTC
>CAYUJY010000167.1:0-3749 GCA_964445145.1 uncultured Peptoniphilaceae bacterium | reverse complement strand
AATATGAAATAAATAACCGACCATATCTTTAAATTCATCCAGAGAGGTGAGAAAGATAGAGTGAACGAACCAAGGGGGAATTATACCTTCTTTTGGCTGTCTCTATCTGAGATGGTCCAAGAGGAGGTTTTTTTATGAATGAAGCATTAAAATCTAATGCGGTGGTAGTTGAAACTGTAGATACAGAATTTGCAAATGAAAAAGTATCAGGAAACAGACAAAGTTTTTGGCAAATACTGGTGGTAATGGTAGGATTTACATTCTTCTCGCCAAGTATGACGGCAGGAGGGAATTTAGGACTGGGATTATCCCTTACGAACTTTGCGATAGCAGTGATGTTAGGAAATCTATTTTTATCATTCTACACGGGATTTTTAGCACACATTGGACAGACAACGGGAATGAATCTGGATTTATTAGCTAGAAAATCCTTTGGTGAAAAGGGATCATTCGTGCCATCACTCCTTATAGGACTTACTCAAATGGGTTGGTTTGGCGTAGGAGTAGCGATGTTTGCCATACCCGTATCAAATTTGTATGGAATTAATACCTATCTGTTAGTTTTGATTGTGGGACTACTAATGACGGCAACATCTATTAAAGGAATAAAAGCTCTAGCAGTATTTGGATCTATTGCAGTACCATTAATAGCGATACTAGGAATATACTCCGTGTATATCTCAGCTGAAACAGCAGGTGGACTTATGAAAATATTTCCTGAAATGCCAGCACAACCCATGACCATGGCGGCAGCATTAAGTATCGTAATAGGAAACTTCATAAGCGGTGGTACTTCTACTCCGAACTTTACAAGATTTGCAAAAACTTCAAAAATGGCAGTAATTGCAACAGTGGTGGCATTCTTCGCAGGAAATATTCTAATGTTCGTATTTGGAGCATCAGGCGCAGCGGTGTTTGGTAAAGCAGATATATTCGACTTTTTAATAATGCAAGGACTTGCAATTCCAGCAATACTATCCCTGGGACTAAATATTTGGTCCACGAATAACAACGCCCTATATACATCCGGACTATCCATAACAAATGTGAGCAAACGTCCGCTGAAGTTGACAACAGCATTATCAGGAATTATCGGAACATTTCTAGCAATATTTTTATACAACAATTTCGTATCATATCTATCCCTATTGGGTTCTATGATACCGCCAGTTGGAGCAGTTGTAATAATACACTACTATTTCAACAAGGACAACTATAAAGAAGTTGGAAATAATACAGAATGGGATATGAAAGCAATAATATCCGTAGCCATTGGAATTGCAGTAGGCCTAGTTGTAAAAATGGGAATAACACCTATAAACAGCCTTATAGCTACAGCACTCATATATACAATTATGGTACTAGTAACGAAAAGAGGTAGTAACTAATGTTAATAAA
Source organism: uncultured Peptoniphilaceae bacterium (assembly GCA_964445145.1). Taxonomy (GTDB): domain Bacteria; phylum Bacillota; class Clostridia; order Tissierellales; family Peptoniphilaceae; genus CAYUJY01. The sequence goes on along the minus strand of CAYUJY010000167.1, from coordinate 2,351 downwards.
AAATGGATACATTGAAAATAGTACAGAAAAAACAGACATAAGAATTGAAGATGGATTGTTCACGGAAATTGGAATAAATTTAGATGCTAAAGCTGGAGAAGAAATAATCGACGCAGATGGAAAACTTATTTTACCGCCATTTATTGAATCCCATGTCCATCTAGATACGTGTTTAACTGCCGGGGAGCCGAAATGGAATATGTCTGGAACATTGTTTGAAGGAATAGAAACCTGGTCCCTACGTAAAGAAACCTTGTCCAAGGAAGACGTAAAAAATAGAGTAAATCGTGCAGTTAGAAAACAAGCAGCAAATGGAATACAATTTATTAGAACCCATGTGGACACCACAGATCCGAAACTCGTAGCAATGGAAGCTATGTTAGAGCTTAGGGATGAGTTAAAGGATTTTGTAGAAATTCAGATTTGTGCATTTCCACAGGAGGGAATATTAAGCTTTCCCAATGGTAAAGAACTTATGGAACAATCCATGAAAATGGGCGCTGACGTAGTAGGTGCGATACCCCATTTCGAATTTACGAGGGAATTAAGTATAGAATCCTTAAAATATGCCGTGGGACTTGCAATAAAATACGATGCCCTTGTAGATGCCCACTGCGATGAAATAGATGACGACCAATCTAGAGGACTAGAAACCCTGGCATGGCTCGGATATGAAACTGGAATGAAAGATAGAATAACGGCATCCCACACCACGGCGATGCACTCCTATAACAACGCCTACGTACAAAAACTTATGAGACTCCTTCGGATGTCAGATATAAATTTTGTAGCAAACCCCCTAGTAAACATCCATCTACAAGGACGAATCGACACCTATCCAAAGAGAAGGGGAATGACGAGGGTAAAGGAACTATTAGCAAATGGCAATAACGTATCTTTTGGACATGACGACATATTCGACCCGTGGTATCCATTGGGAGACGGAAATATGCTAGAAGTTGTCCACATGGGACTCCATGTGGGACAGATGATGGGCTATCCAGAAATCATGAACAGCTACAAGTTCATAACGAATAACGCAGCGAAAACTCTACACATCTCAGATAGATACGGAATAGAAGTGGGAAAACCTGCAAACATGATAATAATGAACCACGACAATTTTTATAATGCACTAAACGAAAGGGTGGAGATACTATATTCAATCCACGGAGGGAAAGTAATAGCAAAAACCGAACCGAAGGTGAAGGAAGTTTTGTTTTAAATAAATAAAAAAGGGCGACTAATTTTTGGTCGCCTTACTAATTATAGATTGTCATATTGTTAGTATAAAACAATAGCCTTTATTCATATAATCGCTAAAGAAATATAATTTTTCAGTTCCCTCTGCACTAATATAGCTATGCTTTAAATCACTTGCTTTCATTAACATTTTGATCTCTTCCTTTAAGTTACTGCGACTATTTTCCACTTCACTTTCCGTCATATTAATAAATTTTTCATAGAATTCTTTGAAATTATAATCAGCCTCATGAAAGTTAAGTTCTTTCGATGTCTTTCTAAAGGAATAGGAGTAAATATCAAAGACATAATTACTGAAACTTCTTTCACTTTAAAACGTGATACTATCAGAAAGTGGTATTTTTTACCTTCGACACCTCAACATTTAATTATATCAAAAGTAGAAAATATAACAAGTACATAATATGCCGTGGAAACTACTAACTACTTTTTGTAATTTTATATTAAAGAAGTAGGAGGTGGTTTTATTAAAATAATATTGTTTGGTACGATAATTACAATGTTGATAGTGCTTTCGTTAGCTTTTGTTAAAGACATTAATATTGATAAAGCAGAGGATGGGCATATTGAAGTTGGATGTAGCTTATTAAAAATTTCAGATAACAAAATAGAATTCTGTACTACATCTGAATATATTAAATGGAGGGTAATATAAAGAAAATTACAACTATAATAGTTTTGTTAATAATCTTGTGTTTTGCTAGGATTACATATGCATACTCAAGTATTGTTAAAGAAAATGTCGTTCTAAGTGAAACTGAATGTAACAAAATATATAATGAAATTCAAAATCAATTAATTAAGGGATTATGGTGATTTTTATTTGTTTGAAAACTTTGAATATGTAAACTCCAATCAAAAATTAGTAGGGGATAATTTACATATAGATATTGATGTTTTTGTACATATGACACTAATAAAATCTGCAAAAGAGATATCTTAGTTACGAGGACTTTTAGATAGCTTAAGAAATTACTCTAAAGCAGAACAATAGTTGGTAAATAGTGAATAAAAATATTTGTTAGAAGATATCGAACATGCATATCAAAAACGGGGAAATATTCAAGTACTATACACTGTGATATTAG
>CAYUJY010000166.1:0-3791 GCA_964445145.1 uncultured Peptoniphilaceae bacterium | reverse complement strand
GTCTCTATTTAGGAAAGACGCTTAATATAGAATTACTCTTATCCCAATGAGGCATAAGATGAATGAGAAATTTAAAACCATCAAAATCGTATCATTATCTATGTGCATATGGTATGCAATAACATTAGGTTACAATAAATTACTGAGTCCCATTGTTAGCGAATACGTTGGTGATCTATTTGGAGTATTTCTAAAATCCATATTAATTCCCTACGGCATAGGGATGCCAATAGCATATCAAGCCTTAAAAACAGTCAAACCAGTAAAACTAAAAAACAAAAACAGTTTCACCACCAGTGATTTTGTAAAGATTTTTATAATACAGTCAGGAATCATCGTTTTTATCGTGTTTATAATAACATGCTACTTATTTTCCTAGGAATAAATGTAGAAGATATGGAAATTAAATATGGATTAACACTTATTAATATATTTATGCTTTTAGTATTTAATCCAATTGCAGAAGAATTTTTATTCAGAAAATTAATCCTTGATATACTTGTCGTAAATGGAGTGCTGATGGGAATTGTTGTTAGTTCCATATTTTTTGCTATCCCACACGCCATAAGCCAAGGTATCCGCCAAGTTTTTTCTACATTTGTACTAGTAGCCATATGGGCATATGTGCGAATAAAAACTAAAAGTTTGCTTTATCCAATTTTACTCCACTCACTTTCAAACCTCTGGGGAATGTTTTTGCCTTTAATAGTGTTAAAATTAGAAAACGGACCCATAATTTATTTTGCCATTTGGATAGTATTGATACCAGTTCTAGCAGCAATATTAGTGATTAAGGAAAAAGAGAATATTCTTAAAGATTTGGTTCGGTAGATGTAATGAGTAGTTCTAGATATTGTAGGAGCAGATAGTCGAAACGTGTCAAATTTATTGGGATTTCCTATGAATGAAATATTGCGTTCTGCTCTATAACATACTTTTATCAACTTGTTATAATTTATTAAAATTTTTGGGGCGAGAAATATTAAATTTAGTGCACTATAGTTTGAATAAACAGCTTATTTCAATCAAAATATAAGGTGTAAATAATTAAAAGCCAATGAATCATAGTAGATTAAATAATAAAATTCTGTAGGTGAAATATGAAAATAACTAAACTTGAAAACTGTGGCAATTCTCCTAAAAACATATTTTTAGAGGAGTTTGCAATTGAGATATTGAAGCAAAATGTTGAATTTATTAACGAGCATTCCAATTCTGATTTGAAGATTATGGATATTTTAGATGATAACAATTTTAATTTTTCTGAAGTGGAAATTATTTATTCCATCAGTCATGGTAAGGTGGGGACTGTATTATTTGAGGGTATAAATAATGGTGTTAGAAGGTTGTATTCTTTTCACTTTATTTTTGCTACTTTGAAATTTAATAAGGTGGCTACATTCTATGTGACGAGTGGAGATGTTTTGGCTTAGTAATCTTTATTTCTAATCAGGAGGGATTATAATGGCATATGATTATAAGAAAGAGTTCAAGGAGTTTTATGCACCCAAAAATGTGCCTTCGATAGTTGACATTCCTAGGATGAATTTTATTGCCGTCAGAGGAAAGGGGGATCCTAATGAAGTAGATGGTGAATATCAACGTGCAGTTGAAATTTTATACACTTTAGCCTATACATTAAAAATGAGCTATAGGACAGATTATAAAATCGAAGGATTTTTTGAATATGTGGTTCCTCCCCTAGAGGGCTTCTGGTGGCAGGATGGTGTAATGGGTGTTAATTTAACTGACAAATCTAGTTTTAATTGGATTTCGGTTATTAGATTACCGGATTTTATTACGAAAGAAAACTTTGAGTGGGCGAAGAAAACCGCCTTGGAAAAGAAAAAAACTGATTGCTCAATTGCAGAATTTCTAGAGATTGAGGAAGGACTTTGCGTACAAATGATACATTTTGGTCCTTATGATGATGAGCCTAAGACCGTGGCATTTATGGATAAATTTGTGGTAGATAATGGATATGTCCACGATTTTAGTGATGTTAGAAAACACCATGAGATATATCTTTCTGATCCTAGAAAAACGGCGCCAGAAAAATGCAAAACTATTATTAGACATCCGATTAAGATAGCTAAATAAAGGAAAACTTTATGTAAATATATATATTTGCTAATTGTGAGGAGGCAAATGTGGATAAGTATAATTTTTTAGATTTGGCAAAGGAAAGATATTCAGTTAGAAAATTTAGTGGCGAACAGGTGGGAGATAAGGAACTTTCTCTAATACTGGAAGCTGGAAAGGTTGCTCCAACTGCTGCAAATAGACAGCCCCAAAGGGTTCTAGTAATAAATGAAAAGGAATCCTTGGCAAAGGTAAAGCTTGCTACAAGATTTCTGTATGATGCGCCCCTTGCTATTTTAATTTCCTATGATGAAAACGAGTGTTGGGTTCGTGACTTTGACGATGTAAATAGTGGAGAGGTAGATGCGAGTATTGTGGCTACGCATATGATGCTAGAAGCTGCAGCTTTGGGGATAGGCTCCACGTGGGTTATGTGGTTTGACCCAGATGTAATTAAACGGGAATTTGAAATGCCAGAGAACATAGTGCCAGTTGCACTGCTGATTATGGGATATCCAAGTTCTGACTCTAAACCTTCTGCTAGACACACTGAGTACAAAACAGATGAAGAGTTAATATTTTATAACAAGTTCTAATTCATTATCTGCATTGGATATTATTTTCATATGGAACAATAGTTAGTTTACAAAAAATTTACTATGTTATTGCAACCTTAGAGTGTTACAATTTGGGTGAATGAATGGGAACATATGAATATCTTACTTTGGGGAGAATAAAGAATGAAAAATTCATTAGGCTTAAAACTAAATAATACGATGATAGCTACAATTGAAAATAAAGAGTCTGGTTGGAAACAAATAGTAATTTGTTATTTCATATATATACTGATTGCTAACATTACGCTGCTTATATTTAAATCCCAAACCATCTCAACCGTACTATTGGCATACACCATATCTGCAATAGTTTGTGTCTTTTATATGATAACTTTTGGTAAAAGGACGCTACTGTCCTTAGGGATGACGAACAACTTTTCAAGGGAGTATCTATTAGGATGGCTTATGGCGGCTGTTACATTATTGATCCTATGGTCGATAAATATTGTAGCTGGAGCGATTTCATTTATTATAAATCCAAATTTCAACTTAATGGTTTTTATCTTGCTCTTTGTTGGTTTTATATTCCAAGGGTTTATGGAAGAGTTTTTACTTAGGGGACTCATATTCACACAGTTTTCCATAAGATTTGGCGTGCTTATGGGCGTGATATACAATTCATTAATATTTAGCTTTGGTCACGTAGGTAATGCCGATGCATCTTTTATTAGTGTTGCAAATACATTTTTAATAGGTGTATTGTTTAGTTTAATGTATTACTATCATGACAATATATGGCTTGTAAGTGCTTTTCATTCTGGATGGAACTTTATACTAGGACCTGTTTTAGGAATAGTCGTCAGCGGTTTTAGATTGCCAACTACACTACTACTTTGAAAGTATGACTAGTTTAAATGGTGGGGCATATGGACTGGAAGCTAGCTTTTTAGTAACTGTCGCCATAATTATTATGATTTTCATATATGGATTTTTCATTAAGGGTAAAAAAGACTTAGATAGTAATCATGTTTAACAAAATAACAAAACGACCGTACAGGAGGTCTAACTCTTGTACGGTCGTTTTGTTAATATAATTTAGTTGATGCTTATTGTTCCATTGAAGGTTGATGCTTCAACGTATAGATTTTCTTG
>CAYUJY010000165.1:0-3827 GCA_964445145.1 uncultured Peptoniphilaceae bacterium | reverse complement strand
TATGGTGTTTGGATATATATCCTCTTTTTTGCAAGACTTATCATCTTATCGAAACCATCTCTAATTTGTTCTAGCTTATGGTCTGGCCCACTGCTTACGATATTCATGGCCACGTCATAATCTTCGTGGATGTAGGCAGATTGATATCTTCCATAATTTTTTCCACTTGCAAACTTATAGTCTATAAAAAACCTATTGGTCAAATCATTTATAGCCTCACCCCTTATTTTAAGGTGTGTGTCTCTCCAATAGCCAAAATTTTCATCTAAGTTTACATATTCATCTGCAATATTAAACCCACCTAGATATCCAACCCTACTATCAATTACAATAATCTTTCTATGGTTTCTGAAGTTTACTCGTACATTTAATGGTCCTAAGGTAGGAGGAAAGAATACTACGTATTCAATTCCAGCTGCTTTCATTTCATTTATATCTTCTTTTTTGAGCTTTCTACCGCCCATTCCATCTACCAAAAGTTTTACTTCAATACCTTCCAATGCTTTTTTTATTAAAGCTTCTTTTATTCTATCAAAGTAAACTCCTGAGCTAATTATATAGTACTCGATATATATGGAAAACCTAGCTGCTTCTATTTCCTTGATTATATCCTTAGCTAGTACTACTCCGTCGTTGAATACTTCCACATGGTTATGCTCCGTGTATTTTGAGAAACTACCCACGGACAAAATTCTAATCATACTATCATATTCATAAGCTTGTTTATCGTTATAGTCATACTTTCCTTTGACTATTTCTTCAATCCTATGGAGTGCGTAGGCATTAGTTTGTTCATCTTCAACCGTCTTGTCCTTGAACATTTTTGTTTTAGACAAATCAATTCCCACGATTAGGTAAAGAATGAATCCCAAAAATGGAAGGAACATAATTACCATTACCCAAAGCACAGTGGAAGTTGGATCTTTTCTTTCAAAAAATATTACTGCAGCACTCAATATAATGTTTATAACAAACATAATCATCGAAATATTTACATATCGAAGTAAACTTTCAAACATATTTATTTGCCTTTCTTAGCTTTATACCTTTGATTTGTATCCAAAATTTTCTTTCTTAATCTCATGCTATCAGGGGTGATTTCTATTAATTCATCATCCTCAATAAATTCTAAAGCTTGCTCCAAGCTCATAATAAGTGGAGGCGATAATCTCAAGGCTTCATCTGATCCAGAAGCTCTTACGTTTGATTGTTGTTTTTTCTTAGTTACACTTACCTCTAGGTCGATTCCCTTAGGGCTTGAGCCTACTATCATGCCTTCATACACCTTATCTCCAGGAACGATAAACAGGGTTCCACGGTCTTGGGCATTGTTTAAGGCATATGCAGTCGCATCTCCACCATCGTGGGAAATTATGGATGCCAGTTTCCTTCTCGGGATATCTCCCTTATATGGTGCATAGCCATCAAATTCAGAGTTCATTATTCCTGTGCCTTTGGTATCAGTTAAGAATTCTTGTCTATATCCAATTAATCCCCTTGATGGTATGGAAAATACCGCCCTAGACAATCCAGTAGTAGCTTCTTCTAAGCTCACCATCTCACCTTTACGTATCCCTAGCTTTTCAATAACGGAACCGATATATTCACTGGAAACATCAACCGTTGCCAGCTCCATTGGCTCTTCCATTTTTCCGTCTTCATTGTATTTGAAAATTACTTCAGGCTTTGAAATTTGGAATTCATAGCCTTCACGTCTCATATTTTCAATTAAAATACTAAGATGAAGCTCTCCCCTACCCGATACCTTTAGGGAATCGGTGGAGTCCGTATCTTCAACTCGTAAGCTTACGTCCGTTTGTACCTCAGTATACAGTCTGCTACGCAATTGTCTCGAGGTGACAAACTTTCCTTCCCTTCCTGCCAATGGCGAATTATTTACACTGAAATTCATCGCTATTGTAGGCTCTGAAATCTTAACGAAGTTTAGGGCAACCGGATTTTCTGGGTCCGCAATCGTATCACCAATATTAATGTGTTCAATCCCAGCTATGGCTACGATTGAGCCGGCATCTGAAGTATCTACAGATACCTTATCTAGACCTTCAAACTCATATAACTTTGAGATTTTTATTTTTTCTGACATTCCAGGGTTTTGCGCATTTAAAAGAACTAGGTTTTCATTGATATTTATAGTTCCCCTCTCAATTTTCCCTATTCCTATTTTACCCACGTATTCATTGTAATCAATTGTTGAAATCAATATTTGAAGTGGAGCATCCACATCACCTTCTGGTGCGGGAATATTCTCTAAAATCGTATCAAAAAGTGGTTCCATAGTCTCTGTAATTTCTTCTGGATCTAAACTAGCGAAACCCTTCTTAGCAGATGCGTAAACAAATGGTGAATCCAAAGCAGATTCATCTGCGCCTAATTCTATGAACAAATCTAAAATTTCATTTACAACCTCTTCCGGTCTTGCATCCGGTCGGTCAATTTTGTTTATTGTTACCACTACAGGTAAATCTAAATCAAATGCCTTTTTTAGAACAAATTTCGTTTGAGGCATCGGTCCTTCAAATGCATCTACAAGTAAAACTACTCCATTGACCATTTTTAATACACGTTCAACCTCACCACCAAAATCGGCATGTCCAGGTGTATCGATTATGTTTATCTTCGTTCCATTGTAATTTACTGCAGTATTCTTTGCTAAAATCGTTATTCCACGTTCCCTCTCTAGGTCGTTGGAATCCATTACTCTATCTTTAACTGCTTGGTTTTCTCTAAAAATGCCCGATTGTCGAAGTAAGGCATCTACCAAAGTCGTTTTACCATGGTCTACATGGGCAATTATTGCTATATTTCTTATATCTTCTCTAAATTTCATATACATCTCCTAAGGAAACATTATATCACATTTTTATGATGTTGATTAACACTATTAAAAATATAGATTATTACAGTTTAATTTCTTATTTATTTTTTCTAACATTATGGTTTATAAAAAGATAAACCAATGTTGGAATATTACACACAATTAGCGAACCAATTAAAAACTTTGTATTAGTCTCACCATCTAAAGACCAGAGAATAATGCTAAAAAGTGTAGCCACAATAAAGAAATCAAAGGTATAATTAATCCTGGAATCCAACTATTCATTCCCGATAAAAATATCTGCAAGGTAATTATCAGCCACATTATAAATGCAAAAGCTGCTATTGGTAACAAAAATACAAAAAATATATTAATTAAAATTCCCATAATTACCTCCACTATAATAAATTCCCAATTATTTACAGGTTAAGAAGAAATTTTTTTCCATTTAAAAGGGGAGGTTTTCTCCCCTCATAAATTATTTGTAATTGTCGATTAATAAGTTGAAAAGAGTATCCTCTTCGATTTTCCTTCTAACTTCAGTTCCTTTCAATTGTTCTATTAACTCAAAGGCTATAAGAGCTGCCGTCGCAGGTCCCCTACTAGTAATTACATTGGAATCCACGACCACCAAATCTTCCTTGTAGTTTCCAGCCTTTAGTTCATCTTTGAAACCAGGATAACTAGTTACATTTTTTCCCTCTAAAAGCCCAGCTTCATCAAGCACTATGGGAGCAGCACAAATTGCGCTTGCAATTTTACCTTCCTCGTACATTTCATTGTAAATTTGGATTACTCTCTTAGAATCTCTAATGTGGAATGCTCCTGGTAGCCCACCAGGTGAGTAAACAGCATCGTAATCGACGCTATCTATCTCACTTAAGTGTTTGTCTGCTACTATTTTTACACCATGGGCACCAGTAACTTCTAATTTGTCCATAACTGATACTAAATCAACTTCTACTTCTGCACGCCTTAAATAATCTACTAC
>CAYUJY010000164.1:0-3839 GCA_964445145.1 uncultured Peptoniphilaceae bacterium | reverse complement strand
CCAACCCGTCGGAAACATCGTCAATAGAATAAATAAATGACTCCCATGCAGTGAAGCTGGCACGAGTAGCGATTGACTTCGTCTATGCTTCATCTTGGCTCCCCTGCAGGGGAGCTGTCGACGTAAGGAGACTGAGGGGTTAATGACAATTCGTACGTTATTCTGCGAAAGATTATTCTCACAAATAACACATTAATTCAACAAACTCTCCTTCGACCAAAGCGGTGGATTTACGGAGAATCCACCCTACAATCGCGGCGCTCACACCACCCATGCAAAACAAACCTCGTTTAGCCACCACCCGAAGGTATAAAACTCCGTTTTTATCCACCACCGTAGGGATAAAACTCCGTTTTTATCCGCTAACGAAGAAAAAGATTTACTATTTCCAACAAACTAACAGACATCCACTCGGTACCATCTACTTCCAACAAACTAACAGACACCCACTCGGTACCATCTATTTCCAACACGCAACACCCCCCCACTAATCCATACATCATTCAACGAAGTAAACTCCCACACAACCCTCCCCCACACCATCCCCCTAAAAAATTTTACTATTTGTGAAAAAATGTAACAACCTTGTAACATTAAAAACCTAAATCTTGTATATAATATCAATTACAACAGGAAGTTAATTGACCTTCCTGTGTCCATGAATTTAAAAATCCATTGAGATTTAAATTCATGAGTGATATAATCGTATTGGATTTTTAATCCAAAATTTTTAAGGAGGTCGAAAGACTATGAACAAAAAAGTTCTATCCCTAGTACTAGCGTTGGTGATTGTACTAGGAACATTCGGAACTGTTTTTGCAGCTACAGACGCTACTACAGAATCTCAAAAGATTCAATGGTTAGTAGATAACGGCGTTTTAGCAGGAAGAACAGTTAACGCAGACGGTTCAGCAGACTTAGCTCTAGATAGCACTATCACAAGAGCAGAAACTACAAAGTTAGTAGTATATACTTTGAAGTTACAAAACCTAGCTGACATATTAAAGGGAGTAATTAGAGCATTCCCTGACGTAGAATTAACTCACTGGGCAAATGGATACATCTCAGTAGCTACAACTCAAAGAGCAGACGTAGCTTACGGAAGAAGAATCATCATTGGTTACCCAGATGGAAAATTCTATCCAGAAAATAACGTAACATATGCAGAATTAGCAACTATGCTAGTAAGAATCGTTAAGAAAGACCTTACAGCTGACATGGAAAAGAACGCTATCTGGGCTACATCTTACATGAGATGGGCACAAGAAGAAGGCATTCTTGCAGGCGTAACAGTAGCTGACTCAAACGCTCCAGCAGTTAGAAGAGATGCATTCGTAATGATTTACAACGCAATGGCTAAACTTGGAAACACAAACGTTAACGCACCTAAATTCGGTGACGTAATGGGCGTTGTATCTAAAGTACAAGCTGGCAGAATCCAACTTAACCAAGATGCTAACATGGAATATGAAATTACATGGAACTCAAGAGTTACAGATGGAACTACATGGCAAGACGTAGCAGCTAACCAATTAGCTCCAGGCGCACTAGTAAGACTAGTAGCTAACGAAAAGGGTGAAGTTCTTTACCTAATCGAACTTGGTTCTCCAAGACAAGGTGCAATTGATGGTAGATGGTTTGACGTAGCAAAGAAAACTGCTGAAACAAATGACTTCGATGGAAAAGCAACAGTAGCAGGCGACGCTTACTTCTTCGACGAGTACTTCAAGAAGATTAACGTAGCAGGAGTACAAGCTAACATCGATTCTTCAACAAGATTCTTCGTAGCAGATGTTACAAAGAACGCACTTAAAGAAATCAAAACATTAGACGAAGTATTCAGATATTATGTAAGAGACTACAAGGATCTTAACAGAGTATACATGGGATACGACGACTTCCAAGGAAGAAATGAAGCTAAAGTTATAGTATTCGGCGAAGTTGACAAGTACCAAGGTGGTACAGCAATTAGAAGAGTAACTAACTACTATGCAACAAACTACAACATCACAGTAGAAACTACTAAGGGTGTTCAAGAAGTAATTAGCTATGCAAACACAAGCTACTTCCCAAGACAAGGTTACGTAGATAAGATGGACGTTATCAAACTATATCTAAACTATGGAAACGCACAATCTGAATATGGAAACACAGTAGTAGGTGGAACAACATTCACTAACTATCCACTAGGAACAGTTAAACACGGTGTTGAAAATGTAGGCGGATACGAAGTACTAATCGACTACAGTGCAGACCCAGTATACGAAATATCTGCAGTTAACTTAGCTACAAGATATATCGAACTAAAAGACGAATATAACTACGTAAGAAGATTCTACATCAAAGACGCAGATGTATTCCTAGAAGGACAAGCAACAAAAGGTAAACACGTACAAGTAGTACTTTCAACTGACAAAACAGAAGTTGAAATAGTATCAGTAGTAGACAAAGCACTTGAAGGCGCACTTCCAACAGGCGTAAGAGCTGGAATGGAAGATGGTTGGATAGTAAGATACGAAGAACTTCCAGACGGAAGAATGACAGTAACAATTGCTCATGACAGAGTTGACGGTGCTGACAGAAACCTTAAGACTTATGAAGTAGCAACTGACTGGAGATCATTCGTAAGAGCTAACGTTGGTAATAGAGTAGTATTTGACGTAGCAGATAAATTTGGAGCAACTCCATATATCTACAACATCGAACTTTGGACAGACAAGGGCGTACTTCCAGGAACTGGAGCACTTCCAAGACTTAACCCAATGACTAACAACGGATACGCTGAAAAGGGTAACCTAGCAACAGGCGAATACAACAAGGACAGAATAACTGTTCCTACTGGAGACGCATACCACGTATTACCAAGATACTCTGAAGTTACACTACACGCTCCAGCAGCGCCAGTAGGAATGACTTTCGTAGGATTCAAGGTAACTGAAGGTAACGTAACATTAACTACAAACGTAGCAACTAGAACTACAACTTTCCAAATGCCACAAACTGGCGATGTTAAGATTGAAGCAGTTTATGAAGTAGCAGCTGATGCAACAGTTAAAAACACAGGTGATTGCGAGATTCAAATCGTAGCAGTTAACGGTGTTAAATTAAATCGTGCAGTAAGAGTAGCAGTTAATGGACAAGCAATTCAATACAGATTGCCAGGTGCAACAACTGATACTAAATTCAAGATTGGTGATAAAATAATCATTTCAATGGCTAATCGAGATGGTACTTGTGGAACTAGAGATTGTGAATTAGTAGGATTTGATGTTAAGGGATTATGTGCAGCTGGAAATACTGTAAACGCTGGTACACTTCCATTAACTACAGTAAATCCAGGACCATGTGGCGGATCAACTTGCGTTGAAATTCCATGTGCAGCTGAACTTGAGTTATCATGTGTAACTGAAATTGCAGCAGTTGGTAAATCAAAAGTTAAGGATGCTAATGCTAGCGTAGTAACAGTACAAAAATTAGCTGACGGAACGTATGATTTTGCAGAAGTTAACCATTCTTATTTCGACGTAACAGGCCTTGGCATTGTAAATGGCAAACTTGTTGGTAAAGTTGAATTAACAGAAGCAGGTAAGGCAGCTAAAGTAGAAATTGTAAAAGTTCAAGTTACAGAAAATTCACCACAAGACCATATTTTAGAAGCTGATGAAGGTTTTGTAGATGGAGCAGCTTTCTCTGTTAACTTAAACGCATGTACTGACTTATGTGAATTTGAAGTTAAAATTAACGTACAATATACAGAAAACTGTGCACCTTGTAGGACATGGCAGTAATTAATATAGTTTGAAAAAGAGACCTTTTGGTCTCTTTTTTTTTGCATAAAA
>CAYUJY010000163.1:0-3846 GCA_964445145.1 uncultured Peptoniphilaceae bacterium | reverse complement strand
AATGCCTAAATTCTCTTCCACTAAATCCTTTAACATTTCATACATCTTCTGTGAGGTTTTACTAAAAATTACGCCTACTATTCGTTCCTCAGAATACTCAATCATTCCCTTAAGCTTAGGTATAATCGTGAACATCTCGCCTTGGGGATGATATATTAACACCGTCTTTATATCTAGTGTCTTTGCTATATCATACGCAGATGCTTCCCATGTCGTTCCAATTCCATCAAAGTAGCCCATAGCCCCTTCTAGGATTCCAATATCAGCCCTTGATAGGGATAAGGATTTTTTTAGTCCAGTTTCTCCCATTAAGAATTTATCCAAGTTGGCAGGTTCTTTGCCAGCCGCTAGCGCCAAGTATTTTGTGTCAATGAAATCTGGACCGCATTTAAAGCCTTGAACATCATAACCATGATTTTTTAAACCCCTAGTAATTATCATGGAAGTTACGGTTTTTCCAGAATTACTGCTACCTGCTGAAAATTGTAGGAGTTTCATAAAATTCCTTGTAGGCTTTCCATAAATATATCGTTTATGGAATCCTTCTCACAAAGCCCTTCAAGAAGTACGTCCACCTCACAGCCACGCTCCTCTAGGAGTACTCTCCACGAATCATCGTTGGCATCCATGTCGTTTTTTGCATGGTCGCCAGCAACCAACAGAAATGGTGCTAGAAGTAATTTATTCCCCTTCTCCCAAGCCAATCTCGAGATGATTTCGTCAAAACCTAATTTTCCCTCGATTGTACCCACATAAGTATGGGAGTTTAGGTTGTCCAATTCTACTTGTAGTTTTTCATATACGATATCAGCTTCATGGTAGCTACCATGACCCATAAATATCACTGCATCGTGGTTGGAATTTCTGTAATCCAACAATGCCTTGGCAGTTTTTCCGATTTGTTCATCCGTTTCCAATAGTGCTTCACTAAATTTTATATTCAATCCACCATTTATGTTGTAGGCATTTGCTTGGTCCATAATTTTTTCTAGCTCTACACCTTTTATTACATATAAAGATAATATATACACATCCGTAACGCCGCGATTTTCCATATCCAAAAGTGCTTCGCCCATGTTCATATAATGATATCCATCACGTTTTTCGATTATCTTTCTAACCATATCTGAACTTGTACATTCATTTACGTAGTAATCTGGATATGTTTCCTTTACCCTATCCCTAATTTTTCCGATCGACTTTTCATATGCATCCCTGTGACTACTCCCAAAGCTTGCTACAATAATTCCCTTCATTATGACCTCCTCGCCAATAACAATGATATATACGCATGTCTCTTTAAAATCTCTTCCTTATCCCTTGCAACAACCTCATCTATAAAGCTCGCCTTTTCAACATAGGAAAGTGTGAACCCTAAATTTATTAATCTATCTAGTTTTTCCTCAGTGAGGTCGTGGGTTTTTAGTATGGCAATGGAGTTAATATCATCAGCTATTTCCATAGGAATAGCATCCACCAACATAAATTTCTCACCTACCAAAGCAAGTGGCGTTTTGGCAGCAGCTGCAGCAGCCACAAATGACGGAATACCAGATATATACTCTACTTCAACATTATCACTAAAATGTACAAAAGTATTTATTACAGTAGAATAAAATAATGGATCACCTATCGTTATAAAAACTCCTACAGCCCCATCATTTAACGAATCTTCAATAATTTTTGCATTACTTTTGTAGGTTTCAAGTGTGGTGGATTTCATTGGATAATCTAGCATTACAATGGTTTTTCCATCCACAAATTCACTAACCGTGTCCAAGGACATGTTTTTACCCTTATTATTCGGTGCAAAAATTACATCTGCTTCTTTTAAAATTCTAACTGCCTTCAAGGTTAACAACTCCGGATCTCCCGGTCCCGTTCCCAATCCAAATATTTTTTTCATTAAACCTCCATTTTCTCACAAAAAAATCGTATCAGTCTGCCCGATACGATAAAATTATGCCTAATCTAAATATCTCTGAGTTCGAAAGATAAATAAAACTATTATCGTATTCTGACTCAAAGATCATAGCTAAACACTTCGCCTTCCCAGATATCCAGTGGCTTAGGACCCACGCCCTAATGAAGTGTCGCTCCCTTAATACAGCAGCGCTCCTGTGCGGGATTCTCACCCGACTTCCCATGGTATTAAAACCATCAATAGACCATATGAAATTACATCAATTATAGTTCATACAAAATTATTCGTCAAATAGAATCGCAACTATTTTCGTTGTTCCAAAAAGTTATATAAGCCCTCCACAGACCGTTTAATCAATCCCTTTTCGTATCTCAGTCCATATTCCAACAACCCAATATTTACTAAATCAAAATCAAAAATATAATCCTCATCAGTATATAAGTTGGAGTATCCGCCTGTGAACACAATTGTGCACTCCTTGCCTAGTTCCCTCTCCATTCTCTCGGACATTCCGCGAAGACTTTCAAAAGCACCATATACTATGCCAGATTGTAAAAATGTAGTAGTGGAATAGCCAATAACGCTATCAGGTTTTGTTAACTCCACCTTAGGTAGGTGTGGTATGCTAGAATTAATAACCTCTGCCAATGTCCCCAGGCCAGGCTGAATAATCCCACCGAGGAATTTATCCGGAGCGTCTACGATGCTAATTTTAGATGCCGTTCCCATATCCACGATAATTACAGGTGGCTTATATTTTCTAAGAGCACCCCAACCCGAGGCTATAAAATCAGCTCCCAATTCAGCTGACTCCTCAAGTCCAAGGGAAAATCCAGAGTATTCAGCAGTAACATTAATTACATCGCAATTAAAAGTACTCCTAAGAACAGTGACAACCACCTCGGTCACAGCCGGAACTACACAAGACAGAACCACTAAATCCACCTCAACGGGATAATTCTCTAGAATATCAATAAAACTTTCAGCATCATAACCCTCAGAAGTTTTAATCGAGAATTGTCTTTTTCTGTACTGTACATTTCCCTCTAAATCATAAATCACAATAACCGTATCACTATTTCCCAAATCCATCGTCAATATATTCTTCATAATCATCTTCTTTTCGTTTAAATTAATACAATGATAACATATAAATGAAAAGGTATGTAAAAAATCGAAGTAGTAGGGTTCGGTCTTCATAGACGAACCGTCGACACAAAGTGGCGATGATTTATGAAACAAAAGCCCTATCGGTCGGACGGATTGTAATGGATGCCCAATCCCATAATCAAGGAAGGTAGGGTTCGGTCTTCATAGACGAACCGTCGACACGAATTGGCGATGATTTATGAAACAAAAGCCCTATCGGTCGGACGGATTGTCATGGATGCCCAATCTCATAATCCAGAAGGGTAGGGTTCGGTCTTCATAGACGAACCGTCGACACGAAGTGACGATGATTTTATTAAACAAAAGTTTCGGAAATTCATGTACACAACGAAGTTACGAATTGCTCCAACGTACTGGCAAATAATTTTCCGCCCTATCGGTCGGACGGATTGTCAGAGATGCAATCCCACAATCCCGGAAGGTAGGGTTCGGTCTTCATAGACGAACCGTCGACACAAGGTGGCGATGATTTTATTAAACAAAAGTTTCGAAAATTCATGTACACAACGAAGTTACGAATTGCTACACCATACTGACAAAAATTTTCCGCCCTATCGGTCGGACGGATTGTCAGAGATGCAATCCCATAATCCCGGAAGGTAGGGTTCGGTCTTCATAGACGAACCGTCGACACAAAGTGGCGATGATTTTATTAAACAAAAGTTTCGGAAATTCATGTACACAACGAAGTTACGAATTGCTCCAACGTACTGGCAAATAATTTTCCGCCCTATCGGTCGGACGGATTGTCA
>CAYUJY010000162.1:0-3854 GCA_964445145.1 uncultured Peptoniphilaceae bacterium | reverse complement strand
AATATCACTTCATCAATTGGCATGGTTTTTTGAACCCTTTCCCATCCGACTACAGAATCTGAAGTCAATCTTCCAAGTAACATTAACAAAATTACAAAGCTAGAAAAATCGTAGCTTTTCCTAAATCCACTAACAATACTATAAAAGATAAGAAATATTATACTTACCTGTGAGTTAAGTGTCTCTTTGTAAAGTAATCCCTTAATCTAATCCATTTTCCTCCTTATGCAATATAATTCGATTCAATGAATATATTAGATACCCTATAAGAAAAACATACGGTGATAGAACAAGTTACAGCAATTATAAACGCGAACATTACTGTACCCCAATTTTGTAATTTTTCCACTAATATTAAGGCACCAGCTGATATAATGAAAATCAATATAAATGCTATACTTCCAAATGCAAGCATAACAACCCCTGAATTGTGGTGGTTGTATCTATACAGTTGAGGAATCATTGCAGATGTAACAATAGTAAGTACCAGAATAACTATTAGTGATTTTATTATTGAATTATCAAATATGCCAATAGTATTACCTCGTATGATA
Source organism: uncultured Peptoniphilaceae bacterium (assembly GCA_964445145.1). Lineage (GTDB taxonomy): Bacteria > Bacillota > Clostridia > Tissierellales > Peptoniphilaceae > CAYUJY01. Next base: position 3,300 of record CAYUJY010000162.1, on the reverse strand, counting down.
TATACCAATACGGAAATTATATAACACAAAGCCACCATTCCATAAAAATATAAATATCTACTTTTTATTATTTCTTTATTGGAAACTAGCATACAATTTCTTAACTTTCCCAGAGATATTTTGAATCGTCTAAATATCTAAATAACACATAGAACGTATAATAAATTAATCCGGTATAATTACCAAACCCAATGCCACTTATTATTCCCATTACTATTCCAAATAGTATAAAGTATCTAGATCTTAGGAATTCTTTATACAGTAATCCCTTCATACACTTACCTCATCTTTTCTTCCTTTTACAATGTTTAATATAACATCTTCTAAGGAAGTATATTCATACGGTATATCAGCTGGAACTTTGTCACTTACTGCGAGAAGTTCATAACCATAGTTAGTAACCTTTGTGTATACTATCCCATCTTTAGGAATTCTTACGAAATCTGCATGATTTAATTTATATAAGGGATATCTATCTAGTAAAACATCCTTTTCCTCGAACACTATCACTTCTCCCTTGTGAATAAACGCTATATAATCACATATTTTTTCTAAGTCACTCAGGATGTGAGAAGAAATTAATATTGTATTTTCTTCATCTCTCGTAAACTCTCCCAGTTCATCTATTATTTCTTCCCTAATTATGGGGTCTAAATTGCTGGTCGGTTCATCCAGTATTAATAATTTGGGACCGTGAGATAGTGCTATTGCCAAGGACAATTTTGTCTTCATCCCTGTAGAATAATCTTTAATCTTCTTCGCATAGCTTAATTCAAACTTATCTAGATAATAATTAAATGTAACTTCATCCCAGTACTTGTAGCTATCCTTCATAATTTAATTTACTTCATCCGCTCTAAATGATTCGTAAGTGCTAATTTCATCAAATACTACACCTAGATATTATTTTGCATTTGTATATTCATCTGAAGTGTTATCAACACCTAATATTTTAACTTCGCCAGATGTTTTCTTAAAAACGTTCAAAATTGTTTTAATAAGTGTAGTTTTCCCTGCCCCATTTTCTCCTATAAGTCCAACTATGGAGCCAGTTGGTATGTCCAGGTTAATATTATTTAATTGAAATCTTCCCATGGTCTTATTTAAATCTTTTATTTCAATTGCATTCATTATCTTACTTCCTCCAAAATAATCTTGAGTATTTCATAAAGTTCTTCTTGTGAGATATTCGCTAATGGCATGAGTTCAACAATATCTCTTAATTTATCTTCGATATTTTTTAAATATTCCTCTCTAACAAGGTTCAAATCCTTAGATTTGACATAAGATCCTTTGGAAGCAACGGTGTATATAAATCCATCCCTTTCCAACTCATCAAAAGCACGTTTTGTGGTGATGACGCTGATTTTTAAATCTTTAGCTAAAGTTCTAATGGATGGTAACATCTCGCCTTCCTTTATTTCATCGGAAATAACACCCAGCTTAATTTGGTCATATATTTGTTCGTATATCGGTTTATTTACCGAATTTCTAATTATTATATCCAGAGTTAACACCTCTTTTTCTACGACTGTTCATATCAAATATGTACAGTGTAAAAGGATAGTGTATATCTATCAATAATTAAATTAATAATTGTCATTTAAAAAACTCCCCACCTCATCTAGTAAAAATCTAAATGTGTGGGAAATAGTTCTTGGACATTCTTTGCGTATGGTCCTCATCAGTTCAACTTCACCCTATCGGGTTCGTTTCACTGTGAAGTCCCACAAAAATACCCCGGTTTTATCCGGGGCACTTTGTTTAATATTTATTTTGCATTTGCTGCTGCCTTTGCCATTACTGCTTGGTAACCATCAATTGTGATTGTTACTGTTGAAGTAAGTTCTGGAACATCAGGAACTGCCACGTGATTAGCATCTCTTTCTACTACTGGAATGCTAGCGATTTCTTCGATAGTCTTTCCAAGTGTGTACTTTTCGAATTCAGCCATTTGCTCGAACCAGTCTTTGCCAATTGCTGAAGCCTTAGTCATGCCATATCTTTCTTTAAGATCTTTCTTTGTTTCAACATTTTCGTTTCTTTCAACGATTTTTCCTTCTGCATCAACATCGATTTTAGCTTGAACTACGTCTACTATGTTAGCAACGATTTTACCTGCATCATCTAGTGCTAGTGCGTTCATGTAAGTGTTAACTTGTATTCTTGCAGGTTTTTCTGGTGTAGCAGCTGTTCCTGCAACGTCAGTTTCAATTCCAAGACCAAGCTTAGTAGCACCAGTTGCATCAACTGTATTTTCAGTTGCCTCAACTACTGCAGCCATGTAAGTTCCAACATCAATTGTTACTGATGAAGCTAAATCAGCTACATCAGGCACATTAAGATGATTGTCATCCTTGAATTTAGTAGGTATAGCTTTAACTTCATCAGCTGTCATTCCCACTAAGTAATCCATAAATGCTTGTAGTTGCTCGTTATATTCTTTGCCTATTCCAGATGACTTTAACATTCCGTACTCAGAGCCAAGCTCCATCTTAGTTTTGTAAACTTTACCTTCTTCAAGGTCTGCGTTTGTATTATCTGCTAAGAAGCTAGCTTTAGTTTGTGCAACGTCGATTTCTACTCTTACTATCTTTCCATCTGCATCAAGTGCAACTGCAGCGATAGTAACGTCAGCTTGTGCTCCTGCAGGTTTTTCTGCTGTAGCATCTGCTGATTTTTTTGTAGATGTAACTGAACCTAAACCAATTTTAGCAATTGCTCCTGCTTCAGCTTCTGCAGGCTCTGTTGTTTCAGCCGGTTTTTCCTCTGCTGTTTCAACAGGTTTTTCTTGTTCTGCTGGCTTTTGGGCATTATTACATGCCACGATTGATGTCATTAACATTAATGCCACCAATAGTAGTGATATTTTTCTTTTCATTAAACCCCTCCATGTGTTGTTATATGTAAAATATAACAAATAATTTAGAATTTGTCAATAATTATGATTTGATTATCACAAACGGCAATTTATATAAATAATTAGTGTTATTTCTTTATCTTTTATATTGTTAAATCACTGTAAGTTTGATTGTTCTGAGGAAATATTTTTTCTTCTGTATAACATACCCATAGCAAATATCATAATCAGATATACACCAATCCCCACTATCATGAGAGGAAGATACGTATTATATCTATCATAAAAAACTCCAAACAATGCCATACAAATTCCTATCACCGTCATGCTAAACATCATGGCATAGGACAACACCATATCATATCGGCTTCCACTATAAAAGTCACCCACCAGTACAGGAAGTCCCACTGCGTTTAAGGACATACATCCCCCATATAAAA
>CAYUJY010000161.1:0-3944 GCA_964445145.1 uncultured Peptoniphilaceae bacterium | reverse complement strand
TTTTGCAAAGGAGCAGATTCCAGTTATCGGTCGATTCAATTTTTCCATAATTTTAATCCTCCATGAATTCTTATACGATATAGATTAAATAAAAACTAATTTCGTGAAATCGTTATCATACAATTTTTATTTTGTTAGACATATGATATACTTAGAACTGCATATAATCAAATACCTATATTAAAATAATGTATATAGTTTTTTCACTATATTGAAACGAGGAGCTGTATTATGTTTAAGAATTATAAAGTTATATTTGAAGTACTGGAGTCTGGATCTTTCTCTAAAGCTGCTGAAAATTTATATATTTCTCAGCCATCCTTAAGTGCTTTGGTTAAACGTACCGAGGATAAAGTAGGATATAAGATTTTTGATAGGAGTAGTGTCCCTGTTCAATTAACCGACATAGGTGAACAATATATAATTACTGCAAGAAAAATTAATGAAGCTGAAGTAGAATTTGAAAATCTATTGAATGATAATGACTTGATGAATAAAGGTTCTGTTTCTATAGGTGCTCACCACTTGTATTCTTCATATATACTAAGCGATCTAGTTGAAAAATTTACAAATAAATATCCCAATATAGTTATAAAAATTAAAGGCGGAAGTTCTAACGAGTTAGAGAGTGATCTGGAGAATTCTAAAATTGATTTGTTATTCGATAATAAAACACTATCATTAGAAAAGTTTGATAAAACATGCTATTTTTCTGAAAAGCTTGTTTTGGCTGTACCAAAAAAATTTATTGTTAACAATTATTTGTGTAAGTATAGACTAGGTAGAGATGAGATAATCAATAATTTATCCTTTGAATCTAAACCAGAGTTGATAGATTTAGAAATATTTAAAGATATGCCATTTTTAATAATGGCTTTAGGTAGTGATACAAGAGAAAAAAGCGATGCAATTTATTCTAGGTACAATTTCATCCCAAATAGTAAAGTTGAGTTAGATCAAGTTGTAAATCTATACAGCTATGCAATAGTTGGTGTGGGTGCTGCAATAATAAATGACACGGTAGTAAAACAGATAGACGATAAGGACAATCTATACTATTATAAATTAAACGCACCAGAAGCTTCAAGAGACGTTAGCTTTTATCGCAAAAAAAATAAACATTTGAAAAAATCTGTGGCAACTTTTTTAGAAGAGCTAAAGTGTTAATTTCCCCACAAAAAAACTAGAGAAAGTTTGGATAATTCCATAACTTTCTCTAGCCCAATAGAATCTGATTTTAAATTAATTCTTCTGCAGTTATTCCTGGTTCTGTCATTGCTTTTAGGTCCATAATCTTGTCTATATCTTCTTCTTTTACATATCCCTTATCTAATAGCAATTTTCTGATTGGAACTCCTGTTAGTAGAGCTTCCTTCGCAACTTCTGCTGCTTTGTAGTATCCGATATGAGGTACTACTGCTGTTATTATTCCAACGCTGTTTTCTACTAAATCACTCATTCTATCTTCGTTTGCAACTATGCCATCGATACAATTAACTCTAAGTGTGTACATGGCACCAGTCAGAGTTTTTAAGGATTCGAACATTTTGTAGAATATTACTGGCTCAAAAGCATTTAGTTCCAATTGTCCTGCTTCCACTGCAAATGTGATTGTAGTGTCGTTTCCAATAACTGAATATGCTACCTGGGTTACAACTTCTGGTATTACTGGATTTACCTTTCCTGGCATTATTGATGAACCAGCTTGTTTCGCAGGAAGGCTGATTTCTCCAAAGCCTGTCTTTGGTCCTGAGGACATAAGTCTAAGGTCATTACACATTTTAGAAAGTGTAACTGCCAAGGTTTTAAGCACTGAGGAAACGAATACAAATCCGTCTAGGTTTTGGGTTCCATCTATTAGGTCAGGGGTTTGTACTAAATCTAATCCCGTAATTTCTGCTAGCTTTGGAACAATTTTCTTTACGTAATCTACGTCGGCATTAAGTCCCGTACCGATTGCTGTAGCTCCCATATTTACAAATGCCATAGCCTTTACAGCGTCTTGGAATCTCTTTTCATCCCTTCTAAATGCAGAGGCATAAGCTTGGAACTCTTGTCCTAATCTTATAGGTATAGCGTCTTGCATTTGAGTTCTACCCATTTTTATAAATCCGTCAAATTCTTTTGCTTTCTTTTCAATGGAATCGATTAAAAGCTTCAATTCTTCGTGGGTCTTCTCTAAATATCTGGATATGGCAATTTTACCTGATGTAGGGTATACATCATTCGTGGATTGTCCAAAGTTAAGGTCGTCATTTGGATGGACCATGGAATAGTCACCCAGTTCTCCACCTAATATTTCTATAGCGATATTCGCAAGGACTTCATTGGCATTCATGTTGTGTGATGTTCCTGCTCCACCTTGGATTGGGTCCACTACAAATTGGTCATCGTATCCACCTTCTAGGGCTTTATCACACGCCGCTACCACTGCATCTTTCTTTTCGTCAGAGATTAGTCCAACTTCGTTGTTTATGATTATCGCTGCCTTCTTTATTTCGATTACTGCTTTGATAATTTCCGGATCTGTGTGATATCCAGTAATTGGGAAATTCTCTTTTGCACGTTGACTGTGAACTCCGTAGTATGCATTTTTAGGTACTTTTATTTCCCCTAGGGAATCTTTTTCTATTCTAAAATTTTCGTTTTGCATATCGTCTCCTCTAAATTCTATTTACACCTGTTTTTATTGCAGCTTCGGCTACAGCCTTAGCTACATTTGGTCCCACTTCTCTGTTGAACGCCTTTGGAATAATATATTCTGCATTGAGTTCCTCTGGTTTAACCATATCAGCTATTGCATTTGCTGCTGCTAGTTTCATTTCTGTGTTTATAATTTTACTTCTTACGTCCAGTGTTCCTCTGAAAAGTCCAGGGAATACTAATACGTTATTAACTTGATTTTCAAAGTCTGACCTACCGGTTCCCACAACTGCAGCTCCACCCTTTTTAGCTTCTTCTGGTAGAATTTCAGGGATAGGGTTTGCCATTGCAAGTACGATTGAGCCTTCGTTCATGGTTGATACCATCTCTGCCGTCAATAAGTTTCCTTGGGAAACTCCAATAAACACGTCAGCTCCCTTTATTGCAGCATTTAAGTCACCCTTAAGTTTCTCAGGGTTCGTAGTTTTTGCCACATCTTTTCTTACTGGATCAAGTTTTTCATCGTCTGGATCTAGGATTCCTCTACTATTTAATATAATATTGTTTTTTGCACCTGCAGCTACCAATAGGTTTGAAATTGCAATACCTGCCGCACCTGCACCGTTAAGTACAATTTTTACTTCGTCAATTTTCTTTCCTACTACCTTTAGAGCATTAATAACTGCTGCTAAAACTACGATAGCAGTTCCGTGTTGGTCGTCATGAAATACTGGAATATCCAGTTCTTCAATAAGTCTTTTCTCTACTTCAAAACAATTTGGAGCAGCGATATCTTCTAAGTTTATTCCGCCAAAGGACGGTGCGATTTGCTTTACAGTAAATACTATATCATCTACTTCTTGGCTTTCAACGCATATTGGGAAAGCATCTACATTTGCAAATTCTTTAAATAAAACAGCTTTTCCTTCCATAACCGGCATTCCAGCTCTAGACCCGATATTACCAAGTCCCAAAACTGCACTTCCGTCAGTAACTACTGCAATCATGTTGCCCTTGTTCGTATAGGTATATACGTCATCTGGGTTTGCGAAAATTTCCTTACATGGTTCTGCCACCCCCGGTGTATATGCTAGTGACAAATCCGTAGCGTCGTTTACCGCTACCTTCGATACGATTTCAATCTTACCCTTGTTGTCTTTGTGTAGCTTTAAAGCTTCTTCTCTTACGTTCATCTTACTCCTCCTTATCCTATTGTGTTTTCTATATTAATATCAAAATTAATCGGTTTATAAAATTCCCTAGTTATATCTTCCACGGATTCAAAATTTCCCAACAAGTAA
>CAYUJY010000160.1:0-3988 GCA_964445145.1 uncultured Peptoniphilaceae bacterium | reverse complement strand
TACGTCTAAAAGATATTATTTCTGAATTAAGAAACCAAGAGTCTGGACTTAAAAGTGAAGCACAACAGGCTCGTGAATATAACGAAATTTATAGCGAATTAAAAGCCTACGATATTTATAGTAACACTAAAGACTACTTAAAACTCCATGACGGAATATCAACCAGTTTAAATGGACTTCAAGAATCGAATTTAAAAAAGAGCGAAATTGAATTTAATATTTTTAAATTAAACGAAGATTTTGAAAACACCAAAAACAACCTTGATAATATAGAATTTCAGATAAATGAACTACAGATTTCAAATATAGAAAATATAAAAAAAGAAAAAGATATTAAATCCAAAATAGAAGTTTATGAGGAAAGATTAACATCAAAGAAGAATGAACTTTTAACTTTAAAGGAGAGAATAGAAAACTTAAATTCTTCTAGGACAAAAATCGAAAGGGAACTGGAGGATTTAACCAAAAGCAATTCTGAAATATTAGCTCTACTAGAAGATAGTGAGCACAAGTATGAAGAACTAGATAAAAACCTTGAAAAGAAAGAAGCAGATTTAAAAGAGAAGCTAGAAGATATTGCGTCTATTGATACTCAAATTAGAGAAACGGAAAAACAATTCAACGAAGAAAGTATAAATTACGAAAGGGGCTTATCCCTTGATAATGATAGGAAAAATAGAATATCTGAAATCGAAAAAAGTATATTAGATTTGCAAAATTCTCTAGATTTATGGAATTTAGAATTAGAGAAATTAAGCACCCTAAAGAAGAATATCGAGCTTAAGATTGAAACAGCTAAAAAGAATAGATTAGAGTATGTAGATGTACAAATTGAACATGATAATAATCTCAAAATCCTAAATGAAGATAAAAATAAAGTTAATCTTAAAGTGTCATCATTAGAGAACAAAATTAATTATTTGAAATTAATGGATGAGAATTACGAAGGATATAATAAAGCAGTAAAAAACTTATATTCACATATTAAGAAGAATTCATTGAATATAAAAGGATTGCATGATTCTGTAGCAAATGTAATATCTGTGCCGAAGAAGTATGAAAAGGCAATAACTTCTGCACTAGGATTCAATTCACAAAGTTTAATAGTTGATGATACTGAAACTGCGAAATATATAATAGAAGTTTTGAGAAAGTTCAATTTTGGTAGAATTACATTTCACCCATTGGATAGTATAAAGTCACGTACAAAAGGAAGCAAAGTAGCGGATAAATCTTTTGTTGATTATGCTAGTAATCTAGTGAATTTTGATCCAATTTATACTGATGTTATCGACAATTTATTGGGCAATATAATAGTGGTTGAAAATATGGATTCTGCAGTTAGAATTTCAAGAAGTTTAAACCAGCGTGTACGAATTGTCACTTTGGAAGGAGATATTATCAATCCAGGGGGCTCAATAACAGGTGGGTCATTAAAAGTAGAAGGTGGTATCTTACACAGAAAAAATGAAATTACTGATTTAACTACAGAATTGGATAATGCAATATCTGACAAACAAAGCATTGAACAAAATATTAGTAAAATTTTATCTAACACTAACGTTAATAAGAAAAAAATTACTGAGCTAGAGCAAGATATAAATTATTATAATATTGAATTCGAAAAAAATAATATAGAAATAATTGAAATAAACTCCGACTTGAAAAATACTCTTATGAATTTAAATCAACAAGAATCGCAACTTCATTCGATTTCTTCTGAAGTTGCTGAATTTAAAGAGAAAACTTTAATAAGAAACGAATTTGAGCAGTTTTATAAAGAAAAGCTATTTGAATTACAAAAGTTAAAGGATATTAATAATGTACATTTGGACGATTTAAATATTTCTATTTCTGAATTAAGGGTTTTGTCTGAAGAACTGAGAATTAATATATCTAATTACCAACTGAGAATTTCAAACATTAATAATGGTATTAGTAAAGCAACAAATGATTTAAATGAAATAAATGATCAATTGGAGACATCAATTCATAAGAAAACACTCATAATCGAAGAAAACGAAAATATTGAAAAAAGTATAATCCAAGATAAGAAAAATTTAGAAACTATTATTCTAGAAAATTCTGAATTTAAAGGTAAGAATGAAACCTTACTGGTGGCAAAAAGAGAGATACTAAAAAATTACGAAAATAGTACACGTTCCATAAACGAAGAGAATTCAAAACTCCTCAACATAGAAAAGGATTTATACAACCTTGATACCTCTATAAAAAGAGATCAAGTGAGATTAGACAGTATAAAAGACTATATTTCTGAAGGTTATAATTTTAGTCTACTCGAGGATTTAATTGTAAATGTCGAGCTTAAGAAATTAAGTTTTTCTATGACAATTAAGGAAATGAAACAAAAATTATCATTAATGGGTAATATTAATCATAGTGCCATCACCCAATATAAGAACCTTATGGAACGGTTGGAGTTCAATGAAGAACAGTATTCTGATTTGGTGGAAACGAAATCTCGTTTGGAAAAAATGTTAGATGAGATACAAGTTGTAATGAAAGAAAAATTCTTAGAAAGCTTTAACATAATCAATAAAAATTTTAAAGAAATTTTCTCTATAATGTTTAGTGGCGGATCTGCTGAAGTTGTAATGTCAGAATCAGATAATATTTTGGAGACAGGCATTGAGATAATCACACAGCCCCCTGGAAAAAGGAGACAGAGTTTAAATCTAATGTCCGGTGGGGAAAGATCATTAACTGCAGTATCCTTACTATTTGCCTTATTAAAGACTAAACCTGCTCCATTTTGTCTATTGGATGAGATAGATGCGGCACTGGATGATGCTAATATAAAAAGATTTGTTAGCTATTTGAGCACCTTGGAAAATATTCAATTTGCAATAATTACACATAGAAAACCTACTATGGAAGTAGCTGACTATATTTATGGGATAACAATGGAAGAAACCGGAGTAAGCAAGGTTGTATCCATTAAGTTTAATGAAAGGAAGGTGGCAAATGTTTAAGTGGCTAAAAGGCGTCTTTAATGACGAAGACGAAGAAAAGAATTTACCTGAAACGGATATAAATGAGTCCCTTGAGGAAGAAATTGAGGACATTATTACAGATGATGAAGTTTTTGTTGATGAAGTAGTTATTGATGAAGATGTGGAAGAAGAAACACCTGTTGAAGAGAATTTAATTTCTAATGAAGAGGAAATTATAACAGAAGTAGTTGAAGTAAACGAACACGAAGAAAAGCCTACATCAATTTTTCAACGATTATTTAAGGGTTTAGAAAAGACAAGAACAAATCTTACTGATAAACTAAATGTAATGCTAGGAAATTACTTGGAAATCGATGAAGATATGTATGAGGAGATTGAAGATATCCTAATTACAGCAGATGTGGGTGTTCCAACTACCTTAGAGTTAATTGAAAGGCTTAGGGAAAATATTAAAGTAAATAAAATCACTGACCCTAGTTTGGTAATTGATATATTAATAGATGAAACTAAAGGGCTTATTTCTGAATCTGAAAACTCTAACTTCAATCCAAATATTTCACCTACCATTATACTAGTGGTTGGAGTAAATGGAGTTGGAAAAACAACCACCATAGGGAAATTAGCTTCTAAGTATAAGGCTGAAGGTAAAAAAGTTCTTCTTGCTGCAGCAGATACATTTAGAGCAGCAGCAATTGAGCAACTGCAAGAATGGGCTGATAGGTCCAATACCGAATTAATACACCAAAGTGAAGGTTCTGATCCAGCAGCAGTGGTATTCGATGCCATTCAAGCAGCTAAATCTAGAAAATCTGATGTGCTAATTTGTGATACCGCGGGTAGACTTCATAACAAAGCAAATTTAATGAAGGAACTTGAAAAAATTTATCGGATAATTGATACAAATTACCCTGAAGCCAATAAAGAATCCTTAATTGTACTAGATGCTACTACAGGACAAAATGCAATCCAACAGGCTAAAACTTTTAAAGAAATAGTAAAGGTAACTGGTATAG
>CAYUJY010000159.1:0-4060 GCA_964445145.1 uncultured Peptoniphilaceae bacterium | reverse complement strand
GACGGGGATGTCACAGCGGGACTCCAAAAGCGCTTTGAACTGCTCGCTTTTCTCCGCTCTCGGGCCGAGAGTGCCGTCCATATTCTTGGGATAGCCCAGAACGAAGCGCTCCACTTCCCTTTTCTTCGCCTCTGAATTTAGTCATCGCCTCATCCACAGATTCGAAGCAAAATGTGGATGTTTGGTAAATCGGCGTGGAAAGAGCTCCCGTAGCCTTATCGAATCCCTGTCCCTCATGAATCGCACGAGTTGCAAATCCCGCATTTGTTAAATCAAATTTACTCATAGTGAATCCCTCCTTATTTTAATTATATAGAGATGTTGCTAAATAGTAAAGTCATTCAACAATAATAAATATTTGACATACAGCATTTTCAGAGTGGAAATATATGCCCATTGAAACTTTACAAAGGCTTAATTTGATTATGAAAGCTCTTTGTGCTATAATTATTTGGTAAGAAAAACGCCTAATTCATTTTTGAAGCGGAGGAACCAACCTTCGGGGTGAATCGCAAGAAGGATACCCTTTGTCCTAACCCGTCAGCTAACTTCGTAGGCGAAAAGGGAGTTTTATGTTGAATTTAACCATGGAGCTCCAAGTTTTCCATGGTTTTTTTGTGCACAAAAATTGGGGGAACTGGAGAAAACTTAGGGCTCACATATAAAACTCCATTTGATTATTACAATAATAAACGGAGGAAGTAAAATGAGAAAAAATACGAAAGTAACTTTAATTCTATCGACGATTTTGGTGCTATCCATTATCGTAACGGCTTGTGCCGGTGGAAGTACAACGGGAGCAAAGGAAATCAAGTTTGCAGATGCGGGCTGGGACAGTATAAAGTTCCACAACGCAGTGGCGGGAACGGTTCTATCAGAACTCTACGGCTATAAGTGGAGTGAGGTTCCAGGTTCCACGCCCGTAACTCACCAAGGGCTATTATCCGGTGAAATCGATGGACATATGGAGATATGGTCAGCAAATATTGCTAATTACGAAGATGATAAAGCTAACGGAAAATTTGTCGAACTGGGCACCAATTTCGATGACAATTACCAAGGAATCTACGTACCAAGATACGTAATTGAGGGCGATGCAGAGAGGGGAATTGTTGCCAGCGCACCTGATTTAAAATACGTTTGGGATTTGAAAAATTATCCTGAAGTGTTTAAGGATGACGAAAATCCTGCTATGGGTAGAATGTACGGAGCAATCCCTGGATGGGAAGTTGACCAAATTATGAACAACAAATTTATGCACTATGGCTTGGATGAAAATTTCATATATTTCAGACCGGGCTCTGAGGCTGCTTTAGCTACGGCTATAACTACAGCCTACGAAAGAGGCGAGCCAATCGCTGCATATTACTGGGAACCAACATGGCTACTTGGAATGTATGACATGGTTCTCTTGGACGACGAACCATATAATCCAGAAAACTATATGAAGGGTGAATCCGCACTTCCAGCAGTTAATGTTACCGTAGGTGTGAGCAACAAGTTCAACGACGGTGACAACAAGGAAGCTGTTGAATTCCTATCCAAGTATAAAACTTCAAGCGCCCTAACCTCAGAGGCTCTAGCACATATGCAAGAATCAGGCGAAGATTATGTCGCTACTGCTAAATGGTTTTTAAATGAGCACAGCGAGCTTTTAGATCAATGGTTGAGTGCTGAGGATGCAGCAAAAATGAAGGAAGCTCTGGCTAAGTAGGAGAATAGACATGGAATGGTTATATAAATTTCCTGTGGATTTATCCATAGATTTACGTGCAATTGATAGCACGGTAAATAATATTAGCGTGAGGTTCGGCGGATTTTTCGGAGCGATAAAAAGTATTTTAAACGTCTCCGTAGGCGCAATTAACTCAATTTTAAACATGATACCATGGTTCGTCCTGGTTTTCGGTGTGGGAATAGCACTGTTTTGGATTACAAAAAAAATATCCAGCGGAATAATTTATGGTGGGTTATTGTTTTTAATAGGAGCATTGGGGCTATGGAGCCTTATGCTTGAAACCCTGTCCATAATAATCGTGTCTGTAATAATAGCGCTGCTCTTCGGATTTCCCATTGGTGTACTGGTATCCGCCAGTGACCGCGCCGATAGGATTATTCGTCCTGTGCTAGATACGATGCAGACCATGCCCGTCTTTGTATATCTGATACCTGCGATGGTGTTTTTCGGTCTCGGCAAACCGCCAGCCGTAATTGCCACCACGATTTATTCCATAGTGCCTATGATAAGGCTAACTAATCACGGAATCAGGCAGATAAACGAAGAGGTTATTGAAGCTGCACACGCCTTTGGCTCAACAAAAATGCAAACCCTTTTTAAGGTACAAATACCCCAGGCACTTCCTACCATCATGACAGGTGTAAATCAAACTCTGATGATGGCGATGTCCATGGTTGTTACCACCTCCATGATCGGAGCTTCCGGATTGGGTATGGAAGTTTTGATAAGTGTAAACAGAGTGGAGATGGGAAGGGGCCTGGTGTCCGGTACCGCAGTCGTCATTGTGGCGATAATTTTAGATAGAATTACACAAGGACTCATAAAGAAAAGTGAGGTGAACGGTCATGAATAACGAAACCATTATCAGAGTGGAGAACCTCTACAAAATTTATGGCAAGGAAATAAATAAAGCCATAAAAATGAAGGAGGAGGGCATCGATAAAAACGAAATAAATAAAAAAACCGGCACCACCATCGCTCTTTGGGATGTGAATTTAGAAATCAAAAAGGGAGAAATTTTCGTAATTATTGGTCTTTCTGGCTCGGGGAAATCCACCTTGGTTCGTTGCTTTAATCTTTTAAATAAACCAACTAAAGGCACCGTTTACTACAAGGATAAGAATCTAAACGAATTTAAAAACGAAGAGATAATCGATTATAGAAGACAAAATATCTCCATGGTTTTTCAGCACTTCGGTCTCATGTCCCACAGAAATGTAATAGAAAATGTGGAGTACGGCATGGAGATACGAGGCCAAAAAAATGGCGGTAGACGTGAAAAATCTATGGAAATGATAAAGCTAGTTGGACTGGACGGCTACGAAAACGAACGAATTTCCAGCCTGTCCGGTGGGATGAAACAACGTGTGGGCCTTGCGAGGGCATTGGCCAGCGACCCAGAGATACTCCTCATGGACGAGCCTTTTTCAGCACTGGACCCATTAGTTAAAAGGGACATGCAATTTGAGCTACTGTCCATACAGAGAAAACTGGGACAAACGATAATTTTCATCACCCACGATATGGACGAAGCATTTAAGCTGGGAGATAGGGTCGCCATCATGAAGGACGGCGAAGTAATCCAGGTTGATACACCAGAGGGAATGAGTGCAAATCCTGCCAACGAATATGTAAGACAATTTATAGACAGCGCAGATAAATCCCAAGTCATCAGCGTAAAAAATGCAATGATGACGCCCAACAGTATAGTTAGAGTAAATGACGCTCCCAGCTTTGCAATCCACATGATGAGAAACAACAAGGTTTCTTCAGCCTATGTGGTGGGAGATAGAATGGAATTTTTAGGTGTGGTAAACATTGTCGATGCCGTAAACGCTGAGAGAGAGCATCTGACAATCGGTGATGTTATGGTCCATGACGCCCTAACTACCACAGAGGATAAGCTGATTAGCGAAATAATAGAGCTCGCGACGTTGTCTCCTTATCCGCTAGCAGTAGTGGATGAAAAGGACAACACACTAAAAGGAATTATTTCCAAGGCTGATGTGTTGTCGTCTATCAGGTAGTTTCGCTCCCCTGCAGGGGAGCTGGCGACGTAAGGAGACTGAGGGGTTATTGCTGATTCATATGCTATTTTACAAAACTGTATTTTATATTAAAGTGAATTAACTTTGTGAAATCTCTTTCGGTGAAACAGTGGAATATTTGATGGAAAAGCATAAATGTAATAGAGTTAATTTATTGGTTGCATAACCCCTCTGCCTACGGCATCTCCCCTACAGGGGAGACAATCACAAAGGCTCCCATGCAGGGGAGCTGGCGACGTAAGGAGACTGAGGGGTTATTGCTGATTCATATGCT
>CAYUJY010000158.1:2857-4062 GCA_964445145.1 uncultured Peptoniphilaceae bacterium | reverse complement strand
TTCACGCAAAAAAGCATGGAAGCAGTACAAAATGCAAATAACGAGGCGATAAAATACGGCAATCCTCAGGTTGAGGAATTGCATTTACATTACGCACTCGTAAATGACAAGGAAGGTCTAATACCTAAAGTAATAAAACTTATGGGTATACATGTTGCCAGTTACCTTGAGGAACTTAAGCTAAGGGTTGAAGGTCTGCCTAAACAATCAGGTGGATCCACCTACGCTAGTAAGGACTTTAACAAGGCACTAAACGAAGCACAAAAAATAGCAAATGATTTTCAAGATGAATATGTGAGTGTGGAACACCTTTATTTAGCATTATTGGGCTTAAAAAGCACACAAACCCAAGAAGTATTCAGAAAATACAACATTACAAAAGAAAAGTTCTTAGAACACCTAAGACAAATTAGGGGAAATCAATCAGTAACCACTGATAATCCAGAAGGCACATACGACGCATTAGGGAAATATGGTACTGACCTTTGCAAACTGGCAAGGGACGGAAAGATAGATCCAGTTATCGGAAGGGATCAAGAAATTAGAAACACGATTAGAATACTTTCCAGAAGAACCAAAAACAATCCCGTACTGATAGGGGAACCGGGAGTTGGTAAAACAGCCATTGTGGAAGGCTTAGCACAGAGAATCGTAAATGGTGACGTTCCATCATCTTTGAAGGATAAGATGATTTTTTCCTTGGATATGGGATCACTAATAGCTGGAGCGAAATATCGTGGAGAATTTGAAGAGAGACTAAAAGCGGTATTACAAGAAGTGGAAAAATCCGAAGGGCAAATCATACTTTTCATCGACGAAATCCACAATATTGTAGGAGCAGGTAGAACCGAAGGTTCCATGGATGCATCCAACCTATTGAAGCCCATGCTAGCCAGGGGAGAACTACATGCCATAGGTGCAACCACCTTGGACGAATATAGAAAATATATCGAAAAGGACGCAGCGTTGGAAAGGCGTTTCCAAAAAGTTCTAGTGGACCAGCCGACTGTGGAAGATACAATTTCCATATTGAGGGGAATTAAGGACAAATACGAAATTCATCATGGTATTAGAATTTCTGACGGTGCAGTAATTGCAGCCGCAGTATATTCGGATAGATATATAAGCGATAGGTTTTTGCCAGATAAAGCCATTGACCTAATGGATGAAGCATCTGCCATGGTGAGGACTGAAATAGACTCCAT
>CAYUJY010000158.1:0-2847 GCA_964445145.1 uncultured Peptoniphilaceae bacterium | reverse complement strand
ACAGGAACTTGATGAAAAGAGACGAAAACTATTAACCCTTGAAATAGAAAGGGAAGCATTAAAGAAAGAATCGGACCAAGCTTCCATAAACCGACTTGAAAAATTGGAAAAAGAAATTTCCGAAGAAAAATCTGAATTCGACTTGTTGATGGCAAGATGGGAAGATGAAAAACAATCTATAAATGCTGTGAATATACTAAAAGAAAAAATTGATGAGGTAAAAAGAAAAATCGAAGATGCCGAAAGGCGTTACGATTTGGAAACCCTATCTCAACTTAGATACGGTGAACTACCGAAGTTAGAATCTGAACTTAACGAAGCATTAAAGGAAGATAAACCACAAAATGCATTGGTTAAGGAAGAAGTAACCGAGGAGGAAATCGCAGAAGTAGTATCCAGATGGACAGGTATACCCATAACAAAGTTACAAGAATCTGACAGGGAGAGATTGCTCCACCTAGACGATATACTCCACAAGAGAGTTATAGGGCAAGACGAAGCCGTTCAAGCAGTTTCAGATGCAGTAATTCGCGCCAGGTCTGGACTTAAGGCTATAAATAGACCGATAGGAAGTTTTATTTTCCTAGGACCTACAGGTGTTGGTAAAACCGAGTTATCCAAGGCGTTAGCAGAAGCGTTATTTGATGATGAGCGAAATATCGTTCGTTTGGATATGAGTGAGTATATGGAAAAACATACCGTATCCAGATTAGTCGGAGCGCCTCCAGGATACGTGGGATACGAAGAGGGTGGACAACTGACAGAAGCCGTTAGAAGAAAACCATATTCCGTAGTATTATTTGATGAGATAGAAAAAGCCCATCCAGACGTTTTCAACGTTTTATTACAAGTGCTTGACGATGGAAGGTTAACCGATAATCAAGGTAGAACAGTGGACTTTAAAAACACAGTTATCATAATGACCTCTAATATAGGCTCCCTTGATTTAATAGACGGACTTCAAGAAGATGGGACTATTTCCGAAAGAGCGCAAAATAGCGTAATGGGGCAACTTAGAAATTCATTTAAGCCAGAATTCTTAAATAGGATTGATGAAATTGTGTTATTTAAACCATTACAGAGATCTGAAATCTTTAAGATAATAGACTTACAAATAGCAGATTTGAGAAAGCGACTAAACGAATTGGAAATTGAAATTATTCTAGAAGATTCCGCTAAGGACTTAATCCTAGAAGAAGCCTATTCAGTTCAATATGGCGCTAGACCAGTCAAGAGATTTATCCAACGAGAAATTGAAACGAAACTATCTAGAATGTTAATTGCAGAGGAAATAATGCCGGGAAGTACTGCAGTTATTAAATCAGAAGGTAATGAATTAAAAATTGAAGTAGTATAAATAAAAGTGATTTGAGCGTAAATTTGCTCAAATCACTTTTTGTTTTACATTTATTCATATGAAAGACGCAGTTTATTCTGCATTATTAAGATGAATAAATGTAAAACTATTGCGTTATTCATATGAACAATGCAATACTGTGTTTATAGGGGGTAGCTATGAAGAGAATTATTATGGATGAATTGATAAAGTGGAAGGCTTCCAACAATAGAAAACCTCTGTTACTTACAGGAGTAAGACAATGTGGTAAAAATTATATAATAAAACAATTTGGGGAAGAAAATTTTGAAGAAATTACTTACTTAAATTTGGAACAAAATCCAAAAATTGCTTCAGTTTTTGATGAAGATTATAATCCAAAGCGAATTATAAGTGATTTAGGTAACATTTTTTTGAATAAAACCATAAACCCTGGGAAGACACTGTTGATTTTAGATGAGATTCAAATGGCTCCCAAAGCGATTGCAGCACTAAAATATTTGAGGACATTCCAGAACTACACATTATTGGTGCAGGGTCTTTGTTGGGTGTGAGCATTAGAAAAGATGAAACCTCATTTCCAATTGGGAAAATAGATAGGATGCAACTTTATCCGATGAATTTTAGAGAATTTTTGTGGGCGACGGGACAAGAAAATCTTGATAAAGGCTTAGATGATAGGGATATTACAGCTGAATTGCCAGAGTACTACATGGAGCCATTAAAGAAGACCTTACTCAACTATTATGCAATCGGTGGGATGCCTGAGGCAGTAAAAACTTGTGTTGAAACGAAGGATTTTAATGAAGTGGAGAAAATTCAGGAAAATTTGTTATATGGATATGAAAATGATTTTTCTAAACATGCACCAATAAATGAAATTGCAAATTTAGAAGCGATTTGGAACTCTATACCAACACAATTGCGAGAAGATAATAATAAATTTATCTTTAGTAGAGTAAAAAAATCTGCTAGGGCAAAAGACTTGGAAGCTTCAATTCAATGGCTAGTGGACGCTGGTTTAATTCATGTAGTAGGAAAAGTAGAAAATGCTAAAATTCCATTATCTGTAAATGCAGATAATTCATATTACAAAATTTATCTTTGTGACGTTGGCTTATTATCCAAAAGAGCGGGAATTTCTTATGCTGCGATAATTAATAATTTTGAAAATTTAGGGACATTTAAAGGTGTATTGACAGAAAACTACGTACTAACGGAGTTAATCTCACTAGACTACAACCCTTATTATTGGAGATCTGGAAATATAGCAGAATTGGACTTTTTAATCGAGCACAAAGGAAATGTGATTCCCATAGAAGCCAAAGCAAATCTAAATACAAAAGCCAAAAGTTATTTAGAATTTGCAAAACAATTTAAACCAAAAAAAGGATTTAAGTTTTCATTGAAAAATAGTGGGATTAATGTAGTTGAGAATACAAAAACATATAGTTTGCCGTTGTTTTTGGTTAATAGGATTAAAGATGTGCTGGATATATAGAATCCAGAAT
>CAYUJY010000157.1:0-4071 GCA_964445145.1 uncultured Peptoniphilaceae bacterium | reverse complement strand
TGTCTCCTTCTTTAATTGGTACATCCGTTGGGAATCCGTGGCACACCTCATCATTTATGGACGCGCAAATAGCGTATGGAAAGCCTTGATATCCCTTTTGTTCAGGATAAGCGCCCCTCTCGGTCAAGTAATCATCCACAAACTTATCTAATTCTAAGGTTGTAACTCCAGGGACTACACGGCTTCTCAGTTCTCTATGCACCTCTGCCAACAGTTTTCCTGCCTTATGCATTTTTTCTATATGTTCGTCTGTTTTTAAAATAATCATTTTTCCTCCATTACTAAATCCGATAAATCTGGATCCTTCTTTGCCCACTCCAGGACGGTGGGATAAATCTCTTCTGCTTCTTTTAAATCTTCAAGTGCTTCTTCTATTTTGCCCAAATTTCTGTAGGAACAAGCTCGGTTATAATAGAGCAAATGATTTTTGTTTCTATTTATTCCTTCTGAAAGCACTTCGATAGCCCCTTGAAAATCCTTTAGCTCAATATAGAGAGCACTCATGTTTAGATAAATATATTCATTACTAGAGTATTTAGCTGCCGTCCTATAGGATTCAAACGCCTTTTCATACTCGCCCAAAGCTTTATAAACAACACCCATATTAAAATGGGATAAATCATATTCTGGATTTATTTCCAAGGCTTTGTTTAGATAGTACAATGCTTTTTCGTAATTTTTTTCATTTTCACAAATTGAACCTAAATCGTTGTAGGCTTGGAAGTAATTTTCATCTAGCTCTATACACTTTTTGTAATACCCCACGGACTTTTCACGTCGCCCCACCTCATCTAAGAGAACTGCACAGTAGTAATATGCGTCGGCGTATTCAGAGTCGATTTCAATCGCACGAATATAGCATTCTATGGCATATTCTAAATCTCCACCTGCAAGCTCCGTAGTAAAAGCTATTCCGTACCAAGCGCCTGCTTCTTCAGAATCAATTTCTGTAATATCAAAATAGGAGCCCTTAGCTTTTTCATATTCTCCAATTTCTGAATAGAGGTCTCCTAAATCATAAAGTATATCTATTTTTGTATCATCATCAGCTAACATATACGCGTTGTTATATATGGAGATGGCCTTTTTATAATCCAAAGCATCCATCGCTTCATCAGCTAGGTATAAGTAATTTTCTAATAAATGCATCATAATTCACCTACTTGATAATATCATAATTTAATGCCTAAATAAAGGTAGCATTTAATATTATTGTATGACTTTTCTACAATTATGTTAAACTATATATGGTGATTAAATGGAACGATATAACAGCCTCAGTAAATACTTAAAAGCCAAATATGGAGAAAAAGTCGCAAAGCTCAGCCTAGACGCTGGTTTTTCATGCCCAAATCGGGATGGGACCATATCTATCGGTGGGTGTATTTTTTGTTCTGAAAAAGGCAGCGGAGAGTTCACTTCAGGTCACCTAAATATAAAAAACCAAATCGATATACAAAAATCCATAGCTAGAAAAAAGTGGAACACAAACCATTTCATCGCATACTTCCAAAACTTCACGAACACCTATGGAGATGTAGAAACTCTAAGAGCAGTCTACGAGGAAGCACTGTCTGACAACGAAGTTGTAGGCTTGGCAATAGCCACAAGGGCAGATTGTCTAGATGAGGATGTTCTCAATTTATTAGAGGAACTTTCTAAGACTACAAATCTTTGGCTTGAAATTGGAATGCAAAGCACAAATGAAGATACCATTAGAAATATAAACAGGTGCTATACTCACAATTACTTAAACGAAAAATTACAGGAACTCAATAATCGAAATATAAAATTTGTACTTCATGTAATTTTTGGATTGCCTGGAGAGGACGATGTGGACATGTTGAACTCCATAAAATATGTAAATTCCATAAGAGCATTCGGCATAAAAATCCATAGCCTTTATATCCAAAGGGACACGAACCTCTATTTAAAATATTTAGAAAATCCCTATCCTCTTTTAAATAAGGATGAGTATACAAGCCTAGTGGTGGATGCCATTAGATTATTGTGTCCAGATATAATAATCCATAGAATAACTGGCGATGCGGATAAATCCATGCTCCACGAACCTAAATGGGCAGCGGATAAGCTAATTGGAGAAATCAATAAGAAATTAAAAGAACGAGATATTGTCCAGGGAGTTAATTCTAAAGGAGTAGGTGAAATTTAAATCACCTACTCCCTTTATATACGCGTATTAAACAATCCGTGTCTGTTGCAATAAAAATACAAAAACCCTCGACCGTTTTTTCGAAAACGTATTGAAATATCTCCCTCTGGATATAGTTTAACCATATTCACTCCGCCTCCTGTGACATATGCTACGAAGGAAATGTAGTGGTCCTTGGTCATCACATGATTTCCAAATATGTGATATTCATTATCCACCGTCTCTATACTTAAACTGTGTTCCTCATCAAATTCTTCCGCCTCCTGTGGTGGTAGTGTGATTCCGCAGCAGGATAACATAGCTTCACCTATGGAGTAAATTATATTTTTGCAGATGGGACAGACATAAAATTTTGATTTCAACATATTCGCTGAAACATTTTCGTTGGTTCTAAATTCCCCGGTGAACAGCTCCACAATGGAAACCCCTAGCGCTTTAGAAAGGGATTCGATTATACCGATATCTGGATACCCATTCCCTGTCTCCCACTTGGAAATCGCCTTGTCGCTGACCATTATCTCTTTTGCCAACTCCCTTTGCGTCATTTTTTTCCTTTCACGAAGCTCCTTAATGACCCTTCCGTCTATATATCCCATAATATCTCCTTTTCAATAAGATTATTATATGATTAAAAGTGAAGTGTTGCAATCTACGTATCGTGGAGTGGAAGTACAGCGTATCATCCGAAACTAAAATTATTGTGCATGTATATTAATGGCATTTTCTCTAATTGAATTAATTAATGTCGCTAACTTAATTGCCTTTGAATTATCGAATAGCATATCTATTCTTCCAGGTCTATCGAAAGGAGCTCTGGTCAATATTGTATTGTCTTCAATATATCCATTGCAAATAACATAGTCTATAATTTTATTCACAAAAACTATCTGATCCTGATTTAACGACTCATCGATAATAAACTTTGCAAAAACTTCATTAGCTGCTTGTCTATCTAATTTAGTAATACTTCTTACCATTAGACCAAATGGTGTATCCTTAAACTCATTTTTATAATCTTCTTTTGTCCCCAATTCTTTGGTCAAAATGTATTCTAAGTTTTTATAATCAGTTTCTGTAAGCGGAAGATTGTTTCTAAGCTTATGAATAGCAAGATTGCCAGGATTTTCTTCTATATACCTATTAACCTTTAATTTATAATCTTGAAAATTATCATATGGGGTAACTGGGGCTCTAAATTTTGGGTCTTTGAACTCATCGTCAATATCTATTATTTTTATCTTTTTTGGTTCAACAATAATAAAATCAACCAAATTTCTTAATCTGAGTCTTATATCTTCTAGCTCAGAAACACTTACATTTTCCCAATACTCATCATTCTGTATTTGTTTTATTAATTCCATATTATTACTAACTTCAATTATACTTTTTAAGTATTGAAGTTCCATTGCAATAACTTGAACTCTATTTCTGGTATTTGTTCCACAGCTTCCATTATCCAAATGCTCATTAATGAGTTGATATATTAAATTATCAAATCTTTTTGCAGCATCATCTCCACTTTTAGAAGATACTAACTTTGCAATTTCATCTTTTAGATGATGAACATCTTCCTCTATAAGCTTATCAAATCTACTGATCTTATTATATTTTTCTACATGCTTTAACACCAATCGTACATTAAACTTATCAGTATTTAATGCTTCTATCTGCTCCACAGTCGTTTTAATTAATTCATCTCTATAACCCTGCAAATAATCGTCATTTACGAACTTTTTGTCTTGAAGTTTTTTTATAATATCAATTCTTTTCTGAAATATTAACTCAGTGATTGATACAGTTTGTTTCATATCATCGGCATTAACATTCATAGAAAAGTATTCAAAGTTTTTTAAATAGTGCTATGTGCTATTTTACCATTTACTATTGCCATTTTAATA
>CAYUJY010000156.1:0-4082 GCA_964445145.1 uncultured Peptoniphilaceae bacterium | reverse complement strand
GGTATTTATACATTTTTCACTCCTACTTTATTATATTTTAAATAATTTATATAATTTTACTATCAATGTAAAAATATTTCAACAGCAAAACATTTAATTGCTATAAATTACACTATAGGGTACAGTAGAAGATATCGAATAAGCATATCTATTAGTCAATCGGAAAAGATATTCGATTATTTTTGCATTTGATTGACATAATCTTCATAATATGATAATATATAAAATTGCATAATAGATTATAGTGGGGCATTATCACTATTTATAGGTATTAGTACGACGGTAAGAAGCATTTGTTCAATGAGAGGTGAAGATTTTACATGGTGCATCCTGTAAATTACGGTAAGAGAGTTAGAATGAGCTATTCTAGAATCAACGAGGTTTTAGAACCGCCAAATCTAATTGAGGTACAGACATCTTCCTATGAGTGGTTTATCGACGAGGGATTAAAAGAAGTTTTACAAGATATTTCTCCAATCGAAGACTATTCTGGAAATTTAATTATGGAATTTGTTGAGCATACTATCAATAAAAATGAAAAGAAGTATGAGCTCGACGAAGCGAAGGATCATGACGCCAACTATTCGGCTCCTTTAAAGGTAAAGGTGAGACTATATAATAAGTCTACCAATGAAATAAAGGAACAAGAAGTATTTATGGGCGACATTCCGCTGATGACTCCTACGGGAACATTTATTATTAATGGAGCGGAAAGAGTTGTTGTAAGTCAGCTAGTCAGATCTCCCGGTGTCTATTACAAATTAGAGAGGGACAAGACAGGTAAGCCACTTTATTCATCAACATTAATTCCCAATAGGGGTGCATGGATAGAGTTTGATTCGGATTCAAATGATATCGTTTATACGCGTATCGACAGAAATAGAAAGATTCCGATGACAATCCTCCTAAGAGCGATTGGCGTAGAGTCAAGATCTGCAATCATCGACCTATTCGGTGAAACTGAGCAGCTTTTAGCTACCTTGGAAAAGGATGTTACAAACAACAAAGAAGAAGCACTAATTGAAATATATAAAAAGTTAAGACCAGGTGAGCCACCTACATTAGATAGTGCGCAATCATTATTTATGAACATGTTCTTTGACCACAAGAGATATGACATGGCAAATGTTGGAAGATATAAATTCAACAAGAAGCTTGAGATATCCTCTAGAATTGTAGGTTATAGAAGCGCTAAGGATATAGTGGACATGGAAACCGGTGAGATATTAGTCTCTCAAGGTGAAATCATTTCATATGATACTGCAAAGGCTATTGAATATGCGGGCATAAACTTGGTTACAATTTTAAATGACAACGAGCAAGAGGTAAAAGTTCTAGGAAACAATTTCGTAGACGTGGAAGCCTTTGAGCTCGGATTTGATTTGTCCGAGTTCGGAATCAAAGAAAAAGTTTACTATCCTAAGATGAAGGAAATACTAAACGAGTTTGACAATGAAGATGACATCAGACTGGCTATAGAAGATAGAATTAAGGAATTAAATCCAAAGCACATTATCGTTGATGATATGCTTGCTTCTGTGAGCTATGAGATGGGACTATTTAGAGATGTCGGTTTAACCGATGACATAGACCATTTAGGAAATAGAAGAATCCGTTCCGTAGGAGAACTCCTACAAAATCAATTTAGAATTGGTTTTTCGAGAATGGAAAGAGTAATTAAAGAAAAAATGACCATCCAGGATATGGAGGTAAACACTCCACAATCCCTAATAAACATTAGACCACTTACGGCAGCTGTAAAGGAATTCTTCGGAAGTTCTCAGCTATCGCAATTCATGGACCAAACAAATCCACTGGCAGAACTTACTCACAAGAGAAGAATGTCAGCCTTGGGACCTGGTGGTTTAAGTAGAGATAGGGCTGGGATGGAGGTTAGAGACGTTCACAACTCCCATTATGGAAGAATGTGTCCTATAGAAACTCCGGAAGGACCAAATATTGGACTTATAACATCCCTAACAACCTATGCGAGAATAAACGAATACGGCTTTATTGAAGCCCCTTATAGAAAAGTATTAAAACCTGAAGGCAGAGTAACTGACGAAATAGAATACCTAACCGCCGACAGGGAAGATCATAAAATAATTGCCCAATCAAATGAGCCCCTAAATGAAGAAGGCTACTTTGTAAACTCTAGGGTTATTGCCAGAGGGCATTTGGGAGTTGTAGATATTTATGATGCTAAGGACGTTGACTACATGGACGTTTCCCCAAGACAAATCGTATCAGTAGGTACTGCTATGATTCCGTTCTTGGAAAATGACGACGCAAACCGTGCCCTAATGGGTTCAAACATGCAACGTCAAGCAGTTCCACTACTTACAACTGAAGCTCCTATAATAGGAACCGGTATAGAGTACAAGGCTGCAAAGGACTCGGGAGTAGTTATTATTTCCGATGTGGATGGAGTAGTAGATAAAATTTCTGCTGACTATATCGACATAAAGAGAACCTCAGATAGACAAGTTGTAAGATATAAATTACACAAGTTTAGAAGAGCAAATCCAGGAACCACAATAAACCAAAGACCAATAGTAGACCTTGGCGAAACTGTCTCAAAGGGACAAGTTATTGCCGACGGACCAAGCACAAACCTTGGTGAAATGGCACTAGGTAAAAATATTAGAATTGCATTTATGAACTGGGAAGGCTACAACTTCGAGGATGCTATGCTTGTAAACCAAGACTTAGTAATCGATGACACATTAACCTCCGTTCATATTGAAGAATACGAATCTGAAGCTAGAGAAACAAAGCTAGGACCTGAAGAAATTTCTAGGGATATTCCAAACGTTGGTGAAGATATGTTAAAGGATCTTGATGAGCGTGGAATTATCAGAATTGGAGCCGAAGTTAAGGCAGGGGATATTTTGGTAGGAAAGGTTACACCTAAGGGTGAAACTGAACTTAGCCCTGAAGAAAGACTTCTTAGAGCTATCTTTGGCGAAAAAGCGAGGGAAGTTAGAGATACTTCACTACGTGTTCCCCATGGAGAATCAGGTATTGTTATTGACGTTAAGACCTTTACTAGAGATGCTGGGGATGAATTAAATCCTGGTGTAAACGAAATGGTCAGAGTATATATAGCAACAAAACGTAAGATAAACGTAGGCGACAAGATGTGTGGTCGTCATGGTAACAAGGGTGTTATCTCAAGGATTATGCCTAGGGAAGACATGCCTTATATGCCAGATGGAACTCCTATAGAAATAGTATTAAATCCACTGGGAGTACCATCGAGAATGAACTTGGGACAAGTTCTGGAAGTTCACCTTGGGTTGGCAGCTAAGAAATTGGGATGGCATGTTGCTACTCCTGTATTTGACGGTGCCAATGAACAAGATATTATCGATGCTCTAACGGAAGCTGGCTACCCAGAAGATGGAAAAATACAACTTCGTGACGGTAGAACAGGCGAGGAGTTCGATAGACCAGTTACCGTAGGCTACATGTATATGCTTAAGCTACATCACTTGGTAGACGAAAAGATACATGCTAGATCTACTGGACCTTACTCACTGGTAACACAACAACCATTGGGCGGTAAGGCTCAATTTGGTGGACAAAGATTTGGAGAGATGGAGGTTTGGGCACTGGAAGCATATGGTGCAGCTCATACTCTTCAAGAAATATTGACAATTAAGTCGGATGATATCGTAGGACGTGTAAAGACCTATGAAGCTATCGTTAAGGGACAAAATGTACCTGAACCAGGAATTCCTGAGTCATTCAAAGTTTTGATTAAGGAACTTCAATCCTTAGCCCTTGAAGTTAGGGTGCTGGATATAGACGGTAAGGAAATGGATCTTAAGGAAGATATCGACGACGATTTAAATAGAATAGATAACGCAGGTTCAAAATATGAATCTGACGATGAAGCAGAGCTTAAGGGTGAAACTAATGTTATTTCCGGTATCAGAAGAATTAGTGGAACTGAGCTTCCTGAAGGCTTCACTGACAGTGACGACTTTATGGACGATTTTGATGATGACAACTTATAGGATACTTGATTAGATAGATAAAGGAAGTGAAATCCTTGTTAGAAAAAGAAGTAATAAATT
>CAYUJY010000155.1:0-4103 GCA_964445145.1 uncultured Peptoniphilaceae bacterium | reverse complement strand
TGGAAATTTATCTTTATAGCTATGTAGAGTTCCCATTACTCCATCTCCTTCACTTTTCATATCAATAATATTTTCAGTATAATCTGTGAGTGATGGATCTCCACCTCTCATTCTTGATATCATATTTTTGTCTTCTTCGGTTAGCTTCCTTACTATCCTGCCTGGTCTTCCCACCACGACTGAACCGTCAGGTATAATTTTTCCTTCTGGAATTATGGTTCCTTCTCCAAAAATACACATATTTCCTATTTTTGCACCGGGAAGTATTATCACTCCATTTCCAACTTCGCAAAGATTGCCTATTTCTGCACCAATTACCACGCACCTATGTCCAAATACGGTTTTTTGTCCAATATTTACAGGGTTCTTATCGGTCCCAATGACGACTGAATTTTCTAGTACCCACGTATTATTTTCAAATTTTACTCCATTTCCTTCTGAGACTATAATTGTGCCTTGGGCTATGTAAACTCCGTCTCCGAATCTAAGCTTACCTTTTAATCTTGCGGATTTTTCTATTCGAATATTTTTCATTTTTTTACCTCATAAATTAATATACTGCAATGATAACATATAGCATGGAAAAATTAAATTAATGGGTATATTAGTTTAAAGAGAGAGCGAGGTGAATTAATTGAAAATTGAAAAAGGTGATAGAAGTTTTTATATTGGTCCGGCAGATAGTCCTATAGCTGAAATGTCTTATGTAGAATCTGGAGAAGGTCTAATAATTATTGATTCCACTCATGTTGGAGCTGAATTAAAAGGACAAGGTGCAGGAAAGTTACTTTTAGAGGAAGTTGTGAAATGGGCTAGGGATGAGAATTTAAAAATCGTGCCATTATGTACATTTGCTAAGGCACAAATGGAAAAAAATAAAGAATATCATGATTTAGTTTATAAAAGTAATTAATAGTATAAAACTTATTAAGGAGCGGAATATATTGCCACTCCTTATTTTTATTTACATTTTAAATTACTCTTCAACGTCTAACTCACCTTTAACAACTAAATCCAAGGCTAGTTTTGATATACTATTATAATTAGTTTTATTCAGTATATTTTGAATATGAGTTTTTAAGGTGTTTTCACTAATACTTAGCTCTTCACTGATGACAGATCTGGTCTTAGCCTGACAAATTAAATCCAAAACTTCCAGTTCCCTAGGAGTCAATTCATGTAGCTTATCATAATTATTCATTTTCATAATTTTAGCATTCGGGAAAATCCTATAGTCAGATTTTATAAAACTGAGGGATCCAATTAGTTCGCTATAAGAAATGTTTTTATTTAATATTGAGTCTATCTTTGACACTGCAAATTTATTAAATATAGTGTCATTTTTATCAGTGATATAAACTAACTTAGTATTTTCACATTCCTTTCTTAGTAGTTTAATTAAATTATTGCATTGACTTTCCTTTATGAAATCTGTTTCCATTAAAACAATATCTACGTGATTATGTTTACAAAATTTGATTACTTCATCTTGGGTATTTATTGCCATGACGGATTTTACACTTTCATTTATTTTGTTACTATTTGGTTCTAAATTCTGATCGTATAACATCAATATGGACAACATATTACCGCCCCCTTAAAAAATATTGGCAATATAGGTGTTTACTCCACCTCTATTTACACCATACCCTAATAAAATTACATTGTATGTCACCCATTGAATAAAAATAGGAAAATGTTTATTTACAGATTGACAGCGGATTTATAACTTGATATATTATACGTATACTACATAATGGAATGTAATTCCGTTTAGTGGGACGAATATTTCTTTACATAATATTTTATAGGAGGAAACGAATTGAAAAAGAAAAAATTGTTGAGTATAACGGCATTGTTAGTTGCAATACTTATGATTACAACGGCCTGTGGCAACACTTCATCAGGTGGTGATGTCAAGAATGGAGAGGCATTTGAGTTAAAGAACATTATGTTTGTAGTAACTGGTAGTCTAGGTGGTGGAACAAATAACGATGATGTTTATGCTGCTATCCAAGAATATGTTTCTAAAGTTGATGGAAATGTTGAAACCTTCGAATGTAACATGGATACATCACTGTATGAATCTACATTAATGCAAGCGGCAGAGACCAAAGAGTTTGATTTGATTGTTACTGGATTTGGAACAATGATTGAACCACTATCTAACACTGCTGCAAAGTTCCCAGATCAAAAGTTTTTTATTTTCGACACAGAAATGGATTATAAAGAAGGCAAAAACCCAAATGTAATTTCGGTTCAAGTTTTGCAAAATCAAGGTGGTTTTATGGCTGGAGCTTTAGCAGCATTGGTTACTAAAAGTGATGCTCCCCTTGCTAACCAAGATAAGAAAGTGGGATTTGTAGGAGCGATGGAATCTACTGCAATACTAGACTTTTTAATGGGTTACATAGAAGGTGTAAACCATGTCGATCCTTCAATAGAAATACTGTATTCATTTGTAGGAAATCATACCGACTCAGCATTAGCCAAAGAATTAGGATTATCACAATATCAACAAGGTGCTGATGTAGTTTTTGCAGTGGGTGGAAATGGACTTGGAGTTGCTGAAGCAGCTCTTGACGCGGATAAATATGTTATAGGTGTGGACTTCGATTACGCTAAACGATTAGAAGCTACAAGTGTTGAGACTGCAGAGCATGTTTTAACATCAGTAATTAAAGACTATAAAGGGATGGTATATCCGATTTTAGTTGGTATAAATGATGGCTCTGTACAATGGGGCACCCATTCATATATTTCATATGAACAAGGTGGAGTATATTTAGTTAAAGATAAATACACCGAAGCAATTGTCTCAGCAAATGATTGGGAAGTATTTAGTAAAGTTGAAGAGGAATTAAAATCGGGACAAATAGTTGTTGATACTGCATATGGAGCATCAACTGAAGAAATTGAAGCAGTAAAAGCGAAAGCAAAGCCTGAATAATAAACGCAATGAGCCCTAGTGTATACACTTGGGCTCATATTAAAAGTGGAGGAGATAGTATGAATGACTCAACTAGTAATATTTTTAACGATATAAAAATTGGTGAAGATTTACTTAGTATGCAAAACATTACGAAAATCTATGAAAATGGTTTTGTTGCTAATAAAGCTGTTAATTTTACAATAAAAAAAGGTGAAATACACGGGCTTGTTGGTGAAAATGGAGCAGGAAAGACAACTTTAATGAAAGTATTGTTTGGTCAGGAAATACCTGAAGAAGGTGAGATATTTTTAAATGGTAAAAAAGTACAGATACCTTCTCCTTTGGCAGCTCTAGATTATGGGATTGGAATGGTTCATCAACATTTTATGTTAGTAGAGTCACTAACCGTCGCTGAAAATATGGTATTAGGAAACGAAACTGG
Organism: uncultured Peptoniphilaceae bacterium; assembly: GCA_964445145.1. GTDB lineage: Bacteria > Bacillota > Clostridia > Tissierellales > Peptoniphilaceae > CAYUJY01. The sequence continues at coordinate 729 of CAYUJY010000155.1, read as the reverse complement.
AAATGGATTCCAATTTGATTATAAAGCAGCAATTGAAAAATCTTTAGAGGTATCAAAAAAATATAATTTGCCTATAAATCCCAGAGCAACGATTAGAGATTTGTCAGTTGGATCAAAACAACGCGTAGAGATACTTAAGATGTTGCTACATGGGGCAGAAATTCTTTTACTTGACGAACCAACTGCAGTTTTAACTCCACAGGAAACAAGAGAATTATTTAGCCAACTAAAGGAACTAAAAAATAGAGGGTTTTCAATTGTTTTTATATCCCATAAGCTGAATGAAGTAAAAGAAATTTGCGACCGCATTACAGTATTAAGAAGCGGTGAGTCTGTTGTAACAACTGAAATTGAAAATGTATCTGAAAGTGACATATCGAGACTTATGGTTGGAAGAGATGTAATGTTAAATATACAAAAGAAAAATGCTGAACCTACTGAAGTTGTACTTAAAGTAAGGGACTTAACGTCAATTAACAAATTCGGTGTTCACTCATTTAAAAACCTTAATTTTGACTTAAGAGCTGGAGAAATCTTAGGTGTTGCAGGAGTAGAAGGTAACGGGCAATCAGAATTAGCAAACACTTTGGCTGGCTTAGATCCAATACAAGATGGTGATATCAGCGTTAACAATCACTCACTGAAAGAGATGGACATTAGAATGATAAGAGAATCTGGTTTTTCAATAATTCATGAAGATAGAATGACATTTGGTGCCTCTTCTAACCA
>CAYUJY010000154.1:0-4114 GCA_964445145.1 uncultured Peptoniphilaceae bacterium | reverse complement strand
ATTGTAGGCGAGAGGGCATATTTGGTAGATTTGGGTATCGGGTGCGTTAGACAGGCTGAAATCGGTAGACGGATGGGTATCCATCAACTTGATGCAAAGAATTTAGATATTGCCTTTGTAACCCATATGCACTCTGATCACACCCTAGGATTTTCTGATTTAATTTTTACGCCTTGGGTTTTGGAAAGAAAAAATCCTCTGAGGGTTTTTGGACCTAAGGGGATTACTAAAATGGCAGAATATCTCCACTTGGCTTACGAGATGGATATCGAAGCTAGACGATACGGTTACGAGCAGGCTAACATGGACGGATGCACAGTAGAAGCTACGGAAATAAGTGAAGGAGTAGTCTATGAAGATGAACTGGTTAGGGTTGAAGCATTTCTAGTAAATCATCCGCCCTTCGAGGCATATGGATATAAGTTTATTACACCTGATAAAACCATAGTAATTTCTGGAGATACTACAAATAATGATAACTTAATAAAACATGCCAAGGGATGCGACATATTAATTCACGAAGTATACTCTTCCCAAGGAATTAAGCAAAGGTCACCAAAATGGGCAAATTATCATAAAAATGTCCACACCAGTTCCTTAGAGCTGGGAGAATTGGCAAAGGAAGTAAACCCAAAAAAGCTTGTGCTTTATCATCAATTGTTCTTTAGGGTAAAGGATGAGAACGGATTTTTGATTTCTGAAGTGGATAGAGAATTGGAAATGGTTAGAGAAATTTCAGAAAATTACAAAGGTGAAATCATATCGGCGAAGGATATGATGGTAATTTCATAATATGGGTCGTAGGGAAGACTCTGCAATTACCCACATTCAGCTTAGAAGTACGAAAATTAAAAAGTGTATGGAGTATCCGTTTAGGACAACTTCATACACTTTAATCATCTATTTTCTATTTTCGATATCTACCCAATCCTTAGCATCCTTAACGGACTCTTCCGTAGGAACGTCCACACAGGTTTCAGGATCTTTTTCAACTTCTGCATAGATGTCACTAGCAGGACAAGAATCTATTTGGCAAGATTGTGTTGCATTAGCTTCTGCTTGAGAATCTTTATTTTCGTCGTATCTTTCAGTATTGTCAGTCATGTCATTATCTCCTTTAATGTCACATGCTAATGACGTAATATCCGTCATTTACATATTTTTTCATCCCTGCGTGATTCATCATATCACTCAGAAGCTCTAAACCGCTTTTTTCTACATCATCGTATACATTCATAACCTTTGAACAAGCTAAGCATACTCCAGCTATCAAGCCCTTTTCCTTAGCTTTTACATATAGAGGAAATTTTTCATCCTCAAACTGTGGCACCAACTTAACGGATGCGCCTTCAAAGATAATTTTAACTTCTTTACCATCTTCATGTAACTCTAAAGCGTTCATTAAAATGTGATTAAAACACATTTTTTCCCCCGTCATTGCATAAAAAAGTATCTTGTTCATTTTAATTCATACGTCCTTTCCATACTGTCTATCTTAATTATACCCAATAATTAGCTAAAAAGACAATTAAAAGCCCACCTTTTTAAAGTGGGCCATTAAATTTATCTTCTATTTTCTTGGTCAACCCACTCTTTAGCTTCTTCTACAGACTTTTCAGTAGGAATATCCACATTTGTTTCAGGTTCTTTTTCCACTTCTGCATAGATGTCGCTGGCAGGGCAAGTACCTGTTTCTGCGCCTTGCTCAGCATTAACTTCAGCTTGTTTTACTTTTTCGTCAACTACATTCTCTTTCTTATCAGTCATAATGTTTCCTCCTAGTATATTCTATAGTACAAGTTAATTCTACACTATATATAACCAAATATGTCATAAGAAAACAAAACAATCAATAAATATTAATAATTAACTATAGGAACAACTCTGCTATCTCGTCCCAATTATTAACCCGATAAAATACTTCGTCGTTTAGGTTAAATGGTGATTTGAACAATACACACGTACCGGTAAATCTCTGTAACTGTAGAGGAGTATAATCCACCAATACGTCCCAGTGCATGGTTTTCTTATTCCCACAAAATACGAAATTTTCCACCTTTAGGAAGAGAAGTTCGTCTCTCAGCCACAGAAATTTGTCCTCGAAGGAGTTTGGAACTTCCATTGCTGCCGTACAGATATAAACGTCATAGCTTTTATTAATTTCTTCTAGGATATCCCTAGTATTATGTTCCATTATTTTCAAATCCCTAAAAAACCCTTTGGAATTTATGAGATTATACATCTCCTTAAGATGCTCCATGGTGGGAAGAAAATCTCTAAGATGTTTACCTTGTAGTCCTTCCTTGGTTAAATTCATCCAAATATATACTGCTGCTACGGAAAACATCGCAAGTTTTGGGTCCGCTAACCAATTTTTCGGAGCAACACTAAAGATTTTTAGTATATTATTCAAGGTTCCCATGGTTGGATGAAAGATAAAATTCCAAAAAACTGAGCAAGCAGCTACTGATATTCCCATGGTAGCTGTAAATATCGACTTATAAATAGCCATACCATTAAGGTTTTCATTTGTTAGTACTGATAAAAGTAAAGCCAAAACCACAGTAGGCGGTACTGTTAGTAATGTAAAAACAAAAGTGTTTTTAATAGTATTAAGATATCCAGAGCTAGTAAAAATTGATATATAATTTTCTAAAGCCACAAAAACGGTTAAATTCCCCCTATTATCAGAAAGGAATAAACTTTGAATAATTGTCCTAATGAATGGATAAAACACAAATATTGCAAATAGAGTTAAAGAAGGAAGCAAATATACTATTCCTTCAAAAAAACTAGAAAGTGAATTAGACTTATTACGCAGTGTATTCAATTTATACCTCCCTGGTTAATTGAAGGTCGAACTAATTTTTCACTACCTATTTCAAATAGTAACAAATCATCAGAATCGATAAATGTGTCTATCTCATCACCTACATTCAAGTTGTATTGCCCACTCCACCTTGCTACGAATAGGTTGTCGTCCACGAGAAATGCTATTTGCGTTTCATTTCCCAGTATTTCAATATTTTCCACAACAACTTTGCAATTTCCTAAATTTTTTTCATTCGCTGGATAAATATTTTCAGACCTAATTCCAATAATATAATCTCCTGAATATTCTCCTCCACTGATTGGATCAATAACCAACTCACGATTTATTATAGTTCTGGTAGGATGTAGTGTTGCAGTTGCGATATTCATCTTAGGCGAACCAATAAATGTAGCTACGAATAGATTGCTTGGACTATTATAAAGTTCTAAGGGAGTGCCTAGCTGTTGGATATGTCCGCCATCTAATACCATTATTCGATCGCCCATCGTCATGGCTTCCACTTGGTCATGGGTTACATAAATGAGTGTCATGCCAGTGTCTCTTTGAATCTTCTTAATCTCAATTCTCATTTGTGCCCTAAGCTTTGCGTCTAGATTAAACAAAGGCTCGTCCATAAGACATATGGGCGAATGACTACAAATACTTCTAGCCAAGGCAACCCGTTGTCTTTGTCCTCCAGATAGTTGTCCAGGCTTTCTGTCTAAATATTTAGTCAAACCTACTAACTCCGAAGTATTTGGCAACCTAAGAGCTTGTTCAGATGGTGAGACCCCCTTTATATCCAAACCAAATAGAATATTGTCCTTAACAGTCATGTGGGGATAAAGGGCATAATTTTGAAATACCATAGTCAGATTCCTATCCTTCGGCTTCAATTCATTAGCCACAATGCCATCAATTAATAAAGAACCCTCACTTATGGTTTCCAAGCCTGCAATCATTCGAAGCAAGGTACTTTTCCCACGCCCAGAAGGTCCCACTAGCACGAAAAACTCTCCTTCGTTTATTTCGACGCTCAGATTCTCAATTACATTTATCTTGTTGTCGTAAGTCTTCTTAATATCTAATAACTGAATATTACTCATTTTTACCTCCGAATTATAAGTATAGAGTATAAGTATTAGTTGAAAGTAACCTTTGTGCAAAGATAAGGTAAATTAAAAGTGGAGAGTTATGTTAACGTAAAAAAATCAGTTAAAGAAAAATCTTCAACTGATTTTGAGATATTGGATAGGTTACACTAAACTAGACAATAAAAATAAGGTCATGTAAACTAATAAT
>CAYUJY010000153.1:0-4137 GCA_964445145.1 uncultured Peptoniphilaceae bacterium | reverse complement strand
CCTAGATATTATATGCATGAAAGAGACGAGTTGGAGAAGGATTTTCTTCCACTGGTTACACTTGAAATGCTACAAGAATATTTCCCAAAAGACACTATTGTAGCTACGGATGTAGGTCAACATCAAATGTGGACTGTAAGAAAATGGAAGTACAGACGTCCCAGGTCGTTGATAACCTCAGGCGGACTAGGAACCATGGGCTTTGGAATGGGAGCAGCCATAGGTGCAAAACTAGGGCGTCCAGAAGCTGCAGTGCTACTAATTACCGGTGATGGGTCCTTTAGGATGAATCACTCGGAAATTTTAATGGCAGCAAGCTACAACATTCCAATTACAATAGTAATATATAATAACAATACACTTGGCATGGTTAGACAATGGCAAGCTATTTTCAATGAGAAGAGATATTCAGATACGGATATTTATGATGGATTAAACTATGAATTCCTGGCGAAGGCATATGGGATAAATTACGTTGGAGAATTTGGAACTACTAGAGAACTTAGGGAGAGACTAAGGGACTTGGACGTGATGAACAAGATTAACTTGTTGGTATTAAACCTAGACCATGATATGGCAGCTTTCCCAATGGTTGCTGCTGGCCAAAGTATAAATGAAGTAATAGATCTTATAGATTAAATAAATTAATGGAGTCCACACAGGGACTCCATTTGCTATTTTGTATTCATAAGTGTACCAACAAACATTGGAAGCCCATTTTCTTTATCTATAATCATATACATAAATGGTCTATTCAACACTATTGTTTTTATATCCATAGGCGCAGATGTAGTCTCCATAACGACTGCTGTTGCAGCTCCGGCTCTAGTACCTTTCTCATTGACATCTATAAAAGTTTTGTGGATTACATTTCCTACAAAGAGATCTTCATTTTCCGAGGTTCCCATATTTGAAAAATCAGCTAAATCAGAGTTAAAGGCTTTTAACAACCCCATATTTTCCAATGGTTTTACCAAGGGTGTGTCAAAGGAATAACTAAACTTTGGCATGGTTGCATGTACCACGATATCCTCGGGCGACTTTATATCCTCATACATTTTTTCATAATCCAGATCGCTGATAAAAGCGCGCATATTTATACCTTCATTTGGCAGTAAGGCTACAAATGAATATTTACCATCTTTGTAATCCTTGATAAAACCAGTATAAGTTTTTCCTTCTAGATATTTACGTTCCTTAGAAAACATAAACTCAACTTCCTCGGTATTTTCATCTTCATCGTAGAACACATCCGTAAATATATCACCTTCATTGTAAATTCTATGCCATTCTGCATCGAAGGATAGGGCGTTTATCAAATACATAATTGTGCCATCGTCTATTTGGTCTATTATGGTAGGAATCATCCCATCGGTATTTTTATTGACCCAAGAGTTTATTTCATCTTGAGTTTTTTTGTTGAATGTCGCTTCATATAGTTCTGCATTGTAATAATTTGCATTAGTTTGTAGAAATTCAATATTTGGTTTAAACCCTGTATTGTCATTTATCCATATTGAATTTGCTATATTAAATTTATAATTCTCATGGGAAGGTAAGGACTTAATATAGTTTGCGAATGCATTATTTACAGCTTCGATATCTGTGGCGCCAAAAAGTCTAACAAATTCATCCCTAGTGTCATTATTAGCTCCATTGGCAGTCATGCCCAAGGCTCCCATTATAGAAAGGGGAGACACAAGTGTATTTTTGTCGTCAAATATACTTAAAAATAACTTTGATGAAAATTTATTAAGGTTTTTTATTTCATCTTCTGTAAGTTTGGCAGCTGTCGTGGTGGCTTCGGGTTTAACGCCATCCATTAGATTTTTCGCATTTGCACTAACGGGTGGAGTTACGCTTTTACACCCCATGGTTAGGAGTAGCAATGTAGAGACCATAATAATAGTTATTTTCTTTTTAATCATTTTGTACCTCCATTATATTTATTTCTAACCTAATTATAACATCTTAAGAACTTAACAAATTACAAAGTATTTACAGTTTATTAAGTTAAATTGAGGTAATTCATAGATTAAAATCAGCAATTGTAATATTTGCACTTTAGGTAAATAAATGTATAATTAAATCATAGACATAATTTAACAATATAGGAGCATGCAATGAGAGAAATTATAGCGGTCTTGGTCGGATTCAGTATAATCCCCATACTTACAAGAAAAAAAGTGTCCACTGCGGTATCAATTATATTAAGCGCATTAGTAATGGGATTGTTGGCTGGACTCAGTATAAATACTTGGGGACAAGTTTTTAAATCCACATTACTTGATTATAAAAAAATACAACAATATTTGACGGTCGTGGAAATTGGCGCATTAGGTGTAGTTTTAAAAAAGTATAACTTTATAGAAAAAATTATAGACGCACTTAATAAAGTCGTATCCAATAAAAAGATATCAATAATGTTGATTCCAGCATTGATAGGACTTTTGTCAGTTCCAGGTGGAGCAATAATCTCCGCTCCCTTTGTAGATAAAATTGGAGAGGACATTGGGATAGATAAATCGCGTCGTGCTGTTATAAACCTAATTTTCAGACACATTTCAATGCAAGTTATGCCATACTCCAATGGCTTATTAATGATGGCGTTACTTCTGCCACAAGTAAATGTGTATTCAGTAATAGCTTTCAACTTGATCTTCGTAGCTATTTATTGCGTAGTCGGTTATTATCTGTACGTGAAAAATATTCCAGCCGAATTGGAAGCTAAGGTTGTATCGAAAACCACCAGTAACAATTTATCCAGCGACTTAATAGAATTATTAAAATATACTTCCCCTATTTATTTTGCGGTGCTTTTAAATATCGTTTTTAAAGTTCCATTTTTCATAGGTGTGTTGTTTAACTTCCTGTTGGTTTATTTAATGCATCCTACAAAAACCTTTATAGCCGATATATTAAAGGGAGTAAACTTTAAGGTGTTTTTAACTATAGTTGGAGTATATTTAATCCAAGGAACCATAAGCCAGCTGGATGATTTTAATAGTATGCTGGTTTCTTTACTAGCAAATCAAAGCACATTGATAATAAGCATAATTGGAATTTCGGCTGTATTTGGACTGGCAACTGGCTATCAACCAACGTCATTGGGCGTTATCTTGCCTGTGTTGGCGACGCTTCCGATTTCAGTGATGAGAATGACTGCTTTGGGACATGTGGTTTATATGTGGAGCTTTATAGGATATTTCTTTTCGCCACTTCATTTGTGCCAGCTATTTACCGTAGAGTACATGTGCATTAAAAATGGTGAAGTTTATAAGAGATACAGCAAGTTTATCATCGCGCTAGTCGTAGCAGTTTTGATAGAAAATATAATTTTACTTTCGATTGTAAAGTAAGCTTTAAATCAATAAGATAATTTTCTTTTTTGAATATTCTAAATCTTTTAGAATATAGAATGAAATTAAAATAAAGCAATATTAATATCGAATTAATTTAATGTATGGTAAGATATAATAAATGACAAATTGTGATTTAAGATAATTAGTGTTTGAATTACATATCTAAATGTAGTTTGTAATGGTCTTTATTAGCAACTGTCTTACTAGGAAAGGTGATTATTTGAATTTATATAGTAAAATTGAGCGGATGTTAGATAATCCTGAAATTAAACTGTTGTGTCAAATTCCTATTTCTGATGATGAATATTCTATCTTAATCAAATACTCAAAGAATATGTTAAAAAGTATTAATCCTAATGTTACAATCACACCAGTGAATATTATGCTATCTACTACTCTCGTACAAATAGCCATAAGATATTATCAATATGGTAATTATTGGGATTATTTTAAAAATGTTATTGGTATTAATATATCTGCTGCAGATGCAAATTTTATTGGAAGAATATTTGTTAAAACTATAAACAAGTATAATTTATTTTCTATTTCTAATGAAAAAAACTCAAGATATGAATATGTTGAAAACATAAAAACTCATGCAATAGTTCCAAATAACTATTTAATAGGTTATTTTGAGTTTTTATTTGCCTTTTATGATCAAAACTTATTAAGACAGATTTCTGATGATATAGACGAAGATCTTGAAGAATTGTTTGAATTTTTTGGTTCCACATTGAAAGATAATTATGAGGAATTGAAAATTAATGGAATTAAC
>CAYUJY010000152.1:0-4188 GCA_964445145.1 uncultured Peptoniphilaceae bacterium | reverse complement strand
TGATTTGTTTATTGGCGCAGTTCCAGGAGTGCTTGGAGAATCTAGCAAAATTTTATTAATCCTATGTGCAGTTTATCTAATCTATACGAAGGTTGCATCATGGCAAATTATGGCAGGATGTCTCGCAGGATTTGCAGGGCTTACCGTAGTATTCAACATGATGGGAATAGCATCTGTACCAAATCCAATTTTTGGTATGTTATCTGGAGGATTTCTTTTCGGTACGGTATTTATGGCTACGGACCCAATCAGTGCTGCTAAAACCCCTACGGGTAAATGGTTATACGGAATTATTATCGGCGCCGTAACAGTTATAATACGTGGATTTGCATTGTTCTCGGGCGGTGTAATGTTCGCCATCCTAATTGGAAACACTTTCGCGCCGATAATCGATTATGTGGTTAATTCACAAAAGAAAAAAGCTAAGCTAAAAAGCGAGGTGGCTAAGGCATGAAGAAAAAATCAATCTTATATCCAATAGTTTTTATGACTATTCTAACTGCTGTTATCACCATGGCACTGGCATTTTTAAATGAAAGTACCCTAGCAACGGTACAGGAAAATGAAGACCTCGCCCTACGTAGAAAAATTCTATATGTATTTAACCTATATGATGATAAGACATCCGATGATGAGGTTATAAAGATATTTAACGACAGGGTTTTAGAGGATAAAAATTCCGATGGCGAAATAATTTATGTGCTAAACGATGGAAGTACTCCTGTGGCATATGCGGTTCCATTTAGTGGACCAGGGCTTTGGGGCTCCATTATTGGATATATTGGAATAGATTCTGACCTTTCAAAAATTACTGGAATAGAATTTATCGTACAAAACGAGACGCCAGGATTGGGGGGAAGAATTTCTGAGGCTCCATATAAGGAGCAATTTAGAAATGTAGAAATATCAAAATCCAGCCAAAACTACGTGATTAGTAGACCTGCACCTGGTGGAAACATCGATGCTGTTGCAGGAGCGACACAGACTTCAACCTACGTACAAAATATGGTAAACGAAGGTCTCGCAAAATTCTTTAGCGAAGGAGGCGGAAATTAATGGCTACAAAGGCTAATACAAAAAAAATAATAAAAGATGGAATATTAACTGAAAATCCAATTATTTATCAAGTTATCGGTATATGTTCGGCGCTAGCAGTCACAAACCTGATGCTAAACTCGTTAATTATGGGAGTAGCCCTTACATTTGTAACCGCACTGTCTTCCTTTACGATTTCAATTTTGAGAAATCACACGCCTGCCCACATTAGAATGATGGTACAGGTTTTGATAATATCTGCCTTTGTAATTCTTGTAGATATATTTTTAAAGGCATATATGCCAGCAATGTCTACGGCGCTTGGTCCCTATGTTGGACTAATTATAACAAACTGTATAATTATGGGTAGAGCTGAAGCTTACGCTATCACGAACACGCCTGTGGCTTCCATGATAGATGGTGCTGCTGCAGGTATCGGATATACGATAATACTCCTAGCAATTGCTTTTATTAGAGAATTATTAGGATTTGGATCGCTTTTTGGAATTCCTATTATGCCTGAAAGCTGGACCTCTTGGACTTTAATGATTATGCCACCAGGTGCATTCTTTATACTTGCAATATTTATGTGGGTTGCAAATAGCAAAAAAATCAAGGAAGAGGAGGCTAAAAAATGATAGATATTCATCCATTGGTTATATTTTTCGCTTCAATAATAACGAGCAATATGATCTTTTCAAACTTTTTGGGGATGTGTTCCTTCATAGCAGTTTCCAAGGAAATAGAAACAGCTACTGGACTGGGAATCGCAGTTACTTTCGTACTTACAATAACGACGGTACTAAATTATTTTGTATATCAACTGTTGATTAGATTCGGTTTAGAATACTTGAGATTTATCGTATTTATTTTAGTTATAGCAGCTTTCGTACAATTTTTGGAAATGGTTTTGGAGAGATATTTCGAAAACCTATACTATGCACTTGGAATTTTTCTACCATTAATTACGGTTAATTGCGCTATCCTTGGTGTTTCATTGTTTATGGTAATTAGAGAGTACAACTTTATCCAATCCGTGTTCTTCGGACTGGGTTCGGGTTTAGGTTGGGCTTTGGCTATAATTTCCATGGCAGGTATACGATCTCGTATTAACGAAGACGCTCTACCTCCAGGATTGGGCGGACCGGCAATAACTTTGATAATTACGGGAATCATGGCTATGGCTTTTATTGGATTCTCCGGAATCGTACAAATTTCGTAGGGGGATAATATGCAAATACTAATAACAGTAATAGTTGTCTCCTTGATTTCAGCAGTGTTGGCATTGGTACTTTCCTTTGCAGATAAATATATCGCAGATTATGGACAAGTTTCCATGATTATAAATGATGGTGAGTCCATTACAGTAGATGGTGGAGAAAGTCTTTTAACATCACTGAGAAACCAGAAAATATTTATTCCATCAGCATGTGGGGGCAAGGGCTCCTGCGGATATTGTAAAGTTAAGGTGCTAGAAGGCGGTGGACCTGTACTGGCGACTGAGCTTCCTATGTTGACAAAGGAAGAATTAGTTGATAAAGTGCGTCTATCATGCCAGTTAAAGCTTAAGCAAGATATTAAGATTGAAATTCCTGAGGAACTTTTCAACGTAAGGGAATACGATGCGGTGGTGGAAAGTATTATAGATGTGACTCCTACCATTAAGCGTGTTCGATTTAGACTTCCTGAAGGCGAAATTTTAAACTTTAAACCAGGACAGTATATTCAAATTATGGCTCCTATATATGATGGCAACGAAGAGGAAGTTTATAGAGCCTACTCAATAGCATCATCCGTAAATGATTTGGGCTATGTGGATTTGTTTATAGGTTATACAGGTGGTATAGCGACTACCTATGTTCATCAATACTTAAAGGAAGGCGATTTGGTTAACCTCAATGGGCCATATGGAGACTTCTACTATCACGAAGATGATGGTGGCGATATGCTCATGGTGGCAGCAGGTACGGGTATGGCACCTATCGTATCCATTCTAAACTACATGAGGGACAACGACATAAAAAGAAAAGCAAGATTTTTCTTCGGCGCCAAAACCACAGAGGATTTATTTATCCTGGATGAATTGGAAAAGTTTGAAGAAGACTTATATGACTTTAAGTTCATGCCTACCCTATCTAGAGTAACAGACGATATGGGTTGGACGGGAGATGTGGGTAGAGTAAATAACTCCATAGAAAAGTATGTTGATGATAATGGTAATTACACAGCTTACTTGTGTGGTAGCCCAGTTATGATAGAGTCCATAATAGAATCTCTAAATGCCAAAGGAATACCTGAGTCAAATATATATTTCGACAAGTTTTAAAATAAAAGGTTCTATAATAAATGGTGTTGATGAATAAAAATCATCAACACCATTTTTAATCTACACTATTAAAAAAAGTAGACATATCACCTTCTGCACTTTAGAATTTAATCACCACAAAAAAATTTAAGGGCGTATTTGTGGCATATGTCTATTAATGTCTATAATATCAGAGGAACGTATAATATCAAAGATAAAAATATTACTTTTGATGAAAATTGGTTTTTTCAAAAGAAGGTTAATGATATTAATATAAATTTTATCTTTGATACTTTAACTTATCTTCCTAAGGCTTGTCCTAAGTGTGGGATTGTTCACGAGGATGCTAATATTGTTAAGAATGGTTTCAAGTTATCTTCTATTTAGTTACAGAGTTCTGTTGAAAATATTGAAGGATGACAAAAATAGCTCAAGCTTAGTCGCTTGAACCATTTCATAGATTTTAATATTTTGCATCAATACTATTTGACATAGAGCCCGTATATGTTATTCTAATTCTAAAATCTTTTCGATATTTGCCCAAACTTCTTCCCTGTTGAGCTTCTTCTCTGAAGAGTACAGCATCACGAGACTTTTATCTTTAATACTTAAACTTTTGTATATTTCTGATAGATGTTTTTGATGTTGGCCTTTGGAAATCTTGTCTATTTTTGTAGCTATTACATATCCAGAAAATCCATTTGATAAAATGTACTCATACATTTCCACATCCTGCGCAGTGGGAGGATGCCTGAAATCTATTATCAAAAATATTTCCTTTAGGTTGTCTCTCTTATGCAAGTATGTATTTATAGCCCTTCCCCAGCTTTCAATATCCTTCTTTGAAG
>CAYUJY010000151.1:0-4223 GCA_964445145.1 uncultured Peptoniphilaceae bacterium | reverse complement strand
ATAATATATCTTCGAATTTGTCCACCTTATCCTTTGGGAGTAGCTCTGAGTGGAGTATGTCAATTTCAAGGTCCTCACCCACAGCCTTCGCCACCTCATCCTTGTCCCCAGTTAGCAAAATTGTATTTCTAATGCCTGCCGTTTTCAATTCAGATAGGGCTTCTTTTGCATTTGGCTTAATGGTGTCTGCCAACAGGACGGTTCCAACATGTTCATTTTCAACCACCACGTATATCTTTGAATAATACGAATTGTCGGGTACGTAGATGACGCCATTTTCTTCAAGTAGCTTAGAATTTCCAACTAGAACTAGCTTTCCACCAACTTGTCCCTTCATTCCCCTGCCGTGAATCTCTTCTATATTTGTAAATTCACCAGCGTTTTCGTGAATTTTCAAAGTAGTCGAGATTGATTTTGCAATTGGATGATTTGAATAACTTTCCAACTGCACAGCCAAATCTAACCAATCCCAATTATCACTTAAGGAAATTTTTTCTGCCACTTCAAAATTCCCCCTGGTGAGTGTTCCAGTTTTGTCAAAAACTATGTCCTTAACCATGGACATTTTTTCTAAATAGTTGGAGCCCTTGACTAAAATCCCTTGTTTCGACGCCTTGCCTATTCCACCGAAGAAAGATAATGGCGCAGATATCACCAAAGCACATGGACAAGAAACCACTAGAAAAATCAATGCACGCTTAATCCAAACAGTCCATATTCCACCGAACAAAAGCGGAGGAACCAATGCCAGTAGCGCCGCTGCACCAACCACTGCTGGGGTATAAATCCTTGCAAATCTGGTAATGAAGTTTTCAATAACGGACTTTTTGCTGGCAGAGTTTTCAATTAATTCCAGAATTTTAGAAACAGTACTATCTTCGAAACTTGAAGTTACCTTTATCTTCAATAGCCCGTTTATATTAATTCCGCCACTGTAAATTTCATCCCCAACATGGACATCCACAGGCATGGACTCCCCCGTTAAAAATGCATTGTTTATAGATGATTCTCCAGAGATAACCAAACCATCCAATGGAATTCTCTCACCGGGTTTTACAATTATAATTTCTCCAATCTCCACATCCTCAGGGTCCACAATTTCTTCAATATTATCCCTAAGTACTGTAGCTTCTTCAGGCTGAATGTCTAGTAAACTTTGGATTGACCTTCTACTGCGACCAACCGCAATAGATTCAAAAATTTCCCCAACCTTATAAAAGAGCATAACAAATACGGCTTCGTTGTATTCCCGTAAGAAAAACGCACCGATGGTTGCAATACTCATTAGAAAGTTTTCATCAAATACCTCTCCGTCCCGTATATTATAAATTGCGGTCGTGAGTACATCATGACCCACAATTAAATATGCTAGAATATAAAGGAATAGCTCAATCTTAGAGTCTAAATTTAATACACCTGCTATAATTAATATAAGTGAAGAAATGGCTATTCTTAAAATTGCCCTTCTTTCTCTTTTCGTAATATTAGTAAACAATTTTACAATATCTCTCTATCTTTTTAATTTCTTTTTGTGCAGCATCTAGGATCGCACCTTGGTCCTCTGCTTCTGTATCTAATTTTAGATTTTGGGTTATAAAATTGATGGTGGCAGAATTAACTCCATCCAACTTCGAAATAGCCTCCTCCATGCGAAGAGCACAATTTGCACAACCTAGGTCCTCAAGCTTATATGTCTTTTTCATAAAATTACCTCTATAAATTAATATTTTAATATGAATGTATGTTCATATGTTTGCATGTTCATATATTATACTAATTCAATCCCATTGTCAACATAATTTGACAAATATTATAACCTGTGATAAATTATTAATCTAGATATTTCTAGTATGATTAAGTATTTTGTAACTGGGTATAGTTACCTTGCAACGAACTTCGACAAAAAAATAATTATATAGCTCAACAAAAAATTCAGGGGTCATTACATATCACAAGAAGGAGGTGTGTAGATAATGAACATAAAACCAATAATACCCTCAATTGAATTAAATGACATGTTGAGAAAAAATTTGGGAATAAGTATGATAGAGTTCTCAAGATATGGCAGCGATGCTATGTACAGTTTGATGTATCACCTTAGAACTATGGAAGGAATTAACCATGATAAGGCAGATGTATTCGCAGCTGCTACAGGTATAGAAGCTTCATCTTGGATCCATCTTTCAGACGATTATTCCAAGAGATTGTCAGAACTTTCTGTTTAAAAAAGGATAGAAAGTTTTTTTGTGCCCAAAAATTGGGTGTTACATAAAATGTTGTGACGATGTAGCGGGTGGCCCTATTGGACACCCACATTACGAAGTAAAGATTATTGCATAAATAGAAATTATCAGGCATTAAATATCTCGCAATACCATAAACGATGTTCCCGCAGGGTTGACAGTTATTATTTGCTCAATACACACAGGAGCGTCTATAAGGCCGCCCCCTACAAGGGAGTAAAATAACTGAAAGCCTCCCCTGCAGGGGAGCAACTTCTATCCTACAACCATTCCTTGTGTTTCCTTACATATATGCTCTTTATAAACTGGGCTGATAAAAAATACATCGCGAGTATCATCAACAGCCACGGAATATACGACATTGGAAGGGTCATTAAATCAATACCAATTGCAAATCTTGTAAATCCTAAAATCATCGTAACCACAACAATTATCGACGAGCTTAGCAACAATAAATTCGATGGTTGGCTTTGTGTAAATGGAATTTTTCCCGTCCTAATCGTATGAATTACCATAACTTGGGACAACGTTCCAAATACAAACCATCCACCTTGGAACAGTGGCGCTAACTCAACCCTATTAGCTCCAATAATCCACCACAGCACCGCAAAGCACATTATATCAAATATGGAGCTCAGTGGTCCCAAATATGCCATAAAGGTCTTAATAGAGCCAGTCTCCCACTTCCTCGGCTTTAATACAAACTCCTCATCTACATTGTCAAATGGAATCCCCAGCTGCGAAAAGTCAGAGAGCAGATTTTGTAAAAGTATATGAACCGGCAACATCGGCAAAAACGGTAAAAATATACTAGCCACAATTACGGAAATCATATTACCAAAATTACCACTTGCAGCCATCTTTATATATTTCACAATATTTCCAAACGTCTTACGCCCCTCGATAACTCCCTCCTCCAAAACCATCAGGTCCTTCTCAAGGAGAATTATATCCGCAGTTTCCTTTGCTATATCCACAGCACTATCGACGGAAATACCAACATCGGCTTGGCGAAGGGCAGGCGCGTCATTTATTCCATCTCCCATGTAGCCTACGGTATGACCTTCCCTTTGGAAAGCCTTAACAACACGTTCCTTTTGGGATGGGGAAAGCTTCGCAAACAAATCACAGACCTTTACACCTTCGTAAAGCTCCTCATCGGTCATTTTCTCAACATCACGACCAGTTATTAAAATAGAAGTTTTCACACCTACCTTGTCGCAAACTTTAATCGCAACTCCTTCGCTATCTCCAGTCAGCACCACAGTCCTAACCCCATAGTCCTTCAACGCTTCTATGGCAGCCTTTGCACTTTCCTTAGGCGGATCCAAGAAACCAATAAACCCGATCAAAACTAAATTTTTCTCATCCTCTACACCGAAGGATCCCACCCCAGGAACGTCATTTTTTTGTGCAACTGCAATCATTCGGAGTCCCTCATGGTTATGCTTTTCGTAGGTTTCCATGGCGATTTTACGTCTTTCATCGTTCATAGGAAGCACCTTGCCATCCATCTCTACGAAGGAAGATACGGACATCATTTCCTCAACTGCACCCTTTGTTATTAGTTGTCTTTTCCCATTTTTGTCGACCAGTACAACACTCATTCGACGCCTTGTAAAATCAAAGGGAATTTCATCGATTAACTTATAGGAACTTAAAATATTTTCGTATTCATGTTCCTCACCCCTGTTTATAACCGCAACGTCGATTAAATTTTTTAAACCCGTTTGGAAATAGCTATTTAGATACGCATGGCGTAAAATTCGCTTATCGTCCACACCGTGGACATCCATATATTTTTCCAACACAATTTTATCCTCGGTCAGTGTTCCCGTCTTGTCAGTACAGAGGACATCCATCTCGCCAAAGGTCTGGATAGCACCCAGAGTCCTAACAATTACCTTGCGTTTAGACATGTTAACCGCACCCCTAGCCAAGGTGGAAGTCATGATAACGGGAAGCATCTCCGGCGTTAAA
>CAYUJY010000150.1:0-4285 GCA_964445145.1 uncultured Peptoniphilaceae bacterium | reverse complement strand
CAGTTGAAAAAGCTGTAAAGGATATATCGGAAGGACTTTACAGAGCTTCTGTTGGTGCGGTTGTGAATGGCGAAATTATGGGAATGAGTGACATTATTGAAGAAGGTGGAGATTTTAAAGTAGTAAAATTTGATGATGAAGAAGGAAAAGAAATTTTCTGGCATACATCCTCCCACGTAATGGCATTTGCTATCCAAAACCTATTCCCCGATGCAAAATTTGCAATTGGACCAGCCATAGGAGCTGGATTCTACTATGATATCGATACTGAACATAGATTTGTACCTGAAGATTTGCCTGTAATTGAAGAAGAGATGGCAAAAATTGTAAAAGCAGGCTACGAAGTAGAAAGAATTGAAATAAGTAGAGAAGAAGCACTTAAACTCTTTACTGAGAAAAAAGAGCCATATAAAATTGAGTTAATCGAAGGTTTGCCAGAAGATGAATTGATTACCCTATATAAAGTAGGTGACTTTATCGACCTTTGCAGAGGACCTCATTTAAAGGATGTTAAAAGAGTTAAGGCAATTAAGCTTCTAAGCATCGCTGGTGCATATTGGAGAGGCGACGAAAAAAATAAAATGCTTCAAAGAATTTACGGTATAGCCTTTGAAAAGAAGAAGGAACTAGATGAATTTATCGAGCTTCAAGAAGAAGCAGCTAAAAGAGACCATAGAAAGCTGGGTAAAGAGCTAGATTTATTTAGCCTTCATGAAGAAGGACCAGGATTTCCATTCTTCCACCCTAAGGGAATGGTATTAAGAACTATAATAGAAGATTTCCTGAGGAAGGAACTAACAAAAGCTGGCTATGGAGAAATAAAAACACCACTCATATTAAATGAAGCACTTTGGCATCAAAGTGGTCACTGGGATCACTACCAAGATAATATGTACTTCACTAAAATTGACGGTGAAGACTATGCTATAAAGCCAATGAACTGCCCAGGCTCCATAATTGTTTACAAGTCTAAAATGTATAGCTACAGAGATTTTCCACTGAAGTTATCAGAATTTGGACAAGTTCATAGACATGAGTTATCTGGCGCGCTACACGGACTATTTAGAGTTAGAACTTTCACCCAAGATGATGCACATATATTTATGCTTCCATCACAAATCCAACAAGAAGTAATCAACCTTATAGATCTTATTGATAAGGTGTATTCAGTTTTTGGATTTGAGTACAAAGTAGAACTTTCAACAAAACCTGAAAACTCCATGGGAACAGAAGAACAATGGGATGTAGCTACTGAAAGCTTAAAGAAAGCATTGGAAGAAAAGGGTTTAGAGTATAAGTTAAATGAAGGTGATGGAGCATTCTACGGACCTAAAATTGACTTCCATATTAAAGATGCCATAGGCAGAACATGGCAATGCGGAACAATTCAATTGGACTTCCAAATGCCTGAAAGATTTGACTTGCATTATATCGACCAAAGTGGACAAAAAGAAAGACCAGTAATGCTCCATAGAACAATTCTTGGTAGCTTTGAGAGATTTATGGGTGTGTTGATAGAGCATTTCGCAGGAAAATTCCCGTTATGGCTTTCACCTGTACAAATAAAAATAATACCAGTTTCAGAAAAATTCTTAGATTATGCAAAAGAAGTAGAAGAAAAATTTGTTAAAGCTGACTTCAGAGTAGAATTAGATGAAAGAAACGAAAAACTAGGATACAAGATACGTGAAGCGCAGCTAGAAAAAGTGCCTTATGTTTTTGTAGTAGGCGAAAAAGAAGTTGAAAGCGGCTCAGTAGCTATCAGAAAGAGAGATGGAGAAGACCAAGGCTCCAAAAAAGTTGAAGAAACTATTGAAATGCTAAAAGAAGAAAACGAAAATAAGAAATAGATACGTGAAATGAGCCTCTGTTAATAAAATACAGAGGTTCATTTTTAAATATTGAAGTCTAAAAATTTCATCTTACTTTCTTCAAAAGAAAGCTATTTTGTGCTAATATAATGTTGGTGATACATATGAAAATTGGAAAAATTCCAAACGATATATTAGAAAATTTAATTTATGATATGAACAACGATAGACAGGAAGTTATTGTGGGCAGTGCAATCGGTAGAGACACTGCCATTTTGGATTTCAAAGAAAAACTACTTGTTGTAAGTACGGACCCCATAACTGGAACCACTAAGGACATAGGCAGTTTAGCGCTGAATGTTGCGGTAAACGACCTGGCAACTGAGGGTGCGGAGCCAGTTGGTGCAACTGTGACGATATTAATTCCGCCAGATACAGATTTAAACGTTTTAGAAAGTATAATGGATGAGATTAAGACCACTTCAAAGAAATTAAATATTGCCATAGTGGGCGGTCATACCGAGGTAACGGATGCTGTAAATCGAGTGGTAATAAGCACGACAGTATTGGGAAGTATCGATAGACCATATGTGCAAGAAGAAGTTTTGTTAAACGATTTAGTTGTCGTTACGAAATCCCTAGGCATAGAAGGAACTTCAATCATTGCAAAGGAAAAGGAAGCAGAGCTAAAGCACACGCTCACATCCGCTGAATTCAATGAAGCAATATCCTACCATGACGATATATCTGTAGTGAAAGATGGATTGTTAGCTAAGAAGCATGGCGCAAAATACATGCACGACATCACAGAAGGTGGTCTATTAGGTGCTGTGTGGGAATCTGCAAAAGCTATAAACAAAGGTATGGTTATATTTAAAAATAGATTGCCAGTGACGAAGGTAACAGAAAAATTAGCTACAAAATTCGATATCGATCCCTTGAAATTAATTAGTAGCGGAAGCATGCTAATGATAATTTCTCAAAAGGATTATATTGGTCTTTTAAAAGATTATGAAACCCATGGCATCAAATCCACCGTAATAGGAAAAATTACAGAATTCGATGGAGCATACTTAAATATTGATGATGAAATCAAAGAAATTGCCCAACCTAAGAGCGATGAACTATACAAAGTTCTTTATTAAGAACGTGTTACATTTGAGTGAAATCCTTGAATCCACAAATTCCATGCTATATAATAACTAAGTAGTAAAGGAGGAAGTATGAAAAAAAGTATAACTTTACTTATATTAGTTTTAGTAGGGATATTTTCATTAAGCAATGAAGTTTACGCTTCAAATTTTAATATAGGTTTAAATGGTCAACAATTGAGCGTTCCACCAGTTAATGTAAAACTGAATGGGACTAATTTGCAATCTGAATTTCCTGCGTTCATAATGAATGATAGGACACTCGTGCCTGTAAGGGTTATTTCTGAGTATTTTAACTCCAAGGTAGATTGGGATCAAAATTCAAAAATGGTTACTATAACCCGTGGAAATGACACTGTAATGCTGGTTATTGACAGTGCGGTGGCAATTAAAAACAACAATAGGGTAAATGTGAATCAAGACTCTATTCCAAGACTCGTAGCCTATTATGGAACAGAAGGAAAAACCGTTGTTCCACTGCGTCTTTTGACAGAGTTACTGGGTTATACGGTGAATTGGGACCAAGGCACAAAGACCGCATCCATATCCCAAGGCGAGCAAACTGCTACCACAGCGCCCACAAGTGCGCCAGCAGGCAACCAAATAACCGGGATAAAAATTGTAAATGGAAGTACAAAAAATGAACAAATTCAAATAACTTCCAACACTGCAATTAAATATAAATCAGACTATGACCAAGATAGAAATGCGATATTTTTGGAATTCGAAGGAGCGACATTTAATATCGCGGGCAGAAACAGTGGACATATGGACTTTGACTCAACCTTGATTTCAGGTATCGATTATATAAGTGATACGAATGGAAAGTTCTCGAGAATGGCAATTCAACTACACCAAAATGTTTTTGCAAAATATAAAACATTAAACTCGAACAAAACCTTGAATATCTCCTTTACAAATAAGGTAACGAGCATAAGATCGGTAGATTACCAAGGTCAACCTGCAATATTAGTATCGGGTGTTAAAACGAGTGAATACAACATATTGAAATTACAAAATCCATTTAGATATATTATCGATATAAAGGACGCTTCCTTTTACAGTGAAAAATCCTTTGAGTCATTAAACATATCCATGGACTTTATCAAAGGAATAAGGGCAAGTCAATTCGTTCCAGACAAAAACTATAATTCAAACGATAACATCGTAAGAATTGTACTAGACGGGAAGGATGGTTTTACCGATGCTAAGGTTTCTGTGGTTAAGGTGGGAGACGATTTAATAATCGTGCCTAATGGTGGGAGCGCAGGCTCAACTGTAGTAACTTCACCTATTTTAGACCCAAATACTGGGATGGTTACA
>CAYUJY010000149.1:0-4337 GCA_964445145.1 uncultured Peptoniphilaceae bacterium | reverse complement strand
CTTCCAAAATTCGAAGAAGATATGTTCCATTTGCCAGGTAAGGATTATTTCCTAGTACCAACCGCTGAGGTGCCATTGACGAACCTATTGAGAGACGAAATAATTGACGAGACTAATCTTCCGATATATTACACGGCATATACTCCATGCTTTAGACAAGAAGCTGGATCTGCAGGTCGTGACACTAGGGGTTTAATTAGAAATCATCAATTTGATAAGGTTGAGTTGGTAAAATTTGTAAAGCCAAATGAATCCTACGATGAGTTGGAAAAGCTGACAAATAATGCTGAGGAAGTTTTGAAAAAACTGGGATTGCCGTACAGAGTGGTTGCACTGTGTAGTGGTGACTTAGGATTTTCCAGTGCAAAAACTTATGATATTGAAGTTTGGATGCCTAGCTACGGAAGATACGTAGAAATCTCCAGCTGTTCTAACTTCGAAGATTATCAATCTCGCCGTGCCAATTTAAAATACAGGCGAGCAGACGATAAAAAAGTGGAGTTTCTTCACACACTAAATGGTTCTGGATTAGCTGTAGGCAGAACATTGGCAGCAATCTTAGAAAACTATCAAAACGAAGATGGAACAGTTACCATTCCAGAAGAGTTGAGATGTTATTTCAACGGTAAAGAAATTTTATAAATAGAAGTACTTTAGTCCATCGGGGTTTCTCGGTGGACTTTTTTGAAATTATTATAAAATTTAACCGAATTGTAAGACATTATTCCGCAATGTGTTATATAATAACCTTATAAATAATAGAGGTAATTAAATGGACAGAAAATATAAAAAGAAGACAAACTACAAATTGAGAAGACTTATGGCATTGGTAATGGTTTTGGTAATGGCCATTGGTGCTATATTTACTGTAAATAAGCTATTTCCTAGAAAAACCGTAGTTGCCGGTGACAATGTGGAAGTAGTGGGTGCAGACAAAATTATTGTCGATAGCAAGATGGAGCTGGCAAAGGATATTGCTGAATCAGAGCTACTATCCATTAGTGGAAAAGACATCAAAACCACAGCTGCCGTTGACCCACGAGCAGAAAAGGAGCTTTTAATTTTTAAACAAAATAAGCTTAAGGAACAATCCTTAGGTAAAGGGGCTAAACAATCACTTTTAAACAAGGTTGTATATTTGACATTTGACGATGGTCCTTCATCTAAAGTAACTGGACAAATTTTGGACATACTAAAGGAAAAGAATGTAAAGGCAACCTTTTTCGTAATAGGAAAAAATGTAGCTTCACAGCCTGAGGTACTTAAACGTACCTTTGCAGAGGGGCACCAAATTGCAAACCACGGATATTCCCATAATTATAAGTTGATTTACTCCAATACGACGGAGTTTGAAAAGGATATAAACATGGGACATGACGCTATAAAAAATATTCTAGGGGAAGGATATGTGAACAACGTATACAGATTCCCAGGGGGTTCCTTTGGTAATAAAGCAAACTTCAAGGAGAAGTTAGTTGAAATGGGCTATGTTTATTTCGATTGGAATGTATTAAATGGAGATGCAGAAGGCAATAATCTTACAGATGAGTATCTGGTTAAAAGATTTAACGAAACATCCAAGGGATACCATGTAATTATTTCGCTAATGCATGATACTGATGCAAAGTCCAATACAGTTAGGACATTACCTGGCATTATCGACAAATTAATCGAAGAGGGCTATACCTTTAAGACTTTAGGAGAAGTTTAATGACAAAAATATTATTGGTAGAAGACGAGGAAGCAATACGAAAGTTCGTTACAATAAATCTTCAAATTGAAGGTTATGATGTGATGGATGCTGAATCAGGTGAAAAGGGGTTAGAGCTAGCGGATAGCTTTAGACCCCATATTGTGCTTTTAGATGTGATGTTGCCGGGAATCGATGGATTCGAAGTATGCTCACAATTAAGACAAAAATACAGTGACATTGGAATCATCATGTTGACTGCAAAAAGCCAGGACGTCGACAGAATTAACGGTCTGGAGTCAGGAAGTGACGATTATGTTACCAAGCCCTTTAACCCAAAGGAATTGATATTAAGAATAAAATCCTTAGAGAGAAGGCTGGGCGTTACTACAACTGTTGTAGATGAAAACAATTTGATTTCAGGTCCATTCCAGCTACATAAAAACTCGCGAAAAATAACAAAAAATGGCGAGGAGCTAGAGTTAACTCCGACGGAGTATAGCGTATTGAAGCTGTTTATAGAGTCTCCAAATATTGCGTTTACTCGGGACGAAATACTCGATTCAGTATGGGGAGAGGACTTTATTGGCGATTCTAAAATTGTGGATGTAAACATTAGAAGATTGAGATCGAAGGTTGAGGATGAACCATCTCGTCCTAAATATATTAAAACCGTATGGGGTGTTGGATATAGTTGGGAAACATGATTAACATACGTTTGAAAAACAGTATACAAAATAGGCTACTTAGGAATTTTTTGGTGGTTATTATCGTTACGGTGATACTACTGGAGCTATTTATTGTCATTGGGATAAGGCATCTAACTTACCTAAACCTAGAACAGATAGTCACGAACAATTCCGAGTATGCAATAAATTCCATAGTGTATAAAAGCGACACCCTAGATATCACGGAGATATTGGATCCGAATCTACGCCAGTACTTCAGTAACAGAAGTGCCCAGGTGCAGATAATAGACAAGGATTCCAACGTAATTTTTGATTCCTTGGGTGTTTTATATAATGGTCCCATTGTATATCCTGATATTACGACGGCAAAAAATGGAACAAAGGGTGTGTGGAGGGGAAAAGTAGACTATTCAGACGAAACCGTAATGGCAGTCTCTACGCCAATTGTTAATTCCATAAATCAAAATATTGGGATTATGAGGATGATTATCAGCTTAGACAAGCTACATGAAGCCATTTTTAAAATGACTGTAGCTTTTATTTTGGTGGGAGTGGGCGCGATTGCAACTGCCTATCTCATATCCATATACCTATCTAGGTCCATAACGAAACCCCTGAAGCAACTGAATGAAGTTGCTATGAAAATTGCTGGCGGGCAACTGAAGGTTAGAAGTGTGATAAATACAAACGATGAGATAGAGCAGGTATCGGACTCCATAAACTTTATGGCAGAAGAGCTGGTAAAAAAAGAACAAATTAAAGCGGACTTTATTTCTTCTATTTCCCATGAGCTGAGAACGCCTCTTACATCCATTAAGGGATGGGCTATTACTTTGCAAAATGCCGATTTAAAAGACCAAAGCATAAAGGACTTGGGATTGGATATTATCGTCGGGGAAGCGGATAGGCTATCGGATATGGTGGAGGAATTGTTAGACTTCTCCAGATATACTTCGGGTAGAATACGCTTAAACAAAGATAATGTGGACGTAGAAAAGTTCCTTATGGAAATGGTGGACCAAATGAAACCGCGGATACTAAACGAAGGCCACGTGCTATCTTGTGATTTTGCAGATGGCTTAGGGGAATTTGTGGTGGACAAAAACAGACTAAAACAAGTATTCATAAACATTCTAGATAACTCCATAAAGTTTATGGATGAGCCGGGAATAGTTTCAATATTTGCTAGGCGAAATGTCCATAAACAAATTGTGGTATCCATAAAAGACACGGGTTCGGGAATTTCACCTGAGGAACTATTGAGGGTTAAGGATAAGTTTTATAAGGGCAAGCATAGTAAAAGTCATACGGGATTGGGATTATCCATCAGCACTGAAATAGTTGAGCTCCACGGTGGGGAACTAAATGTAGATTCAGACAACGAGAAGGGAACTAAGATAACCATCATCATACCCGATGAAAATGTAGGAGGTGTCATAAATTGAAAAAATCCATAATATTGATTTTAGCTATTATGATGCTTTTAACCTCCTGTACTGTTGTGGATACATCTGTTATGACGGACACGAAAAGCCCCAACTTAATAGCATCCCCCATAAACGGAATATGGGAGACATCGGAAATAATAAAAAATGAAAGCAGGACACCATTTCAAGTTGGAGATAGATTTTATTTTAATGTGGATTTTATAGCTACCCAGAGGGAAGTGTATTTGAGTCCAGAGTTCGAGATACTCACCATAAATTGGAGTAGTTTCCAAAATGAAAGATTGAGCGGACAGGTGTTTTCAGAGATTGCAAACCTAGATAAGGTAAATCTGATACACATAAATGCCAATGACCAAGCCTTGTGTGAGATAATCGCCCTATCTTCCGACGAGTTACTAATATACATCAACAACCAATTCCTTAAGCTAAAGAGAATTCAATCGACAATTTCAGCAGAAGAAAAAAATGACATTATCAAGAAATTAGATAATAAAACTTTAGAAGATAATG
>CAYUJY010000148.1:0-4349 GCA_964445145.1 uncultured Peptoniphilaceae bacterium | reverse complement strand
TGAAAGTATGATTATTTGTATAATAGGGGGAATTATCGGGCTGCTATTAGGCGGAGCAGCAGGATATGCTGCCAGTGTATTTATAAAATCTCCAACATTTCCATCAGTGCTAGCAATGATTGTTGCAGTATCATTTTCCATGTTTATTGGAATATTCTTCAGATATTACCCTGCGAACAAAGCTGCAATGTTAAATCCCATAGATGCATTAAGACATGAGTAAATTTAAGGTCGGCTTAAGTGGTTAACTTAGCCGACCTTTATTTTACATAAATTGGAGATGTAGTAACAAGTCTAATATGACTTCTCTTATTAAAATCACCAATCACTTCAAACCGAACATATCCATGCTCAAGCCTGTAAGTTATTTCGAATGTAGTATCATAGGACATGGGATAATCCATATAACTATCGTTTTTAAATACACGCAAATATTTTGGCACAATATTCATACTATTGAAGGATTTCAACTCTGGTCTTTTAATATTAATTGTAATTTTCAGCTCACTAAATGATGATATGCTATCTCCCAACTGGATTCTGCTGCCATCTTGGACAATTTCAAATTCCATAATTGGACCTAGGGTAGTAAATACCCTACCATTTTTAATTGCAGAACCTACCGATGCCGTTGAAAGTATTCCCACAACTCCCACATAGGTTATGGCGACATTCATGTTTTTCCATTCCTTATAATGCCAATCCCTACCTGAAGTTGCTGCAATTTTATATCCTTCATTTAGTTTATTGACCCAAAATTCATATGCTTCTTCGTTCCAATATACGTCTTGTGGATTTGAACTGTTATAAATTTCAATAAAATCAATGTTATTCCAATCATTAATGACATATTCCCAATGGCAGCCTGGACATATGGGATTTCCGATGGAGAAGGGATGCGCTGTACCAATAACAGCATTTTCTTTAGATTTTATTTTGGCTATACACTCATCCATGTTATGAATATTAGCAGTTGTCCAATCTCCAACATCATTACATCCTAAAATAAGCATGTGGCCATGGAAAGTTGTCCACTCCACGCCTTTAAAAATCGGATAGACTTCATTTAGTTTTTTATCGCTAATTTCCTCGTGGGCGGACATGGTATTGTGATCCGTCACAAAGATTCCCGCATATCCAAATTCGGTAGCATGTTTTATCAACTCTTCAACACTAAATATTCCATCGCTGTGATTTGTGTGGGCATGAAGCTCAATGGGATAATATTGTATGTCTTTATTATTCATCTTGCACCTCCACAGACAAAACAGCTTCCACAGGACAATTGATACTGTGGAGTGAAAGTGTTAGAACATAGCATCCAGGCTCTATGGCATGCTTAACATATCCTAAAGAAGAGTAACTACTAGAGATTACGATATCTTGATTAGGACATTTGTTGTGCCATGCTCCTAGGTAGCTTTCGTTGTAGGTTAGCGATGTGGTTATTACATTCTCTAGCACTACTGTTTCAATAAACTCCTTCATAGCACCAACGCGATATTCTTCCGGAATAAATTCTGCCTCAAAACTATCGGCAATTTGTCTAGTAATATGAAATGGAGTAATGCCAGGCTCAAAGTCTAGCTTAATATTAAGTCTTTTATAAGTATTTTCCAGCTTAAATGGAATTTTCAGGTGGCTATGTGCATCCTCAACCGAGAAATTATATTTTTCATTTACAATTATCATAAAGTTAAGTTTACATGAAAGTGGATTGATTGTCTATTTGTGATTTATTTTATATTGGAGACTTAATCCCTTGACAGCATGGGACTTAAGGCTTAAATTAAAATTAGCAGCACTATAAGGAGGCTTTATGAAATACATAAATGAGAGACAAGAAATTATAGATTACGGAAATAAAATGGTGGAGATGGGATTGACCAAAGGCACTGGAGGAAATCTATCCATATATATCCGAGGGGAAAAAATGATGCTCATAACACCAAGTGGCATAGAGTACCATAAGATAAAGCCAGAGGAAATAGTGTTGATGGATTTAGATGGAAATGTGATAGAAGGTGATGTTAAACCTTCATCTGAGTTTGGAATGCATTCTGAAATATACAAGCATCGTGACGATATAGATGCGATTATTCACACCCATGCGACCTACACTTCGGCCTTATCCTGCTTAAATATTGATTTACCAGCAGTACATTACCTTATAGCAGTTGCAGGAGGCAAGGACGTTAGGTGTGCGAAATATGCAACTTTTGGGACACCTGAACTTGCAAAAAATGCACAAATTGCAATGGAAGGTAGAAGGGCAGTTCTACTTGCAAATCACGGATTACTAGCAGGGGCGAAGGATTTAGCAAATGCCTTAAATATAACCGATGAGATTGAATTTGTAAGCCAAATATACTTAATGACCATGAACAACAATCCAGTAATATTATCCGATGAGGAAATGGAATTGATGGTGAAGCGATTTGCCTCCTATGGGCAAATAAAAAAGGGGTAACATATGAAAACTTGGGACAAACACGAATTACTGAACAATGAAACAATAATTGGGTACGTGAAGGATAAGGGATATTTTCCAAAAGAAGGACATTTGAGGGTTGAAGAAATAGGAGATGGCAACATAAACTACGTTTTTAAAATTATTGACGAACAATCAGGAAAGTCTATTATTTTAAAACAAGCTGATGTGCTATTGCGCTCATCAGGTCGTCCACTATCAGTAATAAGATCAAAAATTGAAGCAACAATATTAAAAATGTACAATGACGTCGCTACTGGCTTCTCTCCTGAAGTATATGATTATGATGAGATAATGTGTGTGATTGCCATGGAAGATGTATCAGAATATGTAAATATGAGAAAGGGAATGATAAATAGAAAAATATATCCGAATTTCTCCAAGGAAATAACAGAGTTTATGTTGAGAGTTTTAACTCCAACCTTAGATTTATTTGATGATGCAGAAGTAAAAAAGCAGAAAGTGGGCAATATGATAAACCCCGAGCTTTGTAAAATTTCTGAGGATTTAGTTTTTACTGAACCATACATAAACTACAAGGAAAGAAATGTTATCACTCCAGGAAATGAAAAATTTGTCAGCGAAAATTTATATGATGACTTTGAATTGCATACGGAAGTTGCCAGGCTGAAGGAAGATTTTATGAACAACGCGCAGGGTTTAGTCCATGGAGATTTGCATATGGGATCCATCTTTATAAATGAAAATGGAATAAAGGTAATAGACCCAGAGTTTGCATTTTATGGTCCAATTGGATATGACGTGGGAAACGTGATAGGAAATATGTTTTTTGGATTAGCTTATAACAGATATATGGATGATTATTCCGTGGAATTTGAAACGTGGGTATTAAATTCTGTATTAGAAATTTTCGACGGATTTAAATATGGGCTAATCAGGGAGCTAACTTCAGACAAAATAATCGACCCAATTAGAAAGACAGATGAATATCTAAAAAATTATGTAAACCAAGTTATGGCATATTCCATGGGTGTGGCAGGATTGGAAATTATAAGAAGGACGGTTGGGGACGCTAAGGTTTTAGAACTTAATACAATGGATACAAACGATAGGAAATTATGGGCTGAGAGACTTTTAATCGGTCTAGGAATTTCATTTATAAAAGAAAGAAACGAAATTTCGACTGGCGAAGACATAATTGATGTCTTCAATGAGCTTATCCTGGAAGGAGAATAAGATGGAAAGACGAGATCAAGATTTAGCATTTATGCTCCAATATGAAAATGTAGCATGGTATGAAGATGGTAAAGTCAGAATTTTAGATAGAAGAATATATCCGACCAAGGTGGAGTTGGTAACTTGTTATACCCATGAGGAAGTGGCTAAGGCAATAGCAGATATGGTAACCCAAAGTGCGGGACCATATACGGCAGCAGGGATGGGTATGGCATTGGCAGGGTACGAAGGCAGGAACCTAAGCGGTTCTGAGTTGAAAGCATTTTTAGAAAAGGCTGCCCATACTATTTCAAACGCTAGACCAACCACAGCAAAACGTATGAAACAAGTGACGGATGGTTGCTTAAAGGCAGCTTATGATGCGATGGATGAAGGGAAACCTGTTGACAAAGCGATGTTTTTACGAACCTTGGAATCACTAAATAGAAGATATGAAACAATGGAAATCGTAGGTGAATTTCTCGTAGATTTATTTCCGAACAAAGGAACTATCATGACTCAATGCTTCGGTGAAACCATAGTTGGTATGATGTTGAGGGTTTCAAAGCGAAGGGATAAGGATATAAAGCTATTCGTTCCAGAGACGAGACCATATTTCCAAGGCTCCAGATTGACTGCCAGTGTGGCGCAGGATATGGGTTTTGATACTACTGTTATTACG
>CAYUJY010000147.1:1287-4352 GCA_964445145.1 uncultured Peptoniphilaceae bacterium | reverse complement strand
CTAAAAATATATTATATGCCCTTTTAATATCATTACAGACTTTTCATATAGTAATTGACAGCTAATATTCTCAAAATTTATATTTTTTCGATTTCCTTTACAACATCCAACAAAATTTCCATTTTTTCTTCAGTTGGAACCCTGAGTCTACAGCAATTTTTCTTTAAAGAGTAGAAATCATCACCTGAAATTACACTTACGCCCCTCAATCCAAATTCATGGGCTAGGTCCACACTTTCATTGATGTGATATAAAAGTGCGATTGGACATTCATCAATAGTTTCTGCCATTTTTAAATTTTCACCTAAAGTATTTCTTAAAGATTTCTTAGACTTAGATATCTTTTTCATGGTTCCTTCAATATAATGCTCATTTTGAAGAAGTAAGGTACCTAGCTTTACTACAGGCCCTGGTACTACATAGGGATCTTGTAATTTATCCAAGTAATTTATTATTGTTTTGTTAGCTATGATATATCCCAGTCTAGCTCCAGCTAATCCAAACCCCTTGGACATAGTTCGCACGGATATTAGGTTATCAAATTCTTCCAATAAATTAACCGAAGAACGAGAGTTTTCGACAAAATCTCCATAGGCTTCATCAACAATGACAAAAACTTTCTTAGATTTCGCGTGCTCCAACAACCTTCTAACATCATCAAGCTCCAAATAATATCCAGTTGGATTATTTGGATTGTCCAAATATACAAAACTGTAGCTTTCATCAATTTGAGAAATCAAATCCTCGATAACCATACGATAATTATTTTCTGCTTTTAATGGTACACCTACATATTCATATCCCATGGCTAGTAAATTGGTAACAAACTCCGTAAATTGAGGTACAAATCCAATTACTTTTGGGTTCTCAGTTAAAAAAAGTGAACAAATAGAATGTAGTGAGCCCATACTACCTTGGCTAAAAATAATATTTTCTTTCTCAAGGTTAACGAATTTTTCCCAATACTTTATTACAGCTTCTCTCAGTGGTCCATGATATGGGTAATTCATCCACATTTCATAATTAAAATCCACTTGTTCTAGTAATTTTTCATCAAATCCATAGGGATTTATTCCCTCATTGCAGTTAAGTTTTATATCGTAGATTGTTTCTTCTTTTACATAAGACTTCTTTTCAGTATCTAAAAGACTCTTTCTAATTTTATACATTTATCCTCCCATGCAGATAGAAATACCATCGACTTAAATAAATCGATGGTATATTGTTTAAGCAGCTGATTTTCTTCTCTTCATCTCTTTATTCACTTTATATATACCAATTGTCATAACAGGTACTACGTAAATGAAGAAGAAGCCCCATGTTATGGTACCATATCCCTTTGCAATAAGTGCAAGCAATCCAAATTGAGAAATTGCAATTCCCATGATTACAAGTCCAATTGTCAATGCCATTGAGATAGCCTTGGAAGGTTTCTTGCCACTATCCACCAATGCTTCATCTACTCTCTCAGTAACTGCAAATATAAAACCAGTTCCCGTCTCGATAAATGTTCCGAACAATACGATTTGGAATACGATGTTTAACCAATTCATTTTCAAACTTTCCAACATGAAAACTGTAGGAACAGGAGCATTTAATACTTCTGGATAGAATCCAAGCATGGAAAGGAATAAAAATATTCCAGGTAAAATTCCTATAACTCCTGATAAAACTCCTGATATAACAGCGTCAGATCTAGATTCAAAATCTCTTAGCGTAAATAAAACTGCTGGGATTATTCCTAGGTTATAAATGCCATACTTAAAGCTTCCCATTACCCATCCAGGTTCAAAAGTTCCAGTTTGTAAATTGTTTATAATGGTTGAACCATAGTTTACAAAAACTAAAATCATAAACAAAATATACACTGCATATAGTACAGAGGACCAAAATGAAAGTACATTTTCAATTGCCTCAGTTCCAAAATAAACCAATGCAACTATACCAACCATTAGAAGACCTACACCTACGTTAAAATCCCAACCAAATAGCTCTTGTAATATTTCTCCTGAACTGGAAGCTATTACTGCTAGAACTATCATCAATAGGACGATATAGCATATTTCATAGAGGAACCAAAACTTTCCTAATAGCTCTTTAAAGAAAGATCTATAGTTGAAAGTTTGAAAAACCCTCGCAAACTCGTAGCTTGCAGCACATATTACCGACCACATAATCATCGAAATAAAAATCATTCCAACTAATCCACCCAGAGCTCCATAATTTAAAAAGAACTCTTTTAACTCAGCACCCGTTCCATAGCCACCTGCAATTACAACCGACTGGAACACGAAAGCTGGAACAACCATTTTTCTTATTTTTTTCCACATAATTTTTCTCCCAAAATATAATGTACTGGATTACCAGCCTTTTGCAAACTTTAATACTTCATCGGAAATTTTTCCGTCTAAATAATCTTTAATACTCTCTTCAATTATAACTAAAGCTCTGTCAATCTCATCTTTAGAAATAACTAAAGGTGGTTGTATTCTCAAAACTCCATCCGCAAGGAATATTAAAATCAAACCTTTTTCATAGCAACGATAGCAAATCTTAGTAGCAGCATCCCTATGAGGCTCCTTAGTAACTCTGTCCTTCACCAAATCTATTCCAATGGATAGCCCATGACCTCTGATATCACCGATCATCTCATATTTTTCAGCCATCTTTTTAAACTCAGACTTTATATGTTCCCCCATCAAAGTCGAATGTTCTAAAAGATTTTCTTCCCTAATTACATCAATTGTCGCAAGCGCAGCAGCAGCACTGGTGGCATTACCACCCATGGTGAATAGATGAGCAGGTGCCCCTAGGGAGTCCATAATCTCTTCCCTACCAATTATCGCACTAAGTGGTAGACCCGATGCAATGCTTTTTGCCTTAAGAACGATATCAGGCTCGATTCCAAAATGATCTATACCAAGCCACTTACCTGTTCTACCCATACCTTGTTGAACTTCTTCTGAAATAAAGAGACTTCCATTATCTTTGCAGAACTTTGATATCCAATCCATATACTCTTGAGGTGGAACTAACAACCCACCGTCACCTTGTATTGGCTCCAT
>CAYUJY010000147.1:0-1277 GCA_964445145.1 uncultured Peptoniphilaceae bacterium | reverse complement strand
AGTTATCTATTAAGGGTAGTCTTGACGGAGATGCCATTATTACTGCAGCAATTTCTTCTGCTGGCAAATAGCTATTCAGCATGACTTCAAAACTATCTATAGCATCTTTCGTCGCCTTAACTGGGTCCATATTTTCTGTCCTGTATATATCAGGGAACTTAATATGGTGTATATCAGGTAACAATGGTCCAATCTTTCTTCTCATATTTAAGCTAATCGCCGTTAAAGATATAGCTCCATAAGTTGACCCATGATATCCACCTATAAATGAAATAACTTTACTTCTACCAGTATATGCCCTTGCCAATTTTATAGCACCGTCATTTGCATCAGATCCCGTTAAACCAAAGCTTACAGTCTTATTGAAGTCCCCTGGAGTAATTTTATTTAACTCTTCAGCAAGCTTTACCATCTCTTCAGAGTAAATGTAAGCAGAAGTATAGTGGATATATTTATCTACTTGTTCTTTTATTGCTTCCACAACCCTCGGATGAGAATGACCAGTATTTAGAGCAGCAGCAGAAGATAAAAAATCTATATAATGATTGCCATCAACATCTTCAACAATAGCTCCATTGCCCTTTGCTATAACGAAAGGAAAATACTTAATCCTAGAAAATTCCGGAATAACTTTACTATCTCTATTTATTATTCCCAATGCTTTATCAATATGCATGTTTTCACCTCCAATGTTGAAATTTTATTATATTTAAAGATCAATGTCAATCTTTAAGTGTGTGTTAATAAATTATTTCATTAAATTTATTATATAAATTATCTTAATTATTCATGTCGTGTAAAAATAGCTATATAGTACGTGTTTCTACACAACAAAAAAGTCTGTAGACAAAATATCTACAGACTTTAATTATGGCAGGGGCGAAAGGACTCGAACCCTCGACATTCGGTTTTGGAGACCGACGTTCCACCAACTGAACTACGCCCCTATGAAAAAACCATTTGCTAAATAACAAATGGTAAATGGTGCCCGAAGCCGGAATCGAACCAGCGACACGCAGATTTTCAGTCTGCTGCTCTACCGACTGAGCTATCCGGGCATTGTATATGTACGCCCCATAGACTAAGCTATTGAGCGGAACAGAACAATATTTAGTATATAACAAACTCAAATAATTGTCAACTACTTTTGTTAATTAATTATTAGTTTTTCTAAATCCTCTTCAGAAAAATGATATTTTGTGTTGCAAAAATGGCAAACCACTTCTGCCTCTCCATCTTCTTCTATCATATCTTCAATTTCTTTCTTTCCTATACTT
>CAYUJY010000146.1:0-4366 GCA_964445145.1 uncultured Peptoniphilaceae bacterium | reverse complement strand
TGATTGCGATACCTGATAAGGTATCGCAATCTCAATAATCCCCTATTAAGGAGAAAAAAATGAGCGAATCGAAATTTAAAAGTAAGTGGGGCTTTGTTTTAGCCTGTGTAGGATCGGCAGTAGGTATGGCAAATGTTTGGGGATTCCCATACAAGCTAGGAATGAATGGTGGCTTTGCATTCTTGGTTCCATATTTTACATTCATTATATTATTTAGCTATGTAGGTCTTTCAGCGGAATACGCCGTGGGAAGAAGGGCAAAGACCGGTACAGTGGGTGCCTATGAAATGGCGTGGAAATCCGGTGGAAACGAAGGCATTGGAAAGATTGTAGGTTGGATTCCACTAATAGGTAGTTTGTGTATAGCTATTGGGTATGCGGTTATCATATCATATGTACTTAAGGCACTTACACAATCACTCACGGGTTCAATTATGACCGTAGATACAAACACTTGGTTTGAGTCATTTGCGCTCACAGAATTCTCAGTAGTACCTTACCATCTAATAGTTGTTATAGGTACACTGTTGACACTCACATTGGGTGCAGAGAGCATAGAAAAGACAAACAAGATAATGATGCCGCTGTTCTTTATATTATTCGTAATTTTGGCAGTTAGAGTAGCACTTCTTCCAGGAGCAATCGAAGGATATAAATTCCTATTTACTCCTACTTGGGACAAGTTGTTTGACCCAATGGTTTGGGTAACAGCAATGGGACAAGCATTCTTCTCACTTTCAGTAACAGGCTCAGGTATGATCGTTTACGGTGCATATTTATCAGATAGTGAAGATATAATAGGTGGAGCAAAATCCACAGCTTTATTCGACACTATAGCAGCTATGATTGCATCCCTAGTAATGATTCCAGCAGTATTTGCTTACAATATGGACGTTGCAGCAGGACCTGGACTACTATTTGTAGTAATGCCTAAAATATTACAAGAAATGCCACTGGGACAAATATTTGCAATAATACTCTTCACTGCAGTAGTATTTGGAGGTGTATCCTCACTACAAAATATGTATGAAGTAGTAATAGAATCCATAATGAAGAAGTTTCCAAATCTAAAGAGATTACCGGTATTAATAGCATTATTGGTAGGTTGTTTTGGAATAGGAGTTTTCATGGAACCAATATCCAGCTGGGGACCTTGGATGGACTTAGTAAGTATTTACATAATTCCAATCGGAGCAACCATAGGTGCATTCTCATGGTTCTGGATAATGAAAAAAGAAGACCTAATGGAAGAGATAAATAAAGGTTCAAAAAAGAAGTATGGAGACACATGGCACAATATAGGAAAATTCCTATACGTACCAGCAGCTGCACTTCTATGTATAATAGCACTAAGCATGCAAATAGCATTCTAATTCAACAACTTTTACCCATCGGAAATTTTCCGATGGGTATTTTTTATATTGTGCTTTCAGCGTCGTAGCGAACATGCCCAATATGTACCACACATACAATAATGTAACTCTTTTGGCTCCCCTGCAGGCGAGCTGTCGACGAAGTGAGACTGAGGGGTCAATGCCCATCAATACACTATTATCTGAAATAAATTCCCATAAACAAACACACCAACCCTACAAAATTTCTCTCAATACAAGTATAAGCCCATCGTAGCAGGCGGCCCTACAGACGCCCAGTATGTACCACACATTCAACAAATGTCTACCCGGCAGAAGTATCCCCGAAGGTATTAAGAATCATTAATACCTTTTGATTTATTATTTTGTATTAATCTTCACTTCGTAACATGGGTGTCCAATAGGGCCACCCGCTACAATATACAAGTGAAGCTTATCGTGCGGGCGCGTGCGGGCGGCCCTACAGACGCCCAGTACGTACCACACATCCAACAAATGTCCACCCGATACAATAATGTAACTCTTTTGGCTCCCCTGCAGGGGAGCTGTCGACGAAAGGAGACTGAGGGGTTGATACCCATCAATACTCAATTCTCCTAAATAAATTCCCATAAACAAACATAACCCCCCACTACTCAAATATTCACAAAAGCATATTTATTTAAAATCATAAAATAATTTCCCTTAATACTCTATATTTAGTATAATATTCATAAATAAACATGTAAATATTTACTATTATCAGTAAAAATTTACTAAAATATACTTTATAATGACACTCTATCTCATTAAAGTACCTATTTTCACAAGATTAATTAAGTGGTTATACAATAGAAATAATCAAACGAATATAATATATAATAATTACAATTATCTATTGAAATAAACTGAAAAATTGCGTAAACTAATACCAAAGTAAAATGTTTCTAAAATTACAATAAAATATTAAATTGGTGCGATATGAAATATTTAAAAGATCTATTCAAAAATAAACAAAGGATGCAAACATTAATATTTATGATCATTGACATCATAATTGTCAATGTATCATTTTTTGCTGCGTTATTCTTAAGGTTTGACTTTATCTACTCAGAGATACCGAAACATTATTTGAATATATTTGTTAGTTTTGCACCCCTTAATTCACTATTCGTATTATTTATTTTTTCATACTTTAAACTATATAGAATGGTGCTCCAATACGTAAGTTATACAGAATTATTCCAAATTACCATTGCGAACTTAGCCTCAATAGCATTTCATGTGATAGGAATTACACTTATTTTCGGAAGAATGCCAATATCATATTACTTTTTCGGGTACACCTTGCAATATGGACTAACAGTATTTTCAAGATTCTTTTATAGATTTTTTATCAAGCAAAAAGAAAGAAAAGAAAAACTGACAAATACATCAAATCTCAAAAATACCATGATAATAGGTGCGGGTTCAGCAGGTGAACTAACAGAGAGAGATATAAGCAGAACAAAAGAAACAAACTACAACACCCAATGCTTTATTGACGACGATAAAAATAAGTGGGGTAGATACATTTCAGGGATACCAATAGTAGGCGGAAGAGATTTAATAAAAGAAAGTGTAGAGAAGTATAAAATTGATACCATACTATTTGCTATACCAAGCGTATCATCAGAAGATAAAAAAGAAATACTAAATATATGCAAAGACACCGGCTGTGAATTAAAAACATTACCCGGATTTTATCAACTAGTTAGTGGTGAAGTAACAGTCTCAAACTTCAGAAACGTAGACATAGAAGACCTGTTGGGAAGAGAACCCATAAAACTGTTAGATAAAGAGAAATTCAAATATATAAAAAATAAAACCGTATTGGTAACGGGCGGTGGAGGAAGCATAGGTAGCGAACTTTGCAGACAGATAGCAGAGTACAACCCTAAACTCCTACTAATATTTGATATATATGAAAATAATGCATATGATATTGAAAATGAATTAAAATATAACTACCCTGAACTTAAATTTAAAACATTGATAGGTTCAGTTAGGGATTTCCCAAGATTGCAGCATATATTTGAGACATACAGACCTGACATAGTGTATCATGCAGCAGCTCACAAGCACGTTCCATTGATGGAAGATAGCCCAATGGAGGCGATAAAGAACAACGTAGCTGGAACATATTATACCGCATTAGCATCATTACTATATGGAGCTCAAAGGTTTTTGCTAATTAGCACAGACAAGGCTGTAAATCCCACAAACATTATGGGAGCCAGTAAACGCATTGCAGAAAAAATCGTACAAAGTATGGATGCAATCTTAAAAGAAAAGAGATACGAACTTTTACCACAAGTTTCAACAAATGATAGGGGAGTCAACACAGTATTATTTGACTCTAAGAATATTTTAAACATACAAAATAATTATTGCACAGAATTTGTCGCAGTTAGATTTGGCAACGTACTGGGGAGCAACGGTTCAGTAATACCATTATTTAAAAAACAGATTGAAAACGGAGGACCCGTTACAGTAACCCATCCTAATATAATAAGATATTTTATGACCATAGAAGAAGCTGTCAGTTTAGTATTACAAGCCGGAAACATGGCGAAGGGTGGAGAAATATTTGTTTTAGACATGGGAGAGCCAGTAAAGATAGACCTACTAGCCAGAAACCTAATAAAACTATCAGGAATGATACCAGACGAGGATATCAGAGTAGTATATACAGGGCTACGTCCTGGAGAAAAACTATTTGAAGAAAAACTAATGGCTGAAGAAGGATTAGAAAAGACAGAAAATGACCTAATCCATATAGCCCACCCCATAGAATTTGATATAAATGAATTTTACGATAACTTAAAATCAATATTGTTGAAAAATGATTTAGAAAAAGACTATATTATAGGAATAATTGAAAAGTTAGTACCAACCTTTTCAGATCCAGATATTGTAAATGCTGAATTGCAATATTAATTGCGACACTTTCATAAACTTTCTAATTCGTATAA
>CAYUJY010000145.1:0-4384 GCA_964445145.1 uncultured Peptoniphilaceae bacterium | reverse complement strand
CTTACTAAACCAAAATATTTAATACCTGCACATGGAGAAGTAATTCACATGAATGCCCATGCAAATTTGGCAATGCAATTGGGAATGCCTGAAGAAAATATTCTAATGCTAGAAAATGGCGATTGTGTAGAATTTGACTCAGAAGGTATGACCTATGGAGAACCAGTACCAGCTGGAAATATTATGGTAGATGGCTTGGGCGTAGGTGATGTTGGAAATATTGTTTTAAGAGACCGTAAGTGGTTATCAGAAGACGGACTTATAGTCGTGGTACTCACAGTATCCAAACAAGAAAAAAAGGTTATTTCAGGACCAGATATAGTTTCCCGAGGATTCGTTTATGTAAGAGAATCAGGTGACTTAATGGACGAAGCTAGAAGTGTAGTTTCTGCTATTATTGAAAATGCTGAAAATACTGGAAGGTTAGACTGGAATACTTTAAAAAATAATATAAAAGATGGCTTAAAAGAATATATTTATGCAGAAATAAAGAGAAAGCCAATGATTTTACCAATAATAATGGAAGTATAATGAACAATATCAATACCGAAGTAATAGAAAACTACGTTAAAAGCGTAGTCCCAAAACGAAATGAATTATTGACCCGACTAGAGGAATATGCGCACCTTAATCACGTGCCCATCATTACCTCAGAAGTGGGTCAATTCCTACGTACATTGGTGTCATACTCCAAACCAAAGAGAATATTAGAGGTTGGGACTGCAATAGGATATAGTGGAATACTACTTTTGCAATCTGATGACAGCATAGAAAAACTTACCACCCTAGAAATAAAAGAGGAAATGGTAAATATCGCAAGGGAAAATTTTGAAAAAGCTGGCTTTACTGAGAAGGTTGAAATAAAGCTAGGTGATGCAAAAGAAGTTATTAAAACTTTGGATAATAGTTTTGATTTCATATTTATTGATGCAGCAAAGGGACAATATAGATATTATTTTGATGAAGCTATGAAGCTACTTTCACCAAAGGGTATAATCGTATGCGACAATGTTTTATATAAGGGCATGGTTGCATCTGAAACGTTGGTCGAAAAAAGAAAAATTACTATTGTAAGAAATTTAAAAAGCTTCATAGACTATGTGATGAATTTGGATGAAATAAATTCCACCCTAATTCCAATAGGCGATGGGATATTATTATCAATGAGAGGTTAAATTGAGAAAAGCAGAATTACTAGCGCCAGCAGGCGATTTAGACAAACTGAAAATGGCAGTATTATACGGTGCAGATGCCGTATACTTAGGTGGAGAAAGCTTTGGGCTGAGGAAGGCTTCAAAGAATTTTAAAATCGAGCAAATTAAAGAAGGTGTGGACTTTGCACATGAGAGGGGCGTTAAGGTCTATGTGACTTTAAATATCGTGCCACATAACGATGACCTCCACGGACTGGAAGAATATGCTAAGGAGTTGGAAGATGCCGGTGTAGATGCGGTATTGGTAGCGGACCCTGGCGTATTTATGAAATGTAAAGCAGCAATACCAAATATGCCTATCCATATAAGTACGCAAGCCAGCGTTACCAACTATGAGACAGTAATGTTTTGGTACAATCTAGGTGCATCTAGGGTAGTTTTGGCAAGGGAATTGTCCCTAAAGGAAATTAAGGAAATCACGGATAAAATTCCAGAGGATTTAGAAATTGAAACCTTCGTTCATGGTGCCATGTGTATGTCTTATTCAGGCAGATGTTTAATTTCAAACTACATGACTGGAAGGGATGCCAATCGAGGTGATTGTTCTCATGCGTGCAGATACAAATACTATCTTGTGGAAGAAAAGAGACCTGGAGAATATTTTCCAATCGATGAGACTGATGATGGAACTTTCATTATGAATTCTAAGGATTTGTGTATGATTGAAAATCTTCCAGACATGCTTAATGCAGGTATATATAGTTTAAAAATAGAAGGTAGGGTAAAGAGTCAATACTACGTAGCGACGGTCCTTAGAAGTTATCGCATGGCTCTAGATGCATACTATAAAGACCCAGAGAACTATAAGTTTGATTCTGCGCTTTTAGACGAAATTAAAAAGGCGAGTCATAGGGATTTTACGACTGGATTTTTCTATGGAAGACCAACTACAGATGCCCAAATATATTCAAATAACTCCTACATTAGGGGATATGACTTTTTGGGAATGGTGTTAGATTATGACGAAGAAACTATGATGGCTACTATAGAACAGAGAAATAGAATGTTTGTTGGAGACGAAATAGAAGTATTCGGACCAGGTGTGGACTACTTCACTCAAAAAATCGAGTATATGGAAAATCATAAGGGCGAAGAAATAGATGTAGCTCCACATGCACAACAAATCCTTAAAATGAAAATGGCGCAACCTGTGGAACAATTTTATTTATTGAGAAAAGAATTAGATGAATAATAAAATTAAACCGACGATTATAGGAATCTGTGGTGGTTCAGGTTCTGGGAAATCTACGATAGTAAAAGAGATTTCCAATTTAGTACCAAAGCATAAACTTTCCATAATCGAGGAGGACTCGTACTACAAGGACCAAAGTGATATGTCCTTCTCAGAAAGACTTAAGACAGACTATGATCATCCTTCAGCCTTCGACCATGAGTTAATGAATGAGCATATAGGAGATTTAATATCAGGTAAATCAA
Organism: uncultured Peptoniphilaceae bacterium; assembly: GCA_964445145.1. GTDB lineage: Bacteria > Bacillota > Clostridia > Tissierellales > Peptoniphilaceae > CAYUJY01. The sequence goes on along the minus strand of CAYUJY010000145.1, from coordinate 1,733 downwards.
TAAATAAACCAATCTATAACTTTGAAGAAAATAACAGAACCAAAGATACAATTTTGGTCGAGCCCACAGAGGTTATAATAATTGAGGGATTGATGATTCTATTTGAGGAAAAGATTAGAGATTTGTTGGATATCAAAGTTTATATAGATACGGATTCGGACATGAGAATCATAAGAAGAGTTCTCAGGGACATAAACGAGAGAGGAAGAACCGTAGACTCTGTAATCACCCAGTACCTAAAGACGGTTAGACCTGCTCATTTCCAGTTTATAGAGCCTTCTAAAAGATATGCTGATATCATTATCCCTGAAGGTGGACAAAACAAAGTTGCTATAGAACTCTTGAGAGCAAGGATAGCTGAGATATAAAACAATAATAATTTCAAAAATATTTGACAAAAGCCATTGGATATGGTTTAATAGTACAGTACAAAGTAGAAGTACCGCTTCTCACCTTCCAGCTGACGCGAAAAGGTTATAAACTAATTATTTACGATGTAATTATTTTAATGCGGGGCTTTTACCCGCATTTTTTATTTTGACCGGAGGTGTGTCACATAAAGGAACTACAGATTAACGATGAAATCAGAGACAAGGAAGTAAGATTGATTGACGATGAGAACAATCAGATGGGAGTTGTAACAAACAAACAGGCGCAAGAGCTAGCTGAGGAAAAAGGCTTAGATTTAGTTTGCATTGCACCGACTGCTAAACCACCAGTTTGCAAAATCATGGATTATAGCAAATATAGATATGATCAAATTAAAAGAGCTAAAGAGTCTAAGAAAAATCAAAGAACTATGACCATGAAGGAAATCAGACTTACACCAAATATTGATACTCATGATTTGCAAGTTAAGGCGAAACGTGCTGCTGAATTCCTGAATAGCGGAGACAAAGTAAAAGTATCCGTAAGATTTAGAGGTAGAGAGATGGGGCATACTGAGCTAGGCAAGGTCGTGCTTGATGATTTTCTTGAAATTGTAGGAGAAATTGCTACCGTGGACAGAAATGCCAAATTAGAAGGTAGAAACATGACTATGTTTTTATCTCCAAAAAAAGATAAATAGGAGGAAATTAATATGGGAAAAATGAAAACACATAGAGGTTCCGCAAAGAGATTTAAAAGAACCGGAACCGGTAAACTTAGAAGATTCCAATCAGGAAAGACTCACATGACAGGTAAGCTATCTCCTAAGACTATTAGAAAACGTAGAAAAGGTTCACTTGTGAGCGAAGGCGATATGAAGAGAATAGGAAATATGATTCCATAATAGGAGGAGAAAGAAATGGCTAGAGTTAAAAGAGGCGTAAATACAAGAAAAAGACATAAGAAAATATTAAAGCAAGCTAAAGGTTATTTTGGAGCGAAAAGTAAGCTATTTAAGGTAGCTAACCAAGCTGTAATGAAATCATTAAACTATGCTTATATTGGTAGAAAGCATAGAAAAAGAGACTTTAGAGCTCTTTGGATTCAAAGAATTAATGCGGCAGCTAGATTAAACGGCATGAGCTATTCTAAATTTATCAATGGTCTTAAGAAGGCTAACGTTGAAATCAACAGAAAAATGCTATCAGAGCTTGCTATTCATGATGAAGCAGCATTCACAAAGCTAGTAGAAGTTGCAAAGGGAAATTAATATTTTTAAGTGGGAACTTGTCCAAGGGATGGGTTCTTTTTTTATGTAATATTTTTTTAATTTTACTCCAATTGGATTGTAATTTATGAAAACA
>CAYUJY010000144.1:0-4478 GCA_964445145.1 uncultured Peptoniphilaceae bacterium | reverse complement strand
AATAGGAATTTACGTATATAAAGAAATCACCTGGAAGGATTTTTATGTGATTTGTAGAGATTCGGCAGTTGCATCAGCACAGGTATTGGTCCTTATCGCATCAGCCCAAGCATTAGGCTGGCTATTAACCATTGGACAAGTACCACAATTTGTAACTACGCAATTACTTGCAGGCGTAAATTCCAGTATAGTATTCCTAATGATTTTAAACGTAATACTGTTAATTATGGGAATGTTTATGGACGCTACTGCGGCTATAATCATAACCATGCCAATAGTGTACCCTATGGCCATGGCACTGGGAATAGACCCTATTCACTTGGGTATGGTGGTAATAGCCAACTTAGCGGTTGGACAATTTACACCACCATTTGGACTTAATATTTACGTTACTGCATCCATCAGCAAACTGACCATGGTCGAGATGATGCCAGGACTTATGAGATTTATTATTGTAAATATATTAGCGTTGCTAGTAATAACCTATGTTCCACAGGTATCATTGTTCTTACCTAATCTTTTTAACTAGGTATTAGTATGCAAACTGTAGACAGAATTGTGGATATTCTCAACTTACTAAGTAATCACAAGGAGGGAATGGGCATCAACAATATTTCGACCAAAATTGCCCTTCCACTTAGTACGACCCACAGGGTTTTGAATGCCCTTAAAGCAAAAAACTTAGTGATGCAAGATACCATCACCAAGAGATACGGTTTAGGGGTGGGGATAATCACCATAGCATCTGGGTTGTTAAACGATTTGGATTTAATTAAAATTGCTAAACCTGTGATGGAAAGACTAAGCACGAAATATGGAGAGCTCATATTTATATCAGTTTTTGAAAACGACAAGGTCGTGTGCGTAGACATGGTAAATAATTCCATGGGTACAAAGTATTATGTAAAAGTTGGAACCGTTATGCCTGCCTATTGTGCAGCAAGTGCAAAAATTATCGTATCCCAAAAGGACCTTCAAGAAATCAATAGAATTTTGGATGGGGAAAATAGATTTAGATACACAGAAAATACTAAATTGGACAGGGAAGAAATATTAAAAGATATTCTTCTATCCAAGGAAAATGGATATGGAGTTTGCGATGAGGAAATGGAGAGGGGAATTCTCGCAATTTCAACTCCGCTTTACAATATGCATGGGGATGTAAATTCTAGTATCACCATTATGATAAAGAAACATATGACGAAGGATGTTGATATAATAATTTCTGATATGAAAATGGCTGCAGCAGAGATATCTAAAAACCTAGGATATGTGGGTAAGTGAGAAATAATATTGATATAAATTTTATAACTAAGTATGTGGTTTAGGCGATGTGCTTAAACCACATTTATTATGTAAAATTTTATTATTAAATATTAATTTATTTATCTTGTGTTATTATTCACTATAGGTGATGTTAATTTGAAAAAGTTTATTAAAGTAGTATTTATCTTAATTCTTATGGTTATGATAATTGGCGGAATAGGAATTAGTGCTTTCATTGGAGTATCTGTAGTCGATGGTTACACCAATGCCATGACTAGAGAACAAACCCTAGCAAACCGAGAAAATTTTAGAGAAGAGTTCGAGAATTTTAAAAAATTCTATAATATGGAAGAAATTCAGATATCTTCTTCTGAATATTACCACCAGATACCTGCACTACATGTAAGGGAAGGTAATAATGAAAATATCACAGTTATGGTGCATGGAATGGGTGGCACGAAGGAAACAGTTATATCTACAGTTCCCATATTCCTAGAATTAGGCTACGATGTAATAGCTATTGACCAAAGAAATTCTGGAGATAATATGGCTGATTCAAATACTTTTGGTATTTTTGAAAGCTATGATATCTTGGATGCTGTAAATTATGCTAGAATTATTGTGGGAAAGGATAACAAGCTACTCCTCTGGGGTGCGTCCTACGGAGGTGCCAGCGCTGCCATGGCTTTGGGCAGGCATGAATCCAACATAAACTATCTAATATTAGATTGTCCAGTGAGTGACGTAAAGGAATTTCTAGAAGACATACTAGGTGAATTCGAACGGGAGCAGGGAATACCCACATCCTACATGATGCTTACGGGAGATATAGCAAGTAGAATCAAACTGGGCTTTAGTCTAGATGATACAAATGCAGCAAATTGGTTAAAAGACACCAATACACCTACCTTAATATTTAATTCAAAGGTAGACACTGTAACACCAGAACACATGGGAATTGATTTATACAATTCAATCCACCATGACAAAAAGGAATTAGTCACTTCAGAGACTAGCCCCCACGTCATGATAAGGGAGGAAGAAAGAAGTCTGTACGAAAATTCCATAAGGGAATTTCTAGATAAATATTAGTTTTCATTGGGAGTCTAGCAATAACAACTCCCAATGAAGTTTTTTCTATAATTCCGCACTTTCTAAACCTTTGATATAATCCGTAGCTTCATTCCAAAATGTAGCTACGGATTTTTTTAGATATTTATTATTTTTTCTATAAAAACATACCTCTCTAATTGTTTCGAAGGCATCAATTTTATAAAAAATTAAATTATCCTCATCGGGAATTTTTCCAATCACTGTGTCATTTACAATAGCTGCACCTACTCCACCGATGGTGTAACTATATAGGTTTACTAACTGGTCAAGTTCCATAACCACCTTTGGTGAAAATTTAAAACGCTTAAAAATGATGTCGCTCCGAGTGCGCGTGTCATTTCCCTTGCTCATAAGTATAAACGGCGTGTTTAAAAACTTTAGGATGGGGACGCTCTTCACTTCGGGCTTGAGATGGTCTCCACTCAGTATCTGAGCTTTTGTAAGTGCATAGATACCAAGTGAATTGTTTATTACAAATTTCTTTGGAACTGCCAATACTAAGTATTCAGTACTGTAGTGAAGTCTTTCGTATTTTTGTTCAGAAAGCTGCTTATTATCAAAAAGAAGATCTATTTTTGAGTCTTCCAAATCGTTTACCAAATCGAAAGAATTGCCACTATATATGGAAACTTGGACATAGGGATATTTTTCGATAAAGTTTTGAACCATTGGTCTTAGGATGTGCACAGAGTACAAATATGGCGCACCAATTACTAATGAGCCTTTTTTCATTACAGATTGGTCGCTTAAATAATTTTCAAAGTCCAATTCTGCTTCTCGAATTTTCTCCGATGCTTTGATATATTGCTCTCCTACCTCCGTAAGTCTGATGGGAACACTACTTCTATCAAATATTTTATATCCAATTTTATCTTCTAGACGCTTTACTATGGCACTTAAGGACGGCTGAGATACGAATAAAGATTCAGCAGCTTTGGAAAAGCTTTCCTCTTTAACTATTTCTAAAATAATTTGGTAATTTTTAAACATAACTTCTCCTCAGAATGTGATATAACCATTATAACAAATGAATTATAGTAATTATATATTTATAAGTATTTGATTATAAGCTCGTGTAGGTGTATTATTATAGTAGGGTAACGTTTTCTATCTCTAGGATAGGAGAGTAAATTAGTTTTCATATGCTGCTGACCACCTGTACAAAGGGTCATAGAATGCTTAATGAGGAGAATGAAAATTTGAAAAAACTGCTACTCATCACTACTGGTGGAACAATCGCTAGCGTGGATATGGGGGAGGGATTGACGCCTGGAATACAAGGCAGCAATCTATTAGAATATGTGCCTTCCTTAACTACAAATTACGAAATCGATATAAAAAATATTATGAATATCGATAGTACGGACTTAGTTATTAGCGACTGGAAAACGATTAGAAACACGGTTGTAGATAATTATGATAACTATGATGCATTTGTTATCACCCATGGCACAGACTCACTGAGCTATACTGCTGCGGCATTGTCATATCTAATACAAAATCTTACAAAAACTGTCGTAATAACTGGTTCCCAATATTCCATAGGAAATGAAATCACAGATGGAACTAAGAATTTGTATGATGCATGTTTATTTGCAGCAAAAAATACGATACCCGGCGTCTACGTGGTATTTAATTCCAAGGTAATATTAGGCACTAGGGCTAAAAAAGTAAGAAGCATGGACTATGCAGGCTTTGAAAGTATAAATTATCCCACAATTGCAAACATATATGCTGATACCATTAGGTACAATATTTTGTGTACGAAAAGCGAAGGCGAGTTTAAAGTATATGATAAACTTTCAGACGATATTTGTATAATAAAAATATTTCCTGGTATAACAGAGGAATATTTCGATAGGGCGACTGCCAACAACCGAGCAATCATAGTGGAGTGTTTCGGAGTGGCAGGAATTCCCAACAGACTTTTAGATTCCATAGCCAGAGCATTGGAGAAGGACAAAATAATCGTTGTATGCACTCAGGCGCTTTTTGATGGGAGCAATTTAGATACATATACGGCAGGTCATTTTCTTCATTCTAACAAAGGGGTATTGGAGTCGTGGGATATGACTATAGAAGCTACTTACGCAAAACTA
>CAYUJY010000143.1:0-4593 GCA_964445145.1 uncultured Peptoniphilaceae bacterium | reverse complement strand
CCCATATTGGTAATAGTTGCCCTCTGTGGGATTTCCAGACTTTTTACACCTTCTCCTACGTATTCGTAAACATTGCCCAATCCACCCTTAATGGACTGCATCCTTAGCATTTCCAGAATGACTTCTTTCGCATTCACGCCTGGCTGCAATTCTCCTGTTAGGTTTACCTTTATTACCCTCGGCATCTTTATTCTCATAGGTAGTCCAGTCATGGCAGTCGCAACGTCCATTCCTCCCACACCTATTCCTAACATTCCTATTGCACCGGCGTGAGGTGTGTGACTATCTCCACCCATGCTGATACTTCCAGGTTTTCCGAATCGTTCCATATGTACAGTGTGACAGATACCGTTTCCAGGTCTAGAGACGTGTACCCCATATTTCTTCGCAACACTTTGTAAATAAATGTGGTCATCAGGAGTTTTGTTATCTAGATAAAGTAAATTGTGGTCTAGATAACTCACAGCTAAATCCACGCCAATTCTATCCAAGCCCAAATTCTCAAAGGCAAGATAGCTCATGACTGCATTTATATCATGGGTTAAAGTTTGATCCACAACAATTTCAATTTCTTCGCCGGCTATCAAATTTCCAGAGACTAAATGGGATTTCAAAATTTTTTTGGTAACATTTTCCTTCATTATATATCCTCCCTATGTATTCATATTATTTAAATTATACATCAGTATAAATTAGAGCAGCTGTGTATAGTTAGAATAGACGTCATGCCAGATTGGAATACCTACATAAGGGGTTCCAACTAAAAAAGGGCTGCTTAGCCCCTTTAACTAAAATAATTTCCGTCTTTTTCCTTTAGCCACTCTATTTCTTCCTCAGTTGATGGTCTTCCTAGGTCATCATTTTGATATGGATATCTTCCAAAGTGCTCTAAAATTTCCCTATGCTTTACCTCGAAGTATAACGTCCCCTCATCATTCATTTCTTCAAAGTATGGTAGTGCCCATGCGTGTAACTCCAAGGACTCGGAGTGCATAAATGGCAGTAAAATAAACTTCTTTTCCATTACACTAAGTTCATCATAATTCGGATGAAAAAGTGCTTCCTGCGCCAATGCTATGGCCATCTTATCCTGGGTATAGGTTCTTACATCATTTCTAAACAAATTTCTAGAAAATTGGTCCAATACAATAATTTCTGCCAGCCTTCCCTTTATAGTATCTCTCCACCCTACTAAAAGTCCCTCTGCGCCAGCCTTCCAAGTATCTAAAAATCTACTTCTTATCAATTCGTCAAACTCATTATTTTCTGCAAATTGCAATGGAATGTGTTTCTCATCGAACCAAAAATCTAATATTTCTTGATATTCTACAGTTTTCATAACTTCCTCCATAATTAAATTCCCAATATATCCACTCTGCCGTCTAATGTAATAAAATCTTGTCCCACGATGGATTTATAGACTCTTGCTTCTACACCCTTTTCAATGGCTTGATAAAATGCATGTGAAAATATCGGATCCATCTCAACATGTGGTCTAAAGTTTATTAAATCTCCCCTTTGGGCGAGAAATAGTACCATTGAATTATAGCCTTTCTCTTTAAGTTGAATCAGCTCCAAAAGATGCTTAGTTCCCCTTGTGGTAATGGCATCGGGGAAGGATGCAGTTTTGTCATCGAATACTAAGTTCACACCCTTTACTTCAACATATAGTATCTCGCTCCCCTTTGTAACTTTGAAATCTAAACGTGAGCTACCTACCTTAACTTCCTTTTCCACCTTGTCTGGATTTTCCCATCCCGAAATTTTACTTTCCACAAAGGCATCATAGATTATTTTGTTGGGGACTTGTGAGTCAATGTTTACGTAATTATTTTTATATTCCACCGTAATTAATGAAAATTTGGTTTTTCGAAGTGGATTATCAAATTCTTGCACCCAGCATTTCGTTCCTGCGACTAATAACTCTGGTAGTCTACCCGTGTTCATTACGTGTGCGATTTCAACTTTCCCATCTATCATTATTTCTGCAATAAATCTATTGGGTCTAGAGAGAAATATCCCTTCCCTAATGGGCGAGTTGTATTTGTAGCTTATTAAATTTTTCATACCTATCTTATAACCAATTGTAATTATTTAACTCAATTTTGTGGTTTTATTAAATTATTAGGTATAAAAAAATAGAATGACTATTAATTTGTCATTCCACTTTCAATTAATGCATCCAAAAATTTCATTACATAGTTATTTAAAATTACGTGAGCCTCATTACAGGTATCGTCATAGCTATACACCATGTTTAACTCGTTGTTAGAAATTATTCTGATTCCAATAACCGGGACATTCATACTATCACAAGCTTTGTAAACTGCTATGGACTCCATATCTTCAGACAGATGTCCGTGCTCTTCATTTAATTTCACAATTCGGTCAAATTCCCTTGAAAACAAATCACCTGAACCCAGCTTCCCAAAATGAATATTGCCCTCAAGTTCTAGAGATTTTGCAATTTGAAGGAGGTCACGATTAGCCTCAATTTCGAAGGAGTAATTTCCCTTCGTGTCCCATTCCAGAGCATTACTTCCCTCACCTTTTCCTTTTGCTGGGGTTTTGAAATTATTTAAATAAACAGAAGAGGTCCCCACTACTATGTCAGGAAAATCTATCTCTTCAATATGTCCGCCAGCGGTTCCTTGATTAATAACTGCCATGGGTTTGTATTCTGTAATCCCAATCATGGTAGAAATAGTCGCATTCATAATTCCCATATCCGTAAAGGATATGATGACTTTGACATTATTATACTCAACCTCATGGAAACGGTATCCATTAATGACTCTTTCCACGCCACCTGGAAACATTTCTATCAATCCAGAAATTTCGCCATCCACTGCACCTTGAATTATTATTGTCTTCATATATACCTCTTTGCGTTCTATACCGCAATATCCTTTCTGCTATATTTCAAATAGGCAATTAAAATGCAAATTACAGATACTCCCATTCCTATGCCAATTAAATCCCACAACAATTTGTTTTCCACCAGAATTTGTGCCGCTTCGGTGTATTTAAATGGAGTTATATACTTTAAGTCCTTTGCCACATCGGCGATATTGGCTATCAGCGCCAAAAAGTACATAAGCAGAGCCATTCCTAAGCCTATGCCTGCCCCACCACTTCTCAAAAAAGATGAAAACATAAAGCACATGGATGCCAATTGAATGTTCATTACAAGCATTGCAAAATGTAGCTTCAAAAATTCTTCCATGGCAATTTCTTCGCCAATATATTTAAAAGACAAGATTGAAATTCCCATAACGATTAAATTTAACAAAATAATTTGAAAATATGTAGCTAATAGCTTTTCAGTTACCACCTTTGTTCGTTTAATAGGATGGGAAAGGAGAAATTCTGCAGTGTGATTTCCCTCCTCCTTGGACAAAGCTGTTACGCCTAAAAGTGCAGCATACATGGCTGAACCCAATCCGATAATATTTCCACTCTCTATTCCATAAAAACCCATTGCTGTTGTCATACTCAATACATCAAGGCCAAAGGCTTGCGTAAATCCACCCATATTGGCAAAACTTTCGTTTAAGGATTCCATGTCCCCAGCCATTTCAGGGTACATAATCATTACAATAGCAACAAAAAATCCAATGGAGAGAGTCCAAATGATAAAGCTCTTAAAACTACTTTTTAATTCCCTGAAAAATATTGTCATTATTTTCCCTCCCTCTCATAGTAATGCATAAAGATTTCTTCTAAATCGGGCTCCGTAATTACAAGGTCTAGAACTTCGTGTCCATTTAATTTAGATAGCAACGCATTCATATCTCCACTGTATAAAAACGAGGTGATATTTCCATTAACTTGTATATCCCGTTGTCCATCTATTACAAAATCACCATCTAGTCCCGTAACTACAACTCTCTTTGCCATACTCTTTAATAGCTCCGAAACGTTGGAAGTGCTAACGATGGAGCCACTTCTGATTATAGCTGCTCTATCGCAGTGGTGCTGCACTTCTGAAAGTACATGGGAAGACAAGAAAAAAGTAGCACCTTCTCTGTTTCTTTCCTCCACGAGATTCCAAAACTCCTTTTGCATCAAAGGGTCCAGACCGCTGGTAGGTTCATCCAATATGTACAATGTAGGCTTATGCTGCATGGCACAAACAATATTCACTTTTTTTCTATTTCCAAGGGACAATTCTCTTATTTTCTTTTTTGTGTCAAGCTCAAATCTATCTATTAATTTTTTTGCTTCCTCTTTACAGTCTTTGTTCCTAAGGTTTGCAGAAAATTTAATCAGTTCCCCTACTTTCATTTCGCCATAAAAGTTTGATTCAGATTGCATATAGCCGATGTCAGATAATATTTCCACCTTGTTTTTCCTTACGCTTTTACCAAAAACGTAGGAGTCACCAGAGCTAGGTTTTATTAAACCCAGTAAAAGTCTTATGGTGGTACTTTTTCCCGCACCGTTGGGACCTATAAATCCAAATTTTTCACCTTCTACTACTTCCAAATCCAAATCCTTTACACCAATATTTCGACCATAATATTTTGTAAGTTTAGCAGTTTCTATAACATTTGCCATCTATTCACCTCGTTTTACTAATTATAATTCTAT
>CAYUJY010000142.1:0-4603 GCA_964445145.1 uncultured Peptoniphilaceae bacterium | reverse complement strand
TCTTGGAAATATAAAAATGGGAGCTGATTTAATGGAAATTACTATTTCAATAAACGAAATCATGATTTTCTTGCTGATGCTAGCAGGAATTGGGGCATTGGTCTATCTATTACTATTATTCAAAAAAGCTACGGAAGTTCTAACCATAGCGAAGGATTTGATTAATAACAGAAAGACAGAAATCGATAGAACCATAGCACAACTACCGGAGATCATGGATAATGTGAATACCATTACGGCGAAATCAACCATATTAGTGGATAATATTGACGAAATGGTAGTGAATTCGAAGGACAATATAGAGGGAATAATTGCATCTGCAAACAGCTCACTATCAGATATTAACAGAATTACAGAAACAGCAAATTCCGTAGTATACAGAGTTGGTAACACTGCAGAAACAGCAGTTGATTCAGTTGATTCCTTTGCAAACAATATAGCTGACATATCCAGAATGTTCGGCAGTAACAAGGATAATCTAATAGATTATATCTACATCATTAAAGATTTTATAGAGGAGCTAAGAAGAATCCTCAGAAGATAAGTTAGGGACTCATGTGTTTTCATATGAGTCCTTTTTTTGTGGAAAAAACAGACAAAGCAGCATTTTATCTGAGCAAAGAGTTTAACCCTAGAAACGAGTTCGATATACAACCGTAGAAATTCCTGTGTAGTAGTAACAAAAAAGCCTTTAATAATTAATGTAATTGATGAGCAGTGTAGAAATATGCTGTCTATTTTTTTAAACCGATTATTGTAAAGTGATTTTACAATGATTAGACTTAATGTTAAAAATAGTCAATATAGATTTGGCATACTTACATGGTTTTATCGATTTTAACTATTTTTTTATTAACTCCGATTTTACAGTCGCTTAATTATCCGAAAACAATTCTATACTAAAATCATTAAATAAAGCAGTAAATATTAATATTAGGAGGAAATTATGTTAAACAGAAAAAGTATTTTAATGATGATACTATCTCTTACGTTTCTACTTTCGGCATGCGGAGGAGGTTCAGGAACAGGAACTACTAATACCGGAACTAGCGGCGGAGGAAGTAGTAAATTAGTAGTTTACTCTAACTCAGTATCTGATGGTAGAGGGGATTGGTTAAAAGAGCAAGCGGCTGCTGCTGGATTTGAATTGGAATTTGTTGAAGCAAGTGGTGGAGATATATACAACAGATTATTGGCAGAAAAAGCGGCTCCTCAAGCAGACGTTACATTCGGTATGGACGAAAGTTTCTTTATTAAGATGAATGATGATAGTCTATTGAGAGAATTTACGCCGAGTTGGTCTTCGGATGTTCCTGCAGAAGCAGTTACGGGAACTAACTATTTCTATCAGATAGTAGAGCAACACGTGTTTATGATTTACAATCCTGAGTTTGTAACTAATCCACCTACCAACTGGTAAGACCTCGTTTCTAAATTCGCTGGTCTATACAGAGCACCTTCAGGTTTGGGAGTAAACACTAATCAAAAGGCAGTGTTGAGCTTACTGCTACAATACAAAGATGCAAATGGACTTCTTGGCATTTCCCAAGCAGGTTTGGACGAAGTGCAAAAATTCCTTGCAAACTCCTACAAGCTTGCTTAAGGCGAAGAAACATTATCGCTACTGGCTGATGGAAAGAAGACTATAGACTACTAGTATTCCAGTGGTTTAGCTGCAGCTGAAGAAAAGTACGGGTTTAAAGCTAACCCGATAGTTCCTTCTACTGGGATAATGACATTTAGAGAGCAAGTTGCTGTTGTCAACAAGGGTGATAGTCACGACTATACAAAAGCCGAGGAGTTCGTAAACTGGTTCGGTACTGCTGATTTTCAAGGAAAATGGGCTGAAAAGTTCAACGCTATTCCTGCAGCACCAGCTGCACTTGAAAAAGCATCTCCAAGAACCAAAGAGTTGGTTAATGAATTTAAGCCGATGGATGCGGATTGGGATTTCGCAAACGATAATCTAAGTGATTGGCTTGAAAAAATAGAACTGGAATTAATGCCGGGTTAATAAAATTATAAAAAATTTGAAAGCGGGTGTTTAACACTCGCTTTGATTTTTAAGGAGAAGTTATGATTAAAATTAATGATCTGCAAATAAAAAATGATGATTTCGTTGTAACCCCTGCAGGATTCACGCTTAAGCACTATGCAAATGTATTTACAAATGCATCCACATATCTTCCTATGCTACGCAGTTCCGTATACTCGGTGCTTGCTGCTGCAGGTTCAGTACTTTTTATGATGATAGTTGCGATAACTGTAATAAATCATAAGAAGAATAAATTTATTCAAACATTGGAATTCGGATTTTATATAGCGCTGCTACTACCATCTCTACTTTTAGCGCTCAGCTCAATATTGGCGTATAGTGTGTGCCGAACTTATTGCTATTTGGGAATGTAACAATAGGAAAATCTTGGATAATACCGGTTCTTTACATAGTTACTTTACTTCCATCCACACTTAGATAGATTAAGAGTGCCTATTATTCCTTCGACACGAACTTGGAGGAGGCATCGCAAATTTTGGGAGCACCACCGATTAAGACGTTCATTAACGGGATATTACCGGCACTATTACCAACTGCACTTGCACTATTTGCACTGAATTTTAATTCGAATTTATCAGAGTACAATATGACCGCCTTCTTATATCCTCCAGGTGCACCTACGTTGGGGATAGTAATAAGATCCAATGCAGACCCTATGGCTAACATAGACGCAAAGGCAGTCAATCTAGTGTACTCGGTTATCATTATGGCTATAAATGCAATAATTGTATATTTCGTATACGGAGGAGGTACTGCAATGGGTAAGGAGAAAAGTGGAATTAACAGATAAGGAGAAATGATGGAAAATTTATTTTGTAAAAAACTAAAGGAAAAACCTTTTTTGATAATGGGGCATAGGGGGTTTTGGGTGGAAACATTATTCAAAACACCAGAAAATCAGTTGAGTTAGCCCATAGGGCTGGGGCAGACAGGGCGGAAATAGATGTATGTAGATCGAAGGATGGAATTTATTATCTGTTCCACAATGGAAATGAGGAACGACTATTAAATCTTCCTAAGGATTTTCATGATTTGACATTAGATGAAATAGAATCTGCAGAATACTTGAATTATCTAGGTGGACTGTCTGGTTATCGTGTTGAGAGATTAATAGATTTCTTGGAATAGTTGCCAAAGGATTATCTGGTGAATATTGATCGCTCCTGGAATTATTTCAGCGACAAAGAGTTTTTAGATATTTTAGAAGAATCGGGTAAATCCAATCAACTTTCTATAAAATGTAGAATGAATGAAAAATATTTTGAAGATTTAAATGAAATGAATGCTAAAATTTCTTTTGTTCCCATATTCGAAAGACAATCGGATTTGGAAATAGTATTATCTTATGAGAATATTAAAACCATTGGAATTGAGTCAGTTATGACCGAGAGTGACAGTGTTTTATTGGATATGGATTGGTTGGAATCCTTGGAGGAATAGGGGTTTATCAAGGTTGCTAACTCTGAAAATCTCGGCAGAATACAAGTGTTTCACTATGGCTAATGGATGATATATCCTTATTTGATGGAGAGGACAAAGCATGGGGTGAGATGCTTAGGGTTGGATTTAATGTAATACTGACCCATTGGACTAATTTCGTTAATGAGTACAGAAAAACCTACCAGAAAGAATCGATATGAGCACAATTATAAACATAGATGAATTGGTAAAATTACACGAATTGACTCTAAGGTGGATAAAAGATCCAGGGAAGTAATTCTGGAAAACCAAAATCCCGAAGTAGAGTATAAAACTGGCGAAAAGGATCTGGTTACAGAAATCGACAGAAGAATAGAAAACAGCTTTAAGGAGTTTATTGCACAAAATTACCCCCACCATAGAATAAGGGGAGAAGAATCCTTCGAAGTAGGAAAGAAATACAGTTCGGAGCATCTTTGGATTATTGACCCCATAGACGGGACATCTAACTTCGTAAAAATGAAAAGGGATTATTGTGTTCTATTAGCTTATTTTGAAAATGGAGTGCCTAAGTTATCATATGTACTAGATGTTTATGAAAATAAGTTATACTATTCCATGGAGGGCAAGGGAGTTTATTTAAATGGCGGAAAATTAGAAAAACCTGAAAGTCTTAATCTCACGAAGTCACTCATTTGCATTGATGTTCTCAGAATGGAGAACTGAAAGGAAAAGCAACTTATTTTGGAGAACACCTTCGATTTAAGGTATGTTGGCTGTAGCGGATTAGATGGAATTACGGTAATAGAAGGCAAATTTGGTGCTTTTTTAAACCCCAGTGGCGGGCCATTGGATGCTGCTCCATTTATACTGATGGCAAAAGAACAAGGGCTAAAAATGTGTACCTTTGAAGGGAAATCCATGGATTTAATAGATAGATCGGATTTTTATATTGGCAGTGAAGAAATTTATCAGGAAATATTAGGATAACGAAATGCTTTGACATTTAAATTACCTAATCACACGTGGTTAGTTACACTAAAATCATTGGTATATACAATTATTGTACATACCAATGTTTTTAATTTAACTTTTTACCAAAAAACTGTTTTTCAATTGCATCTGTTG
>CAYUJY010000141.1:0-4629 GCA_964445145.1 uncultured Peptoniphilaceae bacterium | reverse complement strand
AAAGGGAAGGTGTTAACATGTTAAAATTTATTACTGGAGCTAAGGGCTCAGGAAAAACTAAATGGTTAATTGATAACGCTAACAGTGATTACAAATCAGGAAATGGAAATATTGCGTTTGTAGACGTGGACGACAATCACATTTTCAGTCTGGATTACAACGTTAGACTAATAAATGCCAGCGAATATCAAGTAGAATCTTTAAAGTCATTCTACGGTTTCCTATGCGGATTACAAGCTATGGATTATGATTTGGAAAAGATTTATGTTGATGGAATGTATAAAATAATTGATCTTGACGATGATAGTTTACAACTTTTGTTTGACGAGTTAAACGAAGTTAGTGAAAGAACTAAAACCGACATTTATATAAATGTAAACAGAACCATAGGGCAAATGCCTGAAGCATTACAAGCACATTCCGAGGAAGCAACATTATAATCGGAGAATTGTTCTGATTCTAGATATTCCCAAGGAAGACTAAATATTTAAATAAAACTGTCTCTTAAGGAGACAGTTTTTATTGTAATAGATAACATGTAAAGGTAATTAGATTAGAAGGTGATGGAATGAATAAAAAAACTAGAAGATTAGTTCAGCTCCTATGCTTGGTTATTGCATTGACAATGGTAGCAGGCGTATTTTTACAATTACTAGCTATGTAAGTAGACAAAATAGATTATTTCACAGTTAGTAGCTTTAAGATTAGGAGGAAAGATTTGGTTCTTCATAGAAGAAAAAGTATTTTTGAAAGATTTTTCGAAAATAGATCTTTTTTGATCCAATTGTACAACAATAAGGATATAACAAAGAGAGAATTTCTTGAGATGAATTTTGATTTTATAAGACGTACGCAATTAAAACCATTTACAAAAATAGACAGTTTTGAAAAGGGGATGTATAATTATCAATATTTTAATTCCATGGCTAAGTATTATAAGATGCTCGCCAAGGAATTAAGAGATAGCAGACATTTCAAAAAATATCAAAATGACTATCTGAACAAAAGTAATCATTACTATCACGAAAAGGATTTAGCATCTCTAAAGTTGATGCAACATTTAGATTTTAATGGTGTAGTGGCGTATTTCATAGAAACGAAGTCCGAAGGTTTAAAGGACAAGCTCTATGAGATAGTATTGCAAAACCACAAGGAAGCTATATTCCATTCAAAATCGAATTGGCTGTTGGAAAAACTCAAGGAAGAAGGAGTGTTCCTAGAGGAAAAACAAAATTCATTAATTGCTGATTACATAAACGAAAAGTATTAATCAGCTTAGAAAGGTTTATGATGCAAAAAATTGCAATAGTCACTGATAGCAACAGTGGGCTACAAAATAATCACGAAGAAAAAGGATTATATGTAATACCCATGCCCTTTATAATAAACGAAAAAACATATTTAGAGGGCAAAGAGATATCCAATGAAAAGTTTTTTGAGTACCTAGAGGGCGATAATCATGTAACCACATCCCAACCCCTTATAGAGCATGTGGTGGGTCTTTTTAATGACCTTTTGACACGATACGATGAGATAGTTCACATACCCATGTCATCAAGCTTAAGCAATACCTATGAAACAGCTGTGTTAATAGGAAAACAAATTAGTGAAGATAGGATTCATGTTGTGGATAACAAGAAAATCTCACTTATGCAAAAACAATCCGCATACGATGCAGTAGAGATGGCAAAAAGTGGCATATCGGGCAGTGACATAAAAACCATTTTGGAAAGTCGCATAGGTGACGGTAGAATTTATTTAGCAGTCGATACCCTTAAATACTTAAAAAAAGGTGGCAGAATCACACCAGCAGTAGCAGCAATTGGAACACTTTTAAAAATTAAGCCTGTACTTAAGATTGAAGGTGGGAAACTAGATACCTTTGCCAAAGTGAGGACTAATGTACAAGCAAAAAAACTGATGGTTGACCAATTAAAAAAGGATTTCGAAACCCTTTATAACTCTGACCCATCCAAGGTTCACATTGGAATAGCGCATGCGAAGGCGATGAAAGAAGCTCTAGAACTTAAAGAGGAGCTGCTAAAGGAATTTTCATTCTTAAATGACGTAGAGATAGATAATTTATCCCTCAGTGTTACCACGCACACGGGACCAGGTTCACTGGGAATATTGATATATGGAAGAAATAGTTCAACGTGAGTTTGGACTATTTTTTAAATAATTTAGTAAAATTAAGTCCATAATAACGCAACTTGCGACTACTATTTGCTCAATCAATGGTGTAGAATGTAGGTAATCGAAGTAAGTAATTATGTAAAGGGGGTAAAAATGGAAGAAATACTAACTATTACGAAGAAAAGTTACATTCCCAATTACTTTTAAAAATATACGACACTTCTCTACCTAGGGTGAGTCAGTATTTAAAAAGCGAAATAGAATTTGTAAAAGAAAAACTGACTGGTGAAGATAGAGTTTTAGAAATTGGATGAAGCTATTTCAGAATTCTTAAAGAGCTTTCTGAATATGGGCATAATTTCATGGGAATAGATATATCAAATGATACGATAAATTTTGGAAGAGAATATATAAAGGGCATAGATAATGTGATGTTGAGTGTCATGAATGCTAACGACCTCGAATTTGATTGTGAGTTTGATGTGGTCTTGTGTTTACAAAATGGATTATCTGCAATAAAAAACGACCCTTTCGATACCACACTCCAATGTCTTAATGTATTAAAGAATGGTGGAAAGGCCTATTTCAGTACATATAGTGAAAAATTTTGGACTCATAGGGTTGCGTGGTTCGAGGAACAGGCTAATAAGGGACTGTTGGAAAGCTCGACTACGAGAATACTAAAAAAGGTGTTATTACCTGTGTAGATGGATTTTAAGCAACCACATTTTCTGAGCTAGAATTAGAAAAATTGGGAGTAAAGTCAGCATATCGCTATGAGATTGTAGAAGTAGATGAATCTAGTTTGTTTATTATTATAACTAAGACTAGGATATAGGAAATTAATTATGATATAGGAGGAAATAATATTATGGAAAAATTTTTAACATTGATAAAAAATGCTGATGTCTATTCACCAGAGCCCATTGGGAAGAAAGATGTACTACTAGCTGCAGGGAAAATAATTCAAATCGATGACGATATTGAATTGCCTGAATCCATAAGGCATGAAGTTATGGATTTAAAAGGCAAAAAGTTAGTTCCTGGCTTTATTGACAATCATGTACATATTACGGGTGGTGGCGGCGAAGGTGGATTTTCAACCAGAACACCTGAGGTGATGTTATCATCCATTGTAATCGCAGGTGTAACTACCGTCATTGGGACACTGGGCACAGACGGAACTACGAGAACGATGTCTAATCTCGTAGCTAAGGCACACGCTCTGGAAGAAGAAGGGATAACCTGTTATTTCCAAATTGGCTCCTATGAATTGCCACTACGAACAGTAACCGGGAGCGTAATAGATGATATGGTTTATATGGATAAGGCTGTCGGTGTGGGAGAGGTTGCGGTTTCAGACCACAGATCAACGGTTCCACAATTTGAAGAATTTGCTCGTTTGGTTGCCCAAGCTAGGCTAGGTGGGATGATTTCAGGAAAAGCTGGAACTGTAAATGTGCATATGGGCGATTCACCTAGAACAATAGATTTGCTATTGCGGGTGATTGAAGAAACAGACATTCCAATTAAGCATCTAATACCAACACATATGAATAGAAATCCACATATTTACGTAAAAGCTAAAGTACTAGCTGAAATGGGGTGTTTCGTAGATTTCACTACGAGTATAATGCCTAAAAAAGAAGGTGATGGAACAATTCTTTCAAGGGCTGCACTCATGGACTTTTACAATAATGGACTACTTGATCATGTGCTATTCTCATCGGATGGAGGAGGTTCAATGCCTATTTTCGATGATGAGATGAACACCATTGGAGTAGGCGTTGGAACATTAGAAAGTCTATACAGGGAAGTTAGGGCTGCTATAATCGAAGGTAATGTGCCATTGGAAGATGCACTTAAAGTGATTACTGTAAACCCTGCAGAAGCATATGTCCTTAAAAACAAGGGAAAAATAGCAGAAGGCAAGGATGCAGATTTGGTTATTTTGGACGACCAATTAAACATTCTAAGCGTTATTGCAAAGGGCAAAACAGTAGTAGAAAATGGAAAAGTCCTAGTTAAAGGTACTTTTGAAGATTAAATAAGTTTATTCCATAAGGGTGAATTTGGGGATTCACTCTTATTTATTTGGAAATGATTTTCATATTATGTTAAAATTATTACAATATGATATAATTTTTCTTAAGGTGGTATATGGAAAGATATAGTGTAATTAATGAAAAGGATAAAAGAGAAATAGTTTTGTTAAAGTCATTTCCATGCAAATGGGGAAGGTGTAGCTTTTGTGATTATATAGATGATAACACGGTTTCCATAGAGGAAATTATAGAAACTAATAAAGCTGTACTACAAAGTGTAACGGGACGATACAAAAAGCTTGAGGTAATAAATTCTGCAAGTGTATTTGAGTTACCCATAGAGACCTTAGAGGATATCAGATTAGTTTGCGAAAAAAAGGATATTAAAAATCTCGTCTTCGAAGCATATTATAATTATAGACATAGGCTTCAGGAAATTAGGAATTTT
>CAYUJY010000140.1:3235-4634 GCA_964445145.1 uncultured Peptoniphilaceae bacterium | reverse complement strand
AACAAAGCATCTTCCCACTATGGCTGGATTGAATATATTCTTTCCAAAGCCTCCAAATACCATCTTTCCAAAGAATACACCAAAAATCATCCCAATTATGCTCATCCATGCGGGCAGAGCAACTGGCAATGTCATGGTGTAGAGTATAGCCGTTACTATGACGGCTTCGGATACCTTTTTTCTTTTTAGTATTTTTGTTTCAAATAGATACTCCGTTAAAACAGCAAAAATGACATTAACTGCAGTCAAATATAAAACTCGCAATCCGTTATAGTACACGGACGCCACTAAAATTACGATTAGAGCCTTTAGTACAGTTCTCATCATTTTTTGCTTTGTAAAATGATCCTCAATAAATTTCACTAACTAACCTCCTTTAAATTTTATTGAACAAAAATTATAGTTATTACATACCAATTATAACAAATATAAACTATATAGTAAAAGAAGTAATATATAAAAACTGTTGAAATCTTGTAATGGATATGGGTGTGTGATAAAATCGAAATTACAGCAACGAACATAAGCTTACTTTATTCTAAAATGAAAAACTAGCAAGTATAAATTAAGTGACTTTATCGTATGAAGTATTAAATTAACCAAAATGATATGGAGTTTGGAGGAATCTATTGGCTAATAAATTGAAAAACATTGATGTTATAGGAGTTCAAATGGACTTAGGTGCATCAAAGACGGGCGTAAATATGGGACCCCTGGCAATTCGCTATGCAGGTTTAATAAAACAATTAAAAGAATTGGGATACGATGTTTATGATGAGGGCGATATCATACCTGGAGAAGAGGAAACGAAAGACCCTAGCATGAAAAATTTCAATCCAATTTTCAAGGCGAATAAAGAACTTTACGAAAAGGTACTATATTCATTGAAGGATGGGTCCTTCCCAATAATACTAGGTGGCGACCACTCATTGGCGGCGGGTAGCATTGCTGCAACAAACAGATTTTATAATAAAGTAGGCGTGATTTGGATAGATGCCCACAGTGATTTTAACAGCGATGAAAGCACTATTAGTGGAAATATGCACGGTATGCCACTATCTTCCTTGACGGGATTTGGACCGAATTCCATGATAGCCTTTGAAGATGATTTTAAATTTGTAGACCCAGACAATGTTGCAATTGTAGGTGTTAGGGACATTGACCCTGAGGAGAAAATAAGATTAAAGGATTCAGGTGTACACGTATTTTCTATTCATGACATAGACAGGCTGGGCATGGCTGAGGTAATAGAAATGGCAATTGAGATTGCCAGTGATGGCACCGACGGCATTCATGTTAGCTTTGATGTGGACTCCATAACGCCACAGGAAGCGCCTGGAGTAGGGACACCGGTGCACAGTGGACTTACTGTAAGGGAAGCTTTTTTAGCAGCAGAGCT
>CAYUJY010000140.1:0-3225 GCA_964445145.1 uncultured Peptoniphilaceae bacterium | reverse complement strand
CGTGCTGGAGGAAATCTCCAACATGAAGCAGAAGAACGTTGCGGTGGAAATTTTGAAAAAACTGCTTGCTGAGCAGGTGTCGTTGTATAAGCGCACCAATGTGGTGCAGTCGGTGAAATTTTCCGAAATGATTACCCGCATCATGAACGCATACTACAACGGACATATCAGCAATGATGAGGTCATCAAAGAGCTGCTGGAAGCAGCAGAGCTGATTGCCAAAGCAAACAATTTGGTAGCCTTGGATATGGTCGAGGTAAATCCAATTCTTGACGAAGCCAATAAAACTGGAATAATAGCATGTGAATTGATATTAGCGTTTTTAGGGAAGTCAGTATATTAAGAAAATTAAAAGTACCTCCTGTCATACTGACGGGAGGTACAATTGTTTTATATCAATATTATTAGTCTTCCATTTCCTTGCGATATTTTTCGAGTTTTTCCATTTCCTTAACAGCTTCTTCCTCAGTCCAGCCATACATTTCTCTTAGCTTACCACCCAAAACTGTCAAGTCACCCTTGGTTTCTTCAAGTTCATTGTCAGTTAGTTTGCCCCATTCTTTAATAATGTGGCCCTTAAAAACTTCCCATTTTCCAGCTAGAATATCCTTGTTCATAATATACCTCCATTATTTTAGTTGCATAATACTATTACCCTGGGTAGGAGATTACTAACCACATGGATTTAATAGGAAGACTAGTTTGCCTTATCGTAGTTGTCCTTAATAAATTCTTCTAATTTTGCTGGGTCATTGTATAAATCCTTAACATCAAACCCTAAACTTTCACTGATTTCACTTTCAGTATATTTTTTGGTTTCGCCATCTTTTGTAATTTCAACGTAACCAAGGTTTTCAATAAGCCCTAGTAACTTTACGATATCCTTTTCCACATTCCCATAGTCAAAGTCCTTATCTGCCTCTTCGTCGAAATTAATTTTTAGTCCATATGGAGCTTCGGATGTCTGTAGTTCAATCTTAAAATTTCCCACATCCTTAATGCCGGTACTTTCGATTAATTTCATAACCTTGCTATTATCGCCAATGTATTTTACCTTTAAAGCATTAAGAGTTTTGGTCATTTCAACAACTTTGTCGTAGCTTTCCTTAGCGCTTTCTACGGATTGTTTTACTTTTTCTACATCATTTTTTGCTTTATCAACGGTTTCTTTTACATCCCCAGTGTTACATGCGGTTAGTAGAAGGAGCAGAACCGCTAGCAGAGCCATAATTTTATATTTTTTCATTGTATACCTCATTTGTTTATTTTCTTCATTATATCATAGGAAAAACTTCAATTAGATAATCTCCCCGAAATTTAATAAATTCTTAATAATTTCAAAAAAAAAACGAGGCTGGGACAAAACCAACCTTAAAAAATTAAAAACCGGCAAATTTTTATGATTAATAAAAATTTGCCGGTTTTTAAATATTTTTGCATAAAATAAGGACCATTTCTGATAAAATTAAGTTGCGACACAAAATATACAGAAAAGAGGATCCTTATGTATAAAGAGTATAACATGAATCAACTAGTTTTGCCCATAGATTTATCAGTCGAATTACAAAAAAATGACATCGCATTTCCAATACACAATTTAGTCGAAAGTATCCCTGACGAAGCTTTCAATTCCTTTGTACGTCATACTGGCTGTCCATCTTACCATCCACGTATGATGCTTAAAATTATCTTATGTGCCTACACTCAATCTTCCTTTTCAGGAAGGAAAATAGAAGACTTAGTAAAAGATAGTATCCGTATGAAATGGCTTGCACAAGGATATGAACCAACTTATCGCACCATAAACCGTTTTCGTGTTGATTCCAATATGAAAGAATTAATTCGTCAATGTTTCGTTCAATTTCGCATACAACTCATACAAGAAAAATTAATTGATCAAGAAGCCATCTTCGTAGATGGAACAAAAATTGAAGCAAATGCAAATAAATTTACCTTTACTTGGAGAAAATCTGTAGAGAGGTATCACAACAATCTCATTGAAAAATCAAATCAAATGTACAATGAACTCCTTGAAAAACAAATAATTCCTGAGCTAAAGAGAGAAGATGAAACACAGCTTTGTGTAGAAGAACTAATGCAAATAGCTGAACAATTAGAAGATATAATCTCAGAATACACAAATAGAATTGACAGTACAGATGATGTATTAATACGTAAACAGCTTCGCAGCGAACGAAAAAATCCAAAACAATTAGTTAAACAGGTAAAAGACTGGATTTTCCGCAAGCAAAAATATCATAAAGATTTTGATATATTTGGCACACGAAATAGTTACTCCAAAACAGACACAGATGCCACATTTATGAGAATGAAGGACGACTACATGCAAAATGGTCAACTAAAACCTGGCTACAACATTCAAATAGCAACAGAAAGCCAATATACACTAGCATATGGAATATACTCAAACCCTACAGACACAAAGACACTGACACCATTCCTAGATAAAATAGAAGAAGAATACTTTAAAATACCAGAATATATAGTAGCAGACGCAGGTTATGGTAGTGAACCTAACTATGAAGACATATTATCAAATCGCGGACTCACACCACTAATTACATACAATCAGTACCTAAACGAGCAAACAAGAAAATATAAGAAAGACCCATTCAAAACTAAAAACTGGAATTACGATGAAAAAGAAGATGCTTACACCTGTCCAAATGAAAAAAAGTTAACATATCAATACCAATCAAACAGAACAGATAAAACAGGATTCAAGCGCCAGTTTAGAGTTTATGAATGTGAAAACTGTATAAATTGTCCTTACAGAGATTTGTGTACAAGAGCCCAAGAAGGCAGAAACCGCAAACTGATGGTAAATGTTAAATGGGAAAATCAAAAAAGATACATATGTAGCAAGCTTTCAGAAGAAAATACACGCTCAATTTACAGAAGACGAAAAGTTGATGTAGAGCCAGTATTTGGATTTTTGAAAGCTAATTTAAGATTCACGAGATTTTCAGTAAGAGGGAAATCAAAAGTTGAAAATGAAATAGGACTTGCATTAATGGCAGTAAACTTAAGAAAATATGCATTAAGGGCATAAATGTAACATCAATTTTGTTATATAAAAAGAGAGAAAAGTAAAATCGTATCATTGATTTTACTTTTCTCTTTTGTAGAAGTTAGTTTTGTCCCAGCCTCAATGTTTTTAATTTAACTTTTTACCAAAAAACTGTTTTTCAATTGCATCTGTTG
>CAYUJY010000139.1:3752-4639 GCA_964445145.1 uncultured Peptoniphilaceae bacterium | reverse complement strand
TTTGCGTATATTTTTTGTTTTATAACATTTACAGCTTCTTCACCGTACACATTTTCCAACTCTGTATCGGCTATATATTTTATTTTTATTTCATTTGGAATTCCCTTTAAGCCCTCTGTAAATGCAGGAGATACTACAGGGTCAGCAAGCTCCCATATTTTTCCAACGGGATCCTTAAAAGCACCGTCACCGTAAATTAATACTTCAACCTTTTTTCCAAAGAAGTTATAGAATTTCTTTTGTAGAGCTTCCACATACTTCATTCCATCCCTTGGGAATAATTTCAATTCATCATCTGACGCTAAATTAGAACCCAGAACTCCATAGTCAGGGTTATAACCACTGCCATTTATGGAATGGTTCATTATATCATCCAGGGAATATACGGTTTTTGCGCCGGCTTCCTTTAATAGTCTCTTAGTCCTAAATCTGGAGTGAATATCTGCCACTAATACTTCGTCTGTATAATTTAAAATTACCCTAGGGTCGTTTGCAAAAATTATATCCAAGTTTTCTCCGCCGATGTCTTTATAGAGCTTCACATAATCTATTCCTGTAAATTCATGATAAACCCTATCTCCAAATAGTTCCCTATAATCTGCTTCAGTTAGAACCCTGTCATATGGGTTATTTTTAAGTTCATCAAGCATGTCGAGATCCATTAAGTGGTTACCTACTTCATCTGAAGGATAGCTTAGAAGAAGAGTAGTTTTTATTCCACTTTCAACTATTCCCTTTAAAATGATTGAAAATCTGTTTCTACTCAAAATTGGAAATACAACACCGATATGTTTTTCATATTTTGATTTAATATCAGTTGAAATCTCAGAGGTGGAAACATAATTTCCTTGAGCTCTAGCTACTAAGGATTCTGTAATACCAATAAC
>CAYUJY010000139.1:0-3742 GCA_964445145.1 uncultured Peptoniphilaceae bacterium | reverse complement strand
TCCCTCAATTCAATATGTTCAGATTCTAATGCCAATGCCACCGAATGGAATACTATATCCACAAGGTTGTCACCTTCTTTTACAATAGGCGTTCTGATTCCTCTAACTACGGTTCCCAATGTTCTACTCATAGCTTCTTCCTTTCAATAATTCGTTTATCAGTAATAATCTTATCTAGGGGTACATCATGAGTTTCAAATACTAACTCATCCACCAATTGAAAATCATAACACAAACCAATCTTATTTGTACATATATTGGTCGAAAAAAACTTATCGTAATATCCGGCGCCATATCCAATTCGATACATATTATTTCCAAATATGACTCCCGGGGTCACTACTAAATCTATTATACCTGAATAAAAATCTAATTTCTCCTTCGGTAAGGATAAAATTCCGTAATGACTAATTTCTAAGTCATCAAAATTTTTTAGTTTAGTAGCGTACATTGTCCTTTCCTTTGAATTTACATAGGGTATGAGGATTTCTTTACCTTCCATTAATGAATTTTTAATGAAATAATGTGTATTCAATTCATTGTTAAAGCTTACGAAGGTAAAGATTATTTTCGAATTTTTATATTCTTCCGTTTCTGTAAGTTTTGATATTACAAGCTTTGAGGCTTCTTCACGGTATCCTTCATTAATTCCATCAAGTTTCTTTAACATTTCATTTCTTTTTATAGCTTTGCTCACTTATCTTCCCCACCTTTTAATTTTATTTAAATTATATTATAATATGGAATGACTTAGTTTACTACAGCAAAGGTGAATGATGATAAGGTTTGAAAATGCGTATAAGGAGTATGACAATGGAGTCATTGCTCTTGATAACGTCAATTTAAAGATAAAGAAGGGTGAGTTTGTATTTCTCGTAGGGCCAAGTGGCGCAGGCAAATCCACTCTTATTAAAATATTATCCTACGAGGAAAAACTAACAAAGGGTGCACTCTTTTTTGAAAATCAAAATGTTACAAGATTAAATAGAAGAAGAGTTCCTTTTTATAGGAGAAAATTAGGAGTAGTATTTCAAGATTTTAGATTACTTCCTAATAAAACCGTGTATGAAAATGTTGCATATGCTCTTGAAATTGTTGGAGCGAGCAGGAATGATATCAAACGAAAGGTTCCTGTTGTTTTGTCATTGGTAAATTTAAGCCATAAGGCCAAAAGTTATCCAAATGAGCTCTCTGGTGGAGAATCTCAGAGAGTTGCCATTGCGAGAGCTGTGGTTAATGAACCTAAGCTTTTGATTGCAGATGAGCCTACAGGAAACTTAGATATGAATACTGCCATAGAAATAATGTCTGTATTGGACAATATTAACAGTAAAGGTACAACCGTACTTATGGCGACCCACGCTAAACAAATCGTTGATGAATATCAAAAAAGAGTTGTTGGAATTGAAAATGGGAAAATTGTAAGCGATAGGATAGGAGGCTATGACTATGAAGTTTTTTAGAATCTTTAAAACAATGGTAGTCAATGGGCTTAAAGGCGTTTGGAGAAATAAAAATATTGGTATTGTTTCTACTTTTTCTATAGTTGCCGTCTTGCTTATTTTAGGAACGATTTTGTTATCAGTTTTAAATGTAAATAGTATTATTACCACTGTTAATAAAAGTTTAGATAAAGTTGTTGTCTATTTGGTTGATGATATCACCGAAGAAGAAACAGACACGTTGCTAAAGAATATGAGTGAGCAAAAGGCCATATCTGAAGTTTCTTTTATATCCAAGGAACAGGCAATAATTGATGCCAGACTCATGTTCAATGAAGACACCTACGTTCTTTCTGGCTTGGAAAAAAATCCATTTCCCGCATCTGTTATCATTGAGTTGAATGATTTAAGTGATGCAAATCGTATTGTTGATTATGTGAAGCAACATAATGGAGTTGAAGAAATAAGATATTATAAAGACTTAATAGAAAAAATCCTCACTATAGAGAGGGTTATAAAATTAGGTGGGGTAGTTGCATTCATTGCAATAATCGTAATATCAATATTCATTATTTCAAACATAATTAAAATGGCTATATTATCTCGAAAAAATGAGATAGAAATTATGAAGTATATAGGAGCATCTGAGAGTTTTATTAAGGGACCATTTGTGGTTGAAGGTGTATTTTACGCCATGTTGGGAGCAGTTGTTGCTTATGCTATAATATACTATGGATATAGAACTTTTGTTTCCACCTACACGGCTGATTTATTTGATTTTATTTCATTCAGAATGGTACAAATCAAAGATATTTATTTAGATATAGCAATAATTTTTGGAAGTATTGGAATCGGGATAGGGACCATTGGGAGCTTACTATCCATAAGAAAATATTTAAAGGTGTAATTTATGTCGAAATTAAAAAAAGTTTCATTTGTTTCATTGGCCTTAGTAATTCTAATAAGCAATATTGCATATGGAACGAAAGAAATTGAAGGTTTAAAAAGTGATAAAGAGAAAATAGAAAGTCAAATCCAGGATAAATCTAATGAAATTTCCGCAATACAAGGACAAATTTCCCAAGTTAGCGCTGAGATAAGACGCTTGGATATTCAAATCAATGAGTCTCAAAATGAATTGTTTGTTCTTCAAGAACGATTAAATGTACTTGAAGTTCAGATAGACGAAAATATTGTTAAACTTGATATTGCGAGAACTGCATTAGAGTCTAAACAAAACGATTTGTACACTAGACTGAGAGAATTGTATAAATCGGGCGATGTATTCTATCTTGAAGTTCTATTGGGGTCTGCGAATATTGAAGAGCTACTAACCAAAATAGATATTATAAAAACTGTAACTGAACAAGACAAAGAATTAATTGAGTTCACAGGTAAACAGATAAAGTTTATCGAAGTTACTGAACAATTATTAAAGGAACAGCAAGCGGAATTTGAAGAGAAAAAGTTAGCTGAAGAGCGTAAAAAGGCACAATTGGAATCTGCAAATGTCCAAAAAAATATCTTTATGAGTACGCTCCAAAGTAATAAAGCCCTCGCTGAAACTGAATATGATACATTTGTTGATCAAACGCAAAGTATTAGCAATAAAATAGTTCAACTAGAGAAGGAATTGGAAGAGCAAAGAAAAGCTGAGGAAGCTAGACGTGTTGCTGCTGGTAAGGCAAAGCCTGTATCGACGGGAAATGGAGTTTTAGCATGGCCAGTAAGTGGCAATAGTTCCATTAGCTCCTATTACGGATATAGAATTCATCCAATATTTAATATCAAGAAATTTCACTCTGGCATCGACATTCCTGCGCCATCAGGAACATCTATTAAGGCAAGTGCAAGTGGTATAGTAATATACTCAGGATGGCAAGGTGGTTATGGTAATACTGTAATGATATCCCACGGGAATGATTTAGTTACGCTTTATGCCCATAACTCATCATTGAAAGTAAAAGTTGGTGACTATATAGATGCAGGACAAACTATTGCATCCTGTGGAAGCACTGGATATTCAACTGGTCCACATTTACACTTTGAGGTAAGAAAAAACGGTAACACCGTGAACCCATTAGATTGGCTATAAAAGGAGAAAAAATGAGGGGGAAAATCAGCGCACTTTTTTTAGTGTTGATATTGGTTGTAACCAATATATTATCTTTCAATATAGGACAAAGTTCATTCTCAAATAGCAACACTCCTACTTTGTCGACTAGAAAGTTTGGACTAGATAGCACACAACAAGATAAATTGACGTTTTTGGAAAGATATATACAAGATAACTATCTTAG
>CAYUJY010000138.1:0-4710 GCA_964445145.1 uncultured Peptoniphilaceae bacterium | reverse complement strand
CGATATAAAATTTTCAGAAGATTCAAATGAACTATTTAGTCTCGGTGAGGATGGAGAGGTTTATATCACCGATATATCCACAGGGGAACTCACGAAAGAACTAAAGGATTTAGATGAAATAGGCGTAAACTTTATACTCTCACATGACGGAAGCCTTATTGCAGCTAACTACGGAAATGGAACTAGTACCATAATGAACACCGTTTCAGGTGATGTCATAGAACGATTTGAAGGAGAAATACTAGCAATACAAGGTGAGAATGGAAACTTGAGTAATGCCGTTGGACAGCATGGAAAGAGATTATTTGAATTAGTTAATGGAAAGGTAGAATATTATGCATCCAATGAGGAGCGTAAGGGTATCGTCAATCGTGATTTGAACTACGATTTTGTATCAAAGGATGGTAGATTTTTGATAACCACGGTTTCTGGTCAAGCAACAATAGTAACAGATTTAAAAACTGGATATAGAGTCAGAACTCTAAATACGGAATCGGAATTGGTTTCCAAAGCCGTAATGAGTAGTGATAACAAAAAAATTGCGTACGAATATTCTGAGGACAACACCATAGTTTCTGAGTTTTACACGATTGAAGACTTGGAGAAGATGGCAAAAAATGCACTAGGTGACCGTGTTATGACTGAGGATGAAAGAGCGGATATTGGATTAATAAGTAGGGTGAGAAATGAATAATAGCAAATTGTCATCAATTCAAAGAAAATTAAAAGTTCCCTTTTTTGCACTTGCATTAATTTTAAGCTTAGTTGGGAGTTATCAGGTGTATCATGGACGTTTTAGTAATGTATTTAAGGAGATAATTGTAATTATTATCTCCACATTTAAATTGTTTACTTTTTCACCGACTAATGGAATTACTAATGAAGCGCCACTAGCTTATGAACTGGCGATTTGGATGGCGCCTGCATCTACGATGGTTGGATTTTTTTCTGTATTCAGCAAATTGTACAGAAATATAAGAAATTCATTAATCCATATTGGGAAGGAACACCTCGTAGTAATGGGATACAATCCATATAGTATTGAATTTATTAAAAATTTAAAAAATGACCATCCTGAAATTAGGGTTATAAATTTGTTAGACAATACGGAAAATATAAATGAAGAGCTATTAAAGTCTTTAGATGTAAAGGTTGTGAGAGTTAGCTATTCAGATATAAATAGTGAAGAAAATAAATTGATAATTCGCGACGAAAAAATTGGCGATTATGGAAAGATTGTATGCTTTGAGAGGGAACCCTATGGATACGGGTACGTAGAAAAGCTAAGTAAATGGTTGGGAAATATGGATAAAACTATAGATTTGTATTTGCGAACCGAAAACTATAGGGTTGAGGAACTTGTGGAGTTTCAAATGGACGAGCTGGTAGCGTTCGACATTCATTACTTCAATTTAGATGAATTGATGGTCATGAATTTAATTGGCGACGATTTCTCCATAAATAACACCCCTGGACTTTTAGAAGATTGGTCGGATAGAACATTTGAAACCATAGATGATATTGCTAAACAGGTGGGGCGAGCTAATGTACTCATGGTAGGATTTTCTCCCATATCGGAGAGTGTACTGAATGTAATTAGTAACAATTCTGTTATCAACCCTTTGCGAAACGTAAAAGTAACTATAATAGATAAGGCTGCATCTGGAAAATTCGATAAATATAACGATTATAAAACCATGATAGATAATGTGATGGATTATGAGTTAATAGATATGGACACAAATTCTAGAAATCTTAAAAATGTTGTCTTAGAGAGGGAAAGGGAAGAACCCTTTAGTGCAGTGCTTTTCTGTGAGGAAGAAATTTACTCAAACATCGTAAATATTGACCGCATAAAGGATATCGTTGAGAATAAGCCAGTTGCAGTTTATGCAAAGGACTCTGTATCCTCGGACTCCGTTCTCAATAGCGTGAAACAGACTATTAAAAGCATGCAGATATTTGGTGACCCTAACCACGTTTTGACTAAGGACATAATAATCGACGAGAGCATGTTACAAAAATCCAAGGAATTTAATGCTTATTACAATCGATTAGCCTCCGAGATGGTGGGATATGAGATTAGTAATAACTCCACTGAAAGTCAATGGCACAGCCTATCAAATGTAAAGAAAGAATCTAGCATGTACCAAACTATGCACAGAGATGTTAAGGAAATGCTAATTAGAAAATTTTCTGAACTTAAGAAATTTGAAGGTATTGATATTGTGGAAGATTGGAAGGAATTAGTTTCTGGAAAATCCGTATCGCAACAAGTTTCAATCATTGAAAATGATACATTTATGAACTATATGACCGCGCTGGAGCATAAGAGATGGAACAACTTTTATTACATGAGGGATTTTACTTTCGGAAATATAAAAGACGAAAAAAATAAAAAACACGATTGTTTAATCGATGATTGGGATGAATTTTTAGGAGGAATACAAAGAGATAAGGCGATTTATGATTTCATATCAACGTTAAGTTTGTAAAAAACTTTACAATACCGAAATATTTTATAAAATTTAGATATGTACCCATGTTATTGGGTATTGTTGTAATAAGATAATTAAATTTTTGGCAGTTAGGAATACAGAATATTCCAAGATAGGGGACTTATGAAATATAAAATAGTAGATGTGGACTATAAGACAGATAAAGACTTTGAAATTATGTTTAAGAAGTATTTTGAGAAGGATTTGGAAATCAAATTAACCGAAGAGAAATTCCAAGAAGTGTTTTCCCAAATATACAAGGGAACAAAAAAACGAGGATTTTGGTTGATGATTCTCTATATTGATGAGAAACCTGCAGGTTTTATTAATTTTCAAGTTGATAATCCCTCCAGTGACTGGAATGAAAAGGAAGGTTGGGGTTTTATCAGAGAACTTTACATTGTCGATGAGTTTAGGGGAAATGATTATGGAGCACTGCTAGTTGATTATGCAAAAAATAGATTTAAACTAGCGGGTCCGAAAAGTATGTATTTGACCTCTGAAAAAAATAATAAATTCTGGCTAGACTATGGGTTTGAAGAAACTGATGAGATTGCAAAGAACGATTTATATGTTTATAAAAAAGACGTTAGAAGCATAAGGTAGAACTAATAGTAGAATCAAAAAGGGACAATCGGCAAAGATTGTCCCTTAAATTTTTATACTATTGAAGCCTCGTAAATTCCTTCTACAGTTTCAGCCATAACCTTGTTGAAGTCTTCGTCTGATTGATCAGCAGAAAGTCCTTCAGAAAGGGCTCTAGAGAAGCTTGCGATCAAGCCTTCGTTGTTTGCCAATCTTCTGTTAGCATCTAATCTTTCGTATCCACCAGAAAGCGCAACTACTCTAATTACTCTTGGATGGTCAATAAGTTCCTTGTAGAAATTGTCTACTGTAGGTATTGTAACCTTTAACATTACTTCGGTATCACCTTCTAATGCATTTAGGTGCTTTAGAATTTCTTCCTTCATTATGGACTCCGCTTCAGCCTTAGTTTGGCTGTTGATGTCAACTTCAGGTTCGATTATAGGAATCAATCCTGCATCGAAGATTTGTTGTCCTACTTCAAATTGTTGGTCGATTACAGCCTTGATGCCTTCAACATTTGCGCCCTTGATTACTGAACGCATTTTCGTGCCATATACATTTCTAGCTACTGCTCTTTTCAATAATTCGTCAAGTCCATCGATAGGTTTCATAATTTGAACTTCATTTTCTTCAGCTGCTAGGCCTTTGTCCACCTTTAGGAAAGGAACGATTCCCTTTTCTTCCCATAGGTAATCGGAAGTTAATTTTCCATCTATTTCCCTATCCATAGTTTGTTCAAAAAGAATAGCTCCAATAATTTTCTTGCCATCAAATGCTGGGCTTTTAATTATTCTAGTTCTCATTTCGTGCACTAGGTCAAACATTTGCTCTTCAGTTTCGTAAGCATCTTCAGGAACCCCATAAAGCATAAGAGCCTTTGGTGTACTTCCACCACTTTGATCAAGTGCAGCAATAAATCCTTTACCATGCTTCATAATTTCCATCTGTTTTTCGTTCATAAAATCCTCCTATAAATTATACATTAATCCATGCCATATTTTTATATATCTACCCAATATTATTAATATAATGCTATAAATTGTCAAAACTTATATAAATTTAACAAATTCGATGCGTGAAATATCCGTTGGACGAATAAAAAATTGAATTTATGGTAAAATATAATTAAAGAGGAAAAAGAGGAGGAAATATGTACGACTTAGGTGTAATCGGAGTAGGAAATATGGCTGGCGCAATATTGAGGGGAGCATTAAAGGCTGGTACGTTTGAACCCTCAAAAGTTATCGCACACAATAGAACTGTAAATAAAATTGCAGACTTGGCGGAAGATGGAGTTAGAGTTGCAGAGAATGAAAACGAAGTGGCACTTCAATCAAAAATACTTTTACTAGGAGTCAAGCCATATATGATGGCAACCTTGGGAGAAAAAATAAGAAACGATATTCCAAAAGACACTCTAGTAGTATCTATAGCTGGAGGTGTAAGTCTTCATGATTTAATGGAATGTTTTGGTGAAGATAGAAAAATAATTAGAGTAATGCCAAATACACCTGCATTGGTCAACGAAGGGATGACTGCTATAGCACCTGGACCAAATGTTCATATGGATGAATTGAAGAAGGTTTTTGAACTATTTGAAGCAGTGGGTAAAGTTGCACTTTTG
>CAYUJY010000137.1:2363-4834 GCA_964445145.1 uncultured Peptoniphilaceae bacterium | reverse complement strand
GGAACAATCTCCAAATGCCCATCCATATGGCTCGATATAAATTTGTGCCCAGTCATGGTTTCCACAGTGGGCAGGAGATGTAAATAGTCCCGATTGCCACCTAGCTGGAATTCCTCCCATTCTACAAAGGGTTATAAATACCAATGCTTGTAGTCCGCAGTCGCCTTTTCTATTCGTAGCACAGTAGGTTGGTATATCTAAAATAGTAAAATACGGTCTCACATACTGATACATCACATTTGTCGTTACGAAGTCATATGCTGCCCTCGCTATTTTAACTGGATTGGTTTCATCGCCAATATATTCTTTATACACTTCCTTTAAATAAGGCGTAAATGCAATATGGGGAAGTTTTTCCTTCGTAAATTCCTTGAGCTCTTCTGGGTAGGAATGATTTTCTGGTACCATATTTGGATCTAACTCCACGTATTTATTATGCATTTCGTAGGAGTATCTCACAAAAAACTCTTGGTCAGCTTCTAGTGTAGTATCGAAGGAAATTGTTCTAAATCTATGTTCAAACTGAGCAATATAAGCATCCTTTGGTGAATACTCAAGTATTTCCACGTTTTTTACCTGTGTAGAGGCATTTGGAATGGGGATGTGAACCAGAATCTTTTCTCCTATTCTTTCAGCGTCCTTTTCAATTTTTATGGATTCCTTCATTTCTATCTTGTAAGAGGCGGAGCCTTCACTTTTCATCTTGGCAACCACTTCATCTAAAACCCCAAAGTGGCTAATTTCTCTTTGTTCAACTTCACCAATTTTTCTAGCTTCCAACTCTGGTCTAACCTTCAACAGATTATCTGCAAAGCTGTTTATATATGCCTTTTTGCCGTTTTTAAAAATCCAACCAATAAAGCCTTCATCTTCATATTTTTTAAATTCTTCTTCCGTAAAGTCAGATATTTTTGACCTTACTTCAACTAATGCTTCATCGTAATTAAATCTGTATTCCTTACCTAGCACATCTAAAATTTCCTTTTCTAGGAGAAGTCTTTCCTTAAGTGCGCCGTCCAATTTTTGTAGCCTTAGGTCTATAATCCTCTTCGCTTCTTCGAAGTCTCCATAATATTTTAAGGCTTTTATATCTTCAGGCAAATCTATGTTTAAATATTGAAAATTATCTAACATTATCTCCTCCATAGTATTTGTAATCTTTCATATCAAAGGCAACAAATTTTTCTCCCACAACCTCATGTCTAAAGTTGTACATATTGATATCGGTGAAAAATTCGTCTAGCTTAGATAGCTCGTCCCTGGTTATGACGCCAAGCTCGATTAGCACTTCAAAAATTACAAATGGAAGCATTTCTGATTTTGCATCTAGCAGTTTAATAGAAATTCCTATGCCACGGTCCTTTATACCTATACCGTAAAATGCCAGTGCACCAGACTTTGCAAACAATCTATCTCCAAACACATCATTTAACGCTGTGCAAATTCTCTTATCTCCTGCTATCATTTCTGGGTGATTCGTCATGGCAGTGGTAATTCTTCTGACGGTCTTAGCCCTGTCCTCTCCCATAACCTCAGGTTTGGAAAGTCTCGCAAATCCCCTAGCCCACTTGTGCATAGGTAGTGCATGGACCGGCACACCACAACCATCGATTCCAATTTCTATATCGTCTTTATCCGCCACGCAACAAAATGCTAAATTATCCAATATGGTTTGTTGTATGGGATGCTCTAAATCGTAATAATCATCCATGCTGTATCCCAGCTTCTTAGCTGTTATTAACATTCCGGAGTGTTTGCCTGAACAGTTGGAATGAACCTCAGTCGGCTTTATATCGTTTTTAATAAACTCATTTGCAACATATTGTGCTATGGGC
This sequence comes from uncultured Peptoniphilaceae bacterium, assembly GCA_964445145.1. Taxonomy (GTDB): domain Bacteria; phylum Bacillota; class Clostridia; order Tissierellales; family Peptoniphilaceae; genus CAYUJY01. Next base: position 2,999 of record CAYUJY010000137.1, on the reverse strand, counting down.
ATATGGCTGCCACATTTTAAGTAACTTTCATCCAAATCTGCCTTTTTCAAAATACTCCTAATTGCATCAACATGGAAGCTCTCAGCATTGTGTGAGGAGCACATAACTGCCAGCTCCTTCTCTGAAATTCCATATTCTTCCAAAGCGCCACTTTCCACTACGGATATTGCTTGGAAGGGTTTTGCAGAGGATCTTGAAAACACTAATCTATTGTGGTCTCCCACTGCATAGAGAACGTTTCCGTCCACATCGCACACCGTAACGATTCCATGATGTTCTGTATCATCAAACTTCCCTCTTGTAGTCTTGACTAGTACTGTCATTTTCTTCCTCCAAATTGACTAAATAATGCTCCCATTCCACCAGAATGTAAAAAGCAGCATGGTTTGGTTATCTTGTTTTCTTCTATAATATCGGTCATGCCATAAAAGGTTTTCGCAGTATACACCTTTTCTAATAATATACCTTCATATTTTGCCAAATCGTAGATCGCTTGTACGGACTCACTGGTTTCCACACCCCATCCCTCGCCCATGTATTCATCATGGATTACCACGTGCTCGAATGGACTGTCATGTTTAATGCCCATAAGTTCCAAGGTACCATAAACTAAGTCCTCTAGGATTAGGTTCAGCT
>CAYUJY010000137.1:0-2353 GCA_964445145.1 uncultured Peptoniphilaceae bacterium | reverse complement strand
AGTGTATATGGGTCTTCCAAAAGTGCATTTCCAACAATCGCACCAGCAGCTAAACCACCATTTCCACCCGGCACAAAAAGATGCTTAATTCCCAGCTCCATATCTTTGTCTTGTTCATGTATTTCTAATAGTGCTTCAACATATCCCAAGGACCCCAAAGGTGTAGATGCACCATTATGTATAATGTATGGTTTCTTTCCTTCTTCCTTAAGTTTTTTGGAAAGCTCCTCGACCTTTTCAGCCCGAACTGATGAGTCAACTGGTCCCAAATAAATTGTTTCCGCTCCAAAAAGTTTGTTTAAAATTACATTTCCCTCGTCGACTTCTGGTTCATCATCATTGTGTACCAATATGGTCTTTAAGTTCATTTTGTTACCACAAGCAGCCGCCAGAGCGCACAGGTTTGATTGGGCTGTGCCTGAAGCTATTATGGTATAGCGACCCCTAGATATTGCATCGCCTAGGAGATATTCTAAATTTCTTACCTTGTTCCCACCTATTCCCAAGCCGTTTAAATCATCTCTTTTCATGTAAATGTCAGCAGAAAGATTCATCTTTTGCTTAAAATTATCCAATTTAAAAATCGGAGTTTCATATTGATTCAATTTTGCTTTGGGGAATCGTTTTAAAGTCTTATAAATGTGCTTTAGCTTCATATATACACCTCCAAATATTGTAAGATATATTTTTTATATACCTTGAAAACACTACATTAAATTCTCTCAATTATATTAATAATACACCCTAAAAACTATTGAGTCAATTCAACATAAATGGGTTATAATAAAATAAAGGAGGGATGTTATGCTAGAGAAAAACATGAGAGATACTAGAAGATTTTACCATACCATAGCGGAGACAGCTTGGATGGAATTTCAAACCACCATCAATATTATCAAGGAATTGAAAAAGATGGGGTACGAAATTAAGTATGGAAAGAGCATTCACTCAAAGGAATTTATGATGGGTGTACCAAAGGCAGAAGTTTTGAAAAAGTATGCAGACACAATCGACCTAGAAGCAGATTTTGATACATCTGAAATTTTTGAAGGTTACACAGGTGTAGTGGCATATTTAGATACGGGCAAACCTGGAAAAACCATTGGGCTAAGATTTGATATTGACGCCAATGGAATTGAAGAATCCAGAGCAGAAGACCTACGTTCAAACGTGGAGGGCTTTAGGTCCAAAAATGACTTTGCAATGCACGCCTGTGGACACGACGCTCACCTTACCATTGGACTTTTTACTGCAAAATATCTTATGGAACATAAGGACTCCTTAAACGGGAAATTTGTTTTGATATTCCAACCGGCAGAAGAAGGTGTAAAGGGAGCAAAAAGCATGATGAACGCAGGAGTTGTGGATGAAATAGACATATTGATTGCAGGTCATGTGGGGCTAAATATTCCTACGGGTACGATTGGAGTGGGGACGATAGGATTTTTGGCTACGACAAAGTTGGACGTGTATTTTGATGGCGTTCCTGCCCATGCAGGAGCAGCGCCTGAGGAAGGAAGAAATTCAATTTTGGCAGCGGCAAGCGCAACCTTAAATCTCCACACGCTAACACAGTTTTCAAAGGGCATGAGCAGGCTAAATGTCGGCGTTTTCCACGGTGGTACTTCGAGGAACATTATCGCAGATAAGGCTTATATCCAAATCGAAACCCGTGGTGAGAAAGAAGAGATAAACGAGATGCTAAAAGCAAGAGCGCTTCAAGTTATCGAAGGCTCCGCTATGCAATACGATGTGAAGTACAGAGTTGAAGAAGCCGGAGAGGCGCCATCGCTGAAAAATCCAGACCCTGAATTTTATGGTGAAATTAACGATATGTTAAAGGCAAAGGGTTACAACACCACCTTAAAAGGAAACATCGGTGGCTCCGAAGACGTGGCATTCTTTATGAATAGAGTCACAGACAACGGAGGACGTGCAATCCACTTTATCTTCGGTTCAGATTTAAACGCAGGACACCACAATGATAAATTTGATATAGATGAGGATATTATGCCTATCGCATATCAAATTATGGTAGATACGGTGGAGTATTTGGTGGGAAAGTAATAGTATATAAGAGTTAAGTTATTGGTTATATAACCCCTCTGCCTACGGCATCTCCCCTACAGGGTAGACATGTAGTGAAAGGCTCCCATAGAGGGGAGCTGGCGACGTAACGAGCCTGACTTAGGTTAGGCTTCCTTTGGGCTCCCCTGAAGGGGAGCTGGCGCGGGTAGCGACTGAGGGGTTATTGACTATTCGTATGCTATTCTGCGAAATTGGATTTTATAAAAAGTACATTAACGTTGAAGAATCTCTTTTATTCAGCAGTGGATTACGGAGAATCCGCCCT
>CAYUJY010000136.1:0-4878 GCA_964445145.1 uncultured Peptoniphilaceae bacterium | reverse complement strand
TCTATTAAAGTCGTCTATGAAGAATTGTGCCTCTTCAAATGTAATCCCCATTGCGGCAAATACAATCGCAAACTTTGAATCGGTTCCCAGTACCCTCGCTTGACGTGCAATTTGGGCAGCTACGTTGTTGTGGGGTAGTCCTGACCCGGAGAATATTGGAAGCTTTTGACCACGTACCAATGTATTCAGACCATCGATTGCAGAGATTCCCGTTTGAATAAATTCATCTGGATAGTCTCTAGAAACTGGATTCATTGGAGAACCGTTGATGTCTCTCATCTCTTCTGGGATGATATTTGGTCCATCGTCTTTTGGGTTACCAAGTCCGTCAAATACTCTACCAATCATGTCTTCGCTTACGCCTAACTCTAGGGGTCTACTTAGAAATCTTACGCTAGTATTTACAAGATTAATACCAGTTGAGCCTTCAAAGATTTGCACTAGAGCTTTATCTTCATTAATCTCTAGAACTCTTCCCCTTCTAGTCTCACCGGTTTGTAACCTAATGTCGACCAGTTCCTCATACTTAATTCCTTCTACGCCTTCAACCAGCATCAGAGGTCCTACTACTTCACTTATTGATCTATACTCTTTAAGCATTTGGTATTCCTCCTTTACTGATTAATTCGTCTATTTGTCCTTGAAGCTCAGGCTTTATTTCGTCAATTCCACCTAATCTATTGTTATCCACATACTTCATTCTAGAAATTTGCTCTCTTACTGGTAGTGCCAGCAATTCTCTCAAGTAAATTCCTGCATCCAAAGCCTTTTGGGATTCGGTGTAGTAGCTCAATATGGTATCTAACATTTTTGTTTGTTTTGTTAATGGACAATAAGTGTCCACTTCATGGAATGCATTTTGTTGAAGGAAGTCTTCACGAATCATTTTTGCAACTTCCAGTTTAAGTTGGTCTGGTTCTGATAGTGAATCCATACCGATTAACCTTACTATTTCTTGGAGTCCTGATTCTTCTTGAAGTAGTGCCATGGCACGTTTTCTTATGGATGAGAATCTCTCGTCCACATTGTCATCAAAATATACATCTAATTTATCTTGGTACAATGAGTATGAGTTTAACCAGTTAATAGCTGGGAAGTGACGCGCATAGGACAATGCATAATCAAGTCCCCAGAACACTTTAACTATCCTCAGTGTAGCCTGGGAAACTGGCTCTGAAATATCTCCCCCTGGAGGTGATACAGCACCAATTGCAGTAAGCGCACCTTCTCTGCCATCTTTACCTAGAGAAATTACACGTCCAGCTCTCTCGTAGAACTCAGCAACTCTGGATGCTAAATATGCAGGGTAACCTTCGTCACCAGGCATTTCTTCCAAACGTCCAGACATCTCTCTAAGTGCCTCAGCCCAACGGGATGTAGAATCCGCCATTAGAGCTACGGAATATCCCATGTCTCTAAAGTACTCAGCTATGGTAATTCCAGTGTAAATACTCGCCTCACGGGCAGCTACCGGCATATTTGATGTGTTTGCAATCAATACGGTTCTCTTCATCAAAGATTCATTTGTCTTAGGGTCTATGATTTCTGGGAATTCCAACAATACGTCGGTCATCTCGTTACCACGTTCACCACAACCTACATAAACTACTATTTCAGCATCAGCCCATTTAGCCAATTGATGTTGAACTACTGTCTTACCAGAACCAAATGGACCTGGTATTGCAGATGCTCCTCCCTTTGCTACTGGAAAGAATGTATCAATAACCCTCTGTCCAGTAACTAGTGGAATTGTTGGGTCTAATTTTTTCTTATATGGTCTACCACGTCTAACAGGCCATTTTTGCATGAGAGTGAATTCTTCTTCACCATCTTCAGTCTTTAGTACATAAACGGTATCTGTTACGGTGTGTAGTCCTTCTTCAATTCTTACGATTTCGCCAGATTTTCCTGGTGGCACCATAATTTTATGAAGAACTATTGCAGTTTCCTGTACGGTTCCAACGACATCGCCCTCAGCTACAGTATCTCCCACGGAAACTGTTGGAACGAAATCCCATTTCTTATCTCGGTCAAGGGATTTTACAACGACACCCCTCGTTAGAAAGTCGCCTGCAGCAGCTCTTAGCTTATCTAGGGGTCTTTGTATTCCGTCGAACATACCTTCAATCATGCCTGGGCCTAGCTCTATGGATAGAGGCGAACCCGTAGTATAAACTGGCTCTCCTGGGCCTATTCCCGTTGTTTCTTCATAAACTTGGATGGAGGCCCTGTCGTTTCTCATTTCTATTATTTCGCCGACCAGTCTGTTTTCAGAAACCTCTACAACGTCATACACGTTGGCTTCTTCCATCCCCTCGGCTACAACTAAAGGTCCGGAAACCTTTAATATTCTACCTACTTTCAATATACGCCCTCACTTTCTTAGAACACGTCTTTTGCACTGTCACAACTTGCATATATTATAATGGCATCTCTAGGGCAATTATTACACCGATACCAGTATAATTAAGCTTTTCGCCCATGCAATCTTATGCATCGTGCTCCAGTATATTTGATCCTAATGCTTTTTCAACATTTTTATTTATTCTGTCCATTCCTATATTTAGAGTACCCTTGTTGCTCGGGATCATTATGATAGCTGGCGCTACTTCATCATCGTATCTTTGGATGGTTTCCATAGCTTTAGTAGCCAATTGTTCTGTGATAAAAATTATCCCATAATTGTCCCTTGCCAACTTTTCAATTGTGATTCTGATTTCGTCTGCTTCCTTTGGAGTAAAGACGTTTAATCCCAATGCTCTAAATCCAAGGACAGAATCCTTGTCTCCAATTACTCCAATTTTATGCAACTAAATCACTCAACCTTTCTCTAATTTCCTTAGGTGAAAGTCCATTTCTTTTTCCAATGATTATAATTCTTAGAACTTTTATTTCATTAGCTTTAGCTAACATATACGAAAACAGTACTTCAGGTCCGTAGGTAACCCTCTGACCTTCCTTTGCTAGAGTATTTAAATACAGATTAGTTGCATCATTGAAATTTCTGAGCTTATTATCCGATTTCATTCTAGTTAAGCCATCTTCCATAGTGCCATAAATTCTATATTTCTTAAGCTTATCAATAGTTGCTCCAAGCTCTTCAAAATAATTGTCCGTATAGAAATCAATGGGAATATTGCCACCATCTATCATAAATTCTTCAACACAGTTGATTCTATGGTTTTGTCTGTAACCTCTACCCATCATTTTCAGATTTTGTAAATCTATCATATCCTTCGTGTAATCTGTTATAAGCGGAATATTCATCTTGTCCGCAAGTTCCATAATGTATTTAAACATAGCTTGGTCCATGCTCATATCAAGTTTTTGTGAATCGTCCGTCTCTTCGTAGATATCTAGAGCTCTATTTACGTACTCTGCAAATGGTTGGTCTGGATTAAGTCTACCTTCAGTTTCCAAATCTACCTTCATGGACTGGATATCATACTCTCCTATATTAAATAAAAGATGGTCGAAATCCTCATTCATGATATTACCCTTCATGATGGTTTTAAGGTTGTGGAAAATATATTCCGCAGCTAGTATCTCAACTAATTCCTTATCCTTTACGGATTTATACATGGAATTAAACATATCGATTAACTGACCGCTTAAGAATTCATCTAGGGGTGCTCCCTCTGGCAGTTTCGCCAGGGAATCCGCATAGACAGTTTCTGAAAGTATCCTTTCAATATCATCCATATCATCCGAGTCGATTAGTCTATTTAGGACATCCTTACCCAGTAGTCTTTTTTCGTATATTCTCGTGGTAGCTGAGCTTTGAATGTAATTGTCCCTATTCATATCTCAACTCCAATCAATCGTTAAATAATTTCTTTGCTAACTCTAGTTCCAATTCCTGTCTTTTGGCGCTGATCAAATCATTAATTTTAAAGTTGTAGCTCATTCTACCAGAATTTATCACAAATCCATTGTCCGTAAATTCATCCTCAGAAATCTTTGCGTTTAAATTTAAATTCTTAAGTCCAGCAACTCTTTCCTTTGGTACAACCAAAGTTACCGTATCATCAGATTTAATATTTGCTAAAGCTTTCTCTATGGATTTAGCAAACTCTGAGTCAGTTGATTTGTTCAACTTGTCCTTTGCTAAATCTAGAATTCTGTCGAACAATTTTTGTTGCTCCATAAGTCTTTGGTCTCTGACCTTCAGTTCTGCACCAGAAATAATTCTGTCATAGCGTTGTTCAGACTCTAGCTTTGCCTTCGCCATAATGTTTTCGACTTCTACAGTTGCAACCTCTATAATTGTCTTACGTTCATGATCGCTTCTACTTTCGGACTCTGCCTTGATATTATTGATTTTCTCTGCAGCCTCTTCTTTTAGCTTGCTTATTATGTTGTCAATATTAGACACTTCGCATCATCCTTTATTAAAATTGTACTTGGTTAAGCAGTATAAATGACATTGCAAATGCCAAAATAGCGTAGGTTTCAACCATTACCGCAAATATGATACCTTTTGTAGATTGCTCTTCGTTTTTAGCCAAAATGTTCATACCTGCTATAGAAACCTTTGCTTGTGCTATTGCAGAGAAAAGTCCAACTAAACCAACAGGTAATGATGCTACAAAAAGATAAATTCCTTCTGCCAATGGCATATCAACGCTAAGCTTAAACATGATAAATAGTCCGATTACAAAACCATAAAGACCTTGTGTACCAGGTAGTAACTGTAAGATTAGTGATCTTACGAATTTGTCTGGTTCTTCAACTACTACGCCCGCAGCAGCTTCCCCTGCTATTCCTACTCCCTTTGCTGAGCCTATTCCAGCTAGCAACACTGCACATGCAACTCCCAGTACTCCAAATACAATACCACCATAAGTTGTCATAAATTCTACCATTCTAATCCTCCTG
>CAYUJY010000135.1:0-5169 GCA_964445145.1 uncultured Peptoniphilaceae bacterium | reverse complement strand
CGCCTATGGCAAGATCGGCATCAAAGTGTGGATCTATAAGGGCGAAGTTCTTCCAGGACAAAAGGAAGCTAAGCCATTAAAGCCTGAAAGAAGAGAAGGCAGAGACCGTAGAGATAACAGAAACAAAAAAAGAAATCAAAATCAAGACAGAAACACAGCAAGGACTAATAAGTAATTAGCTCGACGTAAGGAGGAAATAATTTTATGTTAATGCCGAAAAGAGTTAAATATCGTAAAGTTCACAGAGGTAGAATGAAGGGTAAGGCTCTTCGTGGAAACACAATTACCTACGGTGAATACGGCTTACAAGCTCTGGAACCAAGTTGGATAACATCAAATCAAATAGAAGCCGCTAGACGTGCGATGACAAGATACATCCGTCGTGGTGGAAATATATGGATAAAAATATTCCCGGACAAATCCGTGACTAGAAAACCTGCTGAAACTCGTATGGGTTCAGGTAAGGGATCTCCGGAATACTGGGTAGCAGTAGTAAAGCCAGGCAGAATAATGTTTGAAATGGGTGGAGTAGATGAAGAAGTAGCTAGAGAAGCTATGAGACTTGCAGCTATGAAACTTCCAATTAAAACAAAATTCGTAACTAAGGCTGACGAATCAAAGGATGGTGAAACTAGTGAAGAATAAAGAAATTCGCCAATTATCATCAGCAGACCTTGAAAAGAAGGTAGTTGAACTTAAGACAGAACTTTTTAATTTAAGATTTCAATTGGCCACTGGACAACTTGATAATCCTCAAACCATAAAACTAGTTAAAAAGGACATAGCACGCATTAAGACGATAATAAGAGAACGCGAGCTAGGCATCAGGAAGGAGGCATAATCTTAAATGGAAAGAAACAGTAGAAGATCCATCACTGGAACTGTAGTAAGTGATAAAATGGACAAGACCATAGTTGTACAAGTAGAATCAAAGGTAAAGCATCCACTTTATAGTAAGCTTCAAAAGAGAACAAAAAACTTTAAAGTACATGATGAAAACAATGAATGTGGTATTGGTGACACAGTAAAGATTATGGAAACTAGACCACTGAGCAAAGACAAAAGATGGAGATTAGTTAATATAGTTAAAAAGGCAAAATAGTCTTTTAAACAGGAGGGACTTTATGATTCAAGTAGAGAGCCGTCTAAGAGTCGCTGACAATTCAGGAGCTAAGGAAGTTCTAGTAATTAGAGTACTTGGTGGTACCAATAGAAAGATTGCCAACATCGGAGACTTGGTAGTTTGTACTGTAAAACAAGCAACACCAGGCGGAGTTGTCAAGAAAAGCGATGTCGTAAGAGCGGTTATAGTAAGAACAAAAAGCGGCGTCAGAAGAACTGACGGAACTTATATAAAATTTGACGATAACGCAGTAGTTATCGTAAAGGACGACAAGAGCCCGGTAGGAACACGTATTTTCGGTCCTGTAACGAGAGAACTGCGAGCAGGAAACTATATGAAGATAGTTTCACTAGCACCAGAAGTATTATAGGAGGAAACAAATGCGTATAAAATCCGGAGACACTGTTATAGTAATAGCAGGTAAAGAAAAAGGAAAATCTGGTAAGGTACTAAAGACTCTTCCTAAAGAAAATAGAGTAATAGTTGAAGGTCTAAATATGGTTACAAAACATAAGAAGACCCAAGGACCTAACCAACCAGGCGGTATACAAAGAGTAGAAGCTCCAATTCACGTTTCTAACGTTATGTATTCAGAAAACGGAAAAGGAACCAAGTTAGGATACAAGGTTTCAGGGGACAAAAAGGTAAGAGTTTCTAAAGCTACAAACAAAGAAATTAAGTAGTCGGGAGGAGGCAAAGTATGACTTCCAGATTAAGAGATAAATACGATAATGAAATCGTAAAAGCTTTAATGGAAAAATTTCAATATACAAATATAATGCAAGTGCCAAGACTTGAAAAAGTTGTAATAAACATAGGTGTAGGCGCTGCCAAAGACAATCCAAAGCTATTGGAATCAGCAGTAAAGGATCTAGAAATTATAAGTGGTCAAAAGCCAATAATAACAACTGCAAAGAAATCCATAGCTAACTTCAAGATTCGTGACGGTATGAAACTTGGTTGCAAGGTTACGTTAAGAGGTCAAAGAATGTATGAATTCCTAGACAAATTAATGAATATAGCACTACCGAGAGTTAGAGACTTCAGAGGCGTTAGCTCTAAGTCATTCGACGGTAGAGGTAACTATGCACTAGGACTTAAAGAGCAATTAATATTCCCAGAAATAGAATATGACAAAATAGATGCTCTAAGAGGTATGGATATTAACATTATCACGACCGCACAGACAGACGAAGAAGCGAAAGCATTCTTAGAACTACTTGGAATGCCGTTTACGAGAGCTTAGTAGGAGGAATACAAGTGGCTAAAAAATCGATGATTGCTAAACAAAAGAGAGAACCAAAGTTTAGCACACAAGCGTACACTAGATGTAAAATTTGCGGAAGACCACATGCATATCTTAGAAAATACGGAATCTGCCGTATATGCTTTAGAGAACTTGCATACAAAGGCCAAATACCAGGGGTAAAGAAAGCTAGCTGGTAAAACCGCTTGAAAGGAGTAAAACATTATGATGACAGACCCAATTGCTGATATGCTTACGAGGATCAGAAACGGCAACAGCGCAAAGCACGAATCTGTTGATGTTCCTGCTTCTAAAATGAAGAAGGAAATCGCTGAAATTTTGCTTAAAGAAGGTTTTATAAAAAGCTATGACGTTATCGACGATGGCGTGCAAGGAACAATAAAAGTAGATTTAAAATATGGTAGAAACGACGAGAGAATCATTAGTGGTATAAAGAGAATATCTAAGCCTGGACTAAGGGTATATGCAAAAGGTACAGAAATACCTAGAGTTCTTGGCGGCCTTGGAATCGCAATTATTTCTACTTCAAATGGAGTCTTAACAGACAAAGAGGCAAGAAACCAAGGTATAGGCGGAGAAGTTATCTGCTACGTTTGGTAATTGACGAGAAGGAGGATTAAGAATGTCAAGAATTGGAAAAAAACCAATTGAAATACCAGCAGGAGTTGAGATTAAAATTGATCCTGAAAATTTGGTAGAAGTTAAAGGTAGCTTAGGCACTCTAACTCAACAAATATCTAAGGAAATGAGTATAAAAGTTGAAGATGGACAAATCACTGTTGAAAGACCATCTGATTCTAAAGTTCACAGATCTTTACACGGTCTTTCAAGAACACTTATATCAAACATGGTAGAAGGAGTTCACAAAGGATTCACTAAAGAATTAGATATAATAGGTACTGGATACAGAGCGGCAAAGAATGGCTCAAAACTTAATTTAATGTTAGGTTTTTCCCATCCACTAGAGCTTGAAGATCCTAAAGGTATCGAGGTAGAAGTTCCATCACCTAACAAAATGATAGTTAAAGGTATAGACAAACAAGCTGTAGGACAATATGCTGCAAAGCTTAGATCTTATAGAAAACCTGAACCATACAAGGGTAAGGGAGTTAAATATACTGATGAAACTATTATCAGAAAAGTTGGTAAGACAGGTAAGTAGAAAGGAGAGAATCTAATTGTTCAAAAAAATAAATAGAAAAGCTAATAGAATAGCAAGACATGAAAGAGTTAGAAGAAAAATTTCCGGAACTACTTCATTACCAAGACTTAGCGTTTACAGATCGAATTCACACATATATGCACAAGTGATAGATGATCAAAACGGAGTGACAGTAGTTTCAGCATCCTCACTAGACAAAGACTTAGCACTTGATGTTAAAAGCAACAAGGACGCGGCAAAGGCAGTAGGCGCTGCAGTAGCTAAAAAAGCTCTAGATAAGGGAATTGAAGAGGTTGTATTCGATAGAGGCGGCTATATCTACCATGGTAGAATTAAGGAATTAGCCGATGCTGCTAGAGAAGCAGGCCTGAAATTCTAAAGGAGGAAAATATGGATCGTAAATATGTAGATGCAAGAGAGCTAGACCTTCAAGAAAGAGTCGTGGCGATTAATAGAGTTACAAAAGTAGTTAAGGGTGGTAGAAACTTTAGATTCAGCGCACTTGTAGTTGTAGGAGACGGTAACGGAAACGTTGGTGTCGGTACTGGAAAAGCAAATGAAGTTCCAGAAGCTATAAGAAAAGGCGTTCAAGATGCTAAAAAGCACGTACTAAAAATTTCACTTCTTAACAACTCAATTCCACACGAATCCTTAGGAATTTTTGGAGCAGGTAGAGTACTACTTAAGCCAGCGCCAGAAGGAACGGGAGTAATCGCAGGTGGCGCAGTGCGTGCTGTTTGTGAAATGGCTGGAATCAGAGACATTAGAACAAAGAACCTAGGTTCTTCAAATGCAAGAAACACAGTAAATGCAACAATGGAAGCACTTAAGGGACTTAAAAAAGCAGAAGAAGTTGCAAAGCTTAGGGGCAAGACAGTAGAAGAGCTACTGGGCTAAGGAGGAAACTTAATGGAAACAATTAAGATAAAATTGACTAAGAGCCCTATTGGCAAAACAGAAACTCATAAGAGAACTGTTAAAGCTCTTGGACTTAAAAAGATAGGACATGTAGTAGAAAAGAATGACACACCCCAAGTTAGAGGTATGATCAAACAAGTCGAATACATGGTTGAAATAGTTGACTAAGAGGAGGTGTGCTAATTGAAATTACACGATTTAAGACCTGCTGAAGGTGGCGGAAGTAAGCCTAGAAAGAGACTTGGAAGAGGTATCGGATCAGGTACAGGTAAAACTGCCGGACGTGGACATAAAGGCCAAAATTCAAGAAGTGGTGGTGGAGTAAGACCCGGATTTGAAGGGGGACAACTACCATTATTCCGTAGATTGCCTAAAAGAGGATTCAAAAATTACAACAAGAAGCATTTTGCTGAAGTAAATATAGAAGTATTAAATAGATTTGAGAAAGATCAAGTTGTCGATCTACAAGCACTTAAGGATGCTGGTATAGTTGGCAACAAAGGAAACAAGGACGGACTTCGTATCCTAGGAAACGGAGAACTGTCTCATGCACTTACGGTTAAAGCAAATCACTTTAGCAAATCAGCTGCTGAGAAAATAGAAGCCGCTGGAGGAAAGGCCGAGGTGATCTAGTATGCTATCTACTTTGAGAGACGCATGGAGGATTCCCGAAATCAAAAAGAAGATAGTATTTACCTT
>CAYUJY010000134.1:0-5205 GCA_964445145.1 uncultured Peptoniphilaceae bacterium | reverse complement strand
TCCAAATACAATACCACCATAAGTTGTCATAAATTCTACCATTCTAATCCTCCTGATTCCTAATATTAATATATTTTGGTTTGTTTCTAATTTTCTTAAATTCCTTGCCTCCACCCTCGTAAAACTTTCCGAAGAACTCTACAAAGGTCAATCTCAAGGTATGAACATAAGCTGATAGCGCGCTCAGCGCCAGGTTAAATAATTGTCCCCCGACAAATATCACAGCTGCAAACACAATTCCGATAATTCCAGAACCAGCAACAGTACCCACTATCATATTAACTGCAACACCTATAAATGCACCTGCAAGTCCTAGGGCCATTAATCTCAAATATGATACAAAATCCCCTAACCAAGAGGAAATTCCGTAGAGCGTATAGGCACCCAGAGCAAATCTTCCACCGATGGACGTAGATTCACGCCCTCCAAATAACAATATCCCAACCATTCCAGCGATCATCACGTATTTACCGATATTTTCTCCCGGAAGGTTCAACGCCCCTGCCATTACCATGTATATAGCGCCTATGAGTGACATATACCAAAACAGTACATCATATACTGCATCCATTGGCTTTCCATCCCTAATGAGGGTGTATGCCTTAATTCCTAAACCTAGGAACATATGAACTCCACCAAATGCTACTGAAATAGCTAAAAGTGCGATGTAGTCCGTAGCAGGATTGATTAATGCTGGCAACTCTATCACTCCACCGAAGAATGACCCGTAAATAAGTCCCCAAAGTATTGTGGAAATACTCATATAGAAGAAAAATCTGATATTAGTCTCCATACTTTCGCTTAAATTAAATGCTTTAAGAGCAAATAACGTTCCCACCAACAATATTAATCCATATCCGATATCAGCTATCATCATTCCGAAAAACAACCAATAGAATGGTGCTAAAAACGGAGTTGGATCTATTTCGTTATATTTAGGTAATGCATACATTTTTGTCAATTGTTCAAATGCGGAAACAAACCTGCTATTTTTTAAGACGATAGGGACATTAGGGTCCTCTTTGTCAGCCTCTTCCATTTCAATATGGTAGGAGTCGCCAAAATTTTCTTCAAGGGTATTTATAAAATCATCAGCCTTAGAAGTTTCGATATAACCTTCAATGAAGTTTACAGTTTTAGTAGATAATAAATTCTCCGTAGATTTATACTTTACGCCTATTTGATTTAAGTATTCATACCTAAGCTTCAAATCATCCAGGATGTAAAGATAATCTTTAAACTTCACCTTCGTATTAGCTATTTCTTCGTTTATTTCCTCAATTTTTTGTTTAAGATTCACTAACTCTAGTTCAGGACTTCCGCTTCCAGTCAAATTTACACTAAAGAAGGAATATTTTCTTAGTAGCTTGTCCAGCTCTGTCCTCTCATCTTTAGTAGTTATTGCTAGAAAATAGGAATTTTTGTTCATGTCACTTACCAATTCTATATGGGTATTAGTAAGGTCCTGAGCTTCTTCTTGCAACGCTTTAAACTGTCTACTCAATACGTGACCGGTTACGAAGTTTATTTTTCTAGTATTTGAAATGTCCTCTTTGCCAAGCTTTAAATTTTTCCAAGGTTCCAATTCAGCTAGCTGGGTTTTAATCTTGGATACGTTTATCTCTTGGTTCTCTAGATGTCTATTCAACTTAGAAATTTCATCCATCTCTTTATCTACATTAACCACGGCGCCCTTGGCCATCACTTCGGAATAGGTATAATTTTTTAGACCTTTCTTCATGGTCTCTAAGGAACCAGATTTTTCTTCATATTTAGACAAAAGTTCTATGGTTTGAGTCAGTCTTGATAGTTCTTGTTGTACAGAAGCGGACTCACTTGGTTCGCTAACATATTCAAGACCATCCTGTAGCAATTCTTCCTTGTCAGCAATTTCAGAAATGTGTACATCACCGTAATTTTGTATAAGAGAAAGAATTTTGTCTGTGTCACTGTTCATAGTGTAGAGATTGAAATGGTTCATTTTTGCAATAGCCATTTTAAATCACAATCCTTTCCACAACAAAATTAACCGCTTCCTCGAGTTCACTATCCTTGAGCGTTTTAATTCTGGATAGCACTTCCTCCCCCTTAGCTAAAAGTTCCGATGCCTTTTCATTTGCTTCGGCTTCCTTTTTCACAATTATCTCCCTCGCCATATGCTTCGTATCTAAGATCAATTTCTCAGCTTGATTCTCAGCATCTCTTATAGCTTGATTGTAGGCTTCTTTAGCCTCGTATTCAGCAGTGGCGATTTCTCTTTCTGTAATTTGTTCTACTTCTCTTATCTCCTTAACAGCATCAATTATCAATGACTCACCCCCTGTACCATAATATCTATATATTATAACATAATTGCTCTGGTAATAAATAAACAATTGTGTTTTAAATAAATTATTTCTTTAACTTTAATACGGCAATTTTACATTATTAAGTCACAATAAAATACTGACCACAATTAATGGTCAGCGTTTTCTTTATTCAGTTATTCCCTTTAGATAATTTATTATGTCCGCAGACTCATACATGGGCTCATCATCTACAAATAGACATGGAACCTGCATCATTCCTCCGTTTAACATTAAAAAATCTCTCTCTTCTTTGCTTTCAGAAATGTTTGCATATTCTATTCCTTCAATATTGTTTTCTTGAATAAAATTCTTCACTCTCACACAAAACGGACAGTTATTTGAAGTATACAGTTTTAATTTTGCCATTTATATTTTCCTTTCTTATTTGAATTATAATTGTGATACCCTAATATAAAATAAATAAACCGCTAGTAATGTAGTATGACATTATACTGGTGTAGTTTAAATTGTATCCTACGTTATAAATCCATATTAATTATAGTATAATAAATTCAATAATATCGAAGGAGTAAAATATGTGGATTAAAAATGTAAAAATAGAAAAATCTTTCCGAATTGAAAATGATATCGTCTACGGAACCGAGACTGAAATAGTGAACATGAAAATTGAAGATGGGTTAATAAAAGTAATCAAATCTGAAGACATACCAGCAGGAGAAGAGTTCATAGATGCAAGGAACTATTTAGCACTACCTTCCCTTAGGGATTGTCACGTACATTTGGATAAGGGACACTTTGGCGGTCCTTGGCAAGCTGTTATTCCCATGAATGGTGTGGAAGCTAGAATTCTCGAAGAGGAAGGTTTCCTAGAAGAATTTGTGGAGTATATTCCCCACAGGGCACAGGAACTACTTGATTTTATCACAGGGCTAGGAGTAACCTTCATGCGAGTTCAAGTCAATGTAGATCCAGTAATCGGCTTAAAAAACCTAATTGAAATAAAAAAGGTTCTGGAAAAAAATGCACACAAATTGGACTATGAGATAATTGCATTCCCGCAACACGGATTTTTAAAAACCTATGATTCTGGCTATTTAGACGAAGCCTTAAAGCTTGGCATCGATTATCTAGGTGGACTGGACCCAGCATATATTGATAAAGATATTGAAAAATCCTTATACACAACTTTCGAGTTAGCAAAAAAATATGATGTAAAAATTGACTTTCATCTGCATAGCACTGGAACGCTAGGTATATATGAAATTGAAAGGATATTAGAGTATATTGATATTTACAAGATGGAAGGAAAAGTAAATCTTAGTCATGCAATGTCACTGGCTGATTTAAATAATAAGGATGCCATAGATTTGGCTAGGCGCATATCACAAAGAGGTATCGAGATAAACACAACCCAGCCACTTAGTTTGAAGGCTTTACCTTTTATGCTTTTTATCGAAAATGGAGTCCAAACGAACATTTCCAATGACTGTGTAAATGACCATTGGCAATCAGCAATATCAGGAGATATTTTAGAACGGACAAATCTCGCATGCCAAATTCATGGGTTTAAAGATGAATTTAGCCTTTCTAGGTCCCTAGCAGCAGCAACGGGTGGAATTACACCATTGAATGATAATGGTATTAGAATATGGCCGAAAGTAGGGGATACTGCAAATATATTATTTGGAAAAGCAGAATCTTCAGCCCATTTCGTAGCACGAGTGATTCCAGAACGCGTAACAATGTATAAGGGAAATGTGGTGTCGGGCGATTTCAAATAGTAAGTTATTGAAAATTTTACATTTGTGTAACCTGAATTTTATAACTATAGTTTAATATTTGAGTAGTGTTAGAGAAAAAATCGCAAACTTTTTCTTTTCATATCCTCATTTGTGAAGAGACGACGGATTATTCCATCGTCTCTTTTACTTTAGCACAAACTCATTATTTTCTTAATTCCTTCTTTTAACATTTTTTCATCCATGCCGCCAAACCCCAACAAGTATTTTTGCGTGCTGGGTTTTCCGTCATTGTAATACTTGCTCATGGCATTTAAATGTATTTTATTTCGTTTAAACTCATGGTTTAACTTTTCGTCAGACTTTTTAGTTTTTAATTCTAAAACGATATGGAGCCCAGCTTCTGCACCAGAGATTATGGCTTTTTGATTATAGCTTTCTATTTCAGAGATTACAAATTCCCTTCTCTTTTTATAAAGTCTTCTCATTTTATTTAAATGTCTTTCAAAATGTCCTTTTTCTAAAAACCTCGCCATAACTTTTTGGTTTAATCTTGGTACTGAGCAAATGAAAAATGGAGCTTTTTTCTTTAATATTTGCATTAGTTGGCTTGGAAGTACCATATAGCTAATTCTCATGGATGGGGCTATAGACTTTGAAAAGCTGCCCATGTAAATGACCTTGTCGTTTGCATCCAAGCTCTTTAAGGGTTCTATGGTTTTTCCAACATATTTAAATTCACTATCATAATCATCTTCTATTATATAATTATTTTCACTCTGTGATGCCCAGTTAAGCACTTCAAGCCTGTTTCTGATGGGCATTATACCCCCAGTTGGGAATTGGTGAGATGGAGTTATACATACGATATTTGCTCGACTTTTTTTAAGACTTTCCAAATCAATTCCATCTTCATTTACTTTTATAGATACATAATCAAACCCAGCTGAATCTATCATAGGTGGTAAAATTTCGTATCCTGGATTTTCAACTGCAAAAATATCATTCTTTGTAAATACATGAAATAGTATTTGGAAAAGATATTCCAAGCCTGAACTTATAACAATATTTTCAGAATTTACCTGTAAAGCTCTGGAATCTAATAAGTATTTTGCAATTGCTGTTTTGAATTCATCATCACCCGATGCATCTGGATT
>CAYUJY010000133.1:0-5222 GCA_964445145.1 uncultured Peptoniphilaceae bacterium | reverse complement strand
CTTTTTTTGTCTAAAAATTCGATGTCACCATTATCCATTATTGGAGAATTTAACGATGTCAATTTATTGTCGATTATCCCTAAAAGATAATCTTTATAATCCGGTATGGCAACCTTCGTAAAATCACCATATGTTTTAAAAGTTCCCTTATCGCTTATTTCTTTATAGCTGAATTTTGTCATCTATCTCTCCTTCGATGATGTCCTCCATAATTTTTGGCATATCGGCGGTTAATACCATATCATTTAAATAAGATAACTCTCCGTCCATGCCGTTTAGCACAATTTTACCACAATGTAAAAGCTGATCTTCTAGATTGTACTTTTGTCTAAAATAATTATTTACTACCTTGTCCCCATATTTCCTATCACCTATGACTGGTAGTCTAAGATGGGCTAAGTGAGCCCTGATTTGGTGAGTTCGACCTGTGACTAAATCAATTTCCAACAATGTGTACCTAGAATTTCCAGCTATATCCTTAAATATTGTTTGGATTTCCTTTTCCTTATCATCTCCAGTATTTATGGAAACGATGTTTCTTTGAGATTCTATCTTGGAAAGTAATGCCCTTTCATTTCTCTCCCCCTTTACGACACCCGATACAATTGTATAGTAATATTTTGAGATATTTCTCTCTCTCATGGCCTTGTTTATCATCTTTAAGGCATTATAATTTTTCGCGCCAATGACCAAGCCTGAAGTATTTCTATCTAGCCTATTTGAAATGCTAGGTGTAAATGTGGGATTTAGCCTTGGAATATACTCTTTTTTATCAATGAGATACTCTATTAATGAATCCACGACATTTTTTTCAAACTCGCCTCTTCCAGTACTATGGGATAACAATCCAACTGGTTTATTTATCACAACCAAATTATCATCTTCATAAACTATAATTAATTTTGTTTTGGTCCGTCTCTTTTCTTCACTTTTTTGGAATTTGGCTATGGTCTCATCGGATAAAAATAACTTTAATACGTCGCCATCTTCTAGCATGTATTCCTCTGAAATCTTTTTCCCATTTACTGTAATATTCTTTTTTCTAATCATTTTATAAATGAAACTTAGGGTTGCTTGGTCTAAATACTTCTTTAAATAGCGGTCAACCCGTTGACCTGCGTTGTCTTTGCCTATTATAATTTCTTTCATTATTTTTCCTTTTTGTTTACACACATTAGTGTTATAATTATTAAAATTCAATAAGAATCATATGAATATTATACACAATGATATACATTTTTTCTTAACATTTTTGAAAGGTGATAAATTGAGAAGATTTTTTGAAGGACTTGCTGATGCCCTACATGGGTTTATGGAGGTCGCTACAATATTATTAATAGTTTTAGCCCTTGGAATCGTAATATTGTCTAGGTTAGATAAACTATTCGATACGGATTTAATGGCTGATAGTCAAATCGTATTAAACCTAGGGCAATTTGAAGATTCCGAGCCTGTTATAGAGCCTCAGAATGCTCCAATAATCTATGATGGTACAAGCCCTGTTGGTAACTCTAACGACATTGAAGTTGTAACTCCAGAACAAAGTACAGAGACAACAATAAATATTGTTGCATTTGAAATACTAGAGGGACAAACTCCCGATGAAGTTGCAAATACACTTCAAGCAACTGGACTAATACAAGATAGCTACACATTTGTAGATTTGTTAAACCAAACTAATCTAGCAGCAGATATAAAGCCTGGTATGTACAAAGTACCTGCTAACATTAAAAATCTAGATTTGATTGAAACAATAACAATCGCTGGGGAACCTAATATAAGTAATCCATAATAAGATAGTCGAAACCTCCATTACTTTGGAGGTTTTTCTATATCAAAGGCAGTAAAATCTCAATCTGATTTTACTGCCTTAATTTATTAATGTCTATTTAATAGATCATTTTTAATATCCCAAAGTTTCTGACTTAAATCCACAATATATTTGTGCGGAAATTCCAATCTTTTTTGTTCTTCCCAAAGGTTTGAAACTGCTTTAGTACACCTTATTCTAATTTCTTCCAGTGTAGGCTTTTTATAAACCAATTCACCTTTGTCAAATATTCTTACTAACATAGGTTTTGCATAATAATTTTCCAAAACCTTCCTTTTCCAAATATAAGTCGGATGGAAAATTTCTACACTTTCAGTATCTTCATATTTCTCGTCGTGTAGTGTAATCAAGTCTGCCATAGGTGCATTACTTTCCCTATCGTAGAAACGATAAACTTGTTTAAAGCCTGGTGTCGTTATTTTTTCGATGTTCTCGCTAATTTTTATTTTTGGAACGACTACCCCATCTTCTTCAGTTGCTACCAACTTATAAACACAACCAAATACTGGTTCACTCTTGGCAGTAATAAGTCGTTCACCAACGCCAAAGGAATCTAGCTTAGCATCTTGATTTAAAAGAGATTCAATAATATATTCGTCCAAGGAATTTGATGCCATAATTTGCACATCTGGGAAACCTTCATCGTCCAGTACCTTTCTTATTTTTTTACTCAGATAAGCTATATCCCCACTATCAATTCGCACACCCTTTGGTCTATATCCCCTAGGAAGGATTTCTTCTTTGAAAACCTTAATTGCATTTGGAAGTCCCTCTGACATGATATCGTAAGTGTCAATTAACAAATTACAATTTTCCGGAAAGGATTTTGCATATGCCCTAAAGGCTTCTAGCTCTGAATCAAAAAACTGAACCCACGAATGCGCCATAGTTCCCAGTGCAGGAATCCCAAAGTATTTTCCCGCTAAAGTGTTGGATGTTCCAACACATCCACTGATGTAAGATGCCCTGGCCCCATAGATTGATGCACTATACCCCTGCGCCCTTCTAGAACCAAATTCTACAACTGCTCTACCCTTCGCTGCCAAAACAATTCTATTGGACTTTGTGGCAATAAGCGATTGATGATTTATTGTTAGTAGTAACATGGTTTCAATTAATTGAACTTGTATAATTGGACCCCTAACCGTTATTAATGGCTCATTCGGATATATGATTTCTCCTTCTTCAAAGGACCACACGTCGCATTCAAATTTAAAGTTTAAGAGATAATCTAAAAACTCTTGTTTAAAATTACCTCTGGATTTCAAAAATGAAATATCATCTTCATTGAAACTTAAGTTTCTTAAATACTCAATAACCTGTTCTAATCCTGCAAATACTGCATAACCACCGTCGTCTGGAATAGTCCTAAAGTATAAATCGAAATATGCTATCACATCCCTGTAACCATGTTCCAAATATCCATTTCCCATAGTAAATTCATAAAAGTCGGCCAATAAACTATATTTACTTAAATCCTCCAAAACGCACCCCCCATATATAATAGCTAATTATATCATAAATCATCAATATGTTGATAATACAATCTTTGTGAACTCAATATTTAATGATATGATATATATGTGAATTCTTAGAAAATTTGTAACCTTTACTTTGAAGATTAGTAAAAGGTATTTGATATTATAAAGTCGGAGGGATGATATGGAAAAATACACAGTGTTAGTAGCAGAGGATGATAAGGCGATTAGAGATTCCATAGGGATATATTTAAAAAATGCAAATTATAATGTGGTATTTGCGGAAGATGGCAAGGAATGTCTAGAGCTGTTTTCTAAAGAAAAAATTGATTTGGTAATTATGGATTTAATGATGCCAAATATGTCTGGCGAGGAAGCTATAACGAGATTAAGAAGAGATTCCTATGTCCCCATAATAATTTTGTCTGCTAAATCTGAGGACTATGACAAGGTTATTGGTCTAGATATAGGTGCAGATGATTACATCACGAAGCCTTTTAATCCACTGGAATTAATGGCTAGGGTAAATTCGAATATAAGACGTTTCTATAGCTACAAAACTCAAGAAAATAGTAATTCCATTGAAATCGGTGGTACGATACTTGACTTAATGGAAAAATCAATAACCGTTGATGGAAATAAAATTAGCCTCACTTCCATAGAGTATAAGATTTTAGAACTACTAATGAAAAATCCAAACAGGGTTTTCTCCGTTGAAGAAATTTATGAGAGGGTTTGGAACGAGCCTGCCATAGAAACAAAAACTGTTACCGTCCATATCAGACGAATACGCGAAAAAATAGAAATTGACCCGAATAAACCAACCTACCTCCAGGTGGCATGGGGATTGGGCTACAAATATGTAGACCCTACAAGGAGGAGATAGTGTGGAACATGATAACAAAATAGACTTTAGATATAAAACGAGTGGAATCTTAATATTCCTTGCATTGATTTCAATATCAAGTTTGATACCAAATTTCTTTATGCCAATTAATAATTCTAGCTTTGGGCTTAGTAGCGTGATATACAATAACATTTACCAATCAGTAAATTCATCGTTATATAACGCCGAGATTTATAAATATCAGGACGCTGGGGAGTCTGATTATCTATCAGATGAATATTTCAATTTTTATTTGAGAACAGACAAAATTTTGAACTATCCTATGACAGAACTATATATGAAAAGTCACCCAAATAATTTTGTTGGCAGAACTAGAAATGGAGAATATATATATTACCATTCACTAGATGATGCAAGACAATCACAGGGTTATGATGGTGTTGTATCGATAAATAAGGAAAGCCCTGAGCCTGCAGAATATGGAAACACATATTTAACAAATGATATGGTCTTCAAAAATAACTATGGGAAAGATTTCAATTTTTCTACTAGGGATTTAAACTATAAAGAAGGTTATACAGTTATAACTGGTACATGGAATAATCAAAGTATGACTGTTGATGTCCCAGAAGTAAATGGTTTAAATGAGAAGCAAAAGTTAATACTAAATTCCTTGGTTTCATCAATAAGACAGACATACAACACCATAAACCAAGTAGATACGGGCATACAAAATATCGATTTTGCATATATTATAGACCTAAATTCTCCAGCTTTAATGGAGAGGGTGGAAAAATGGGGATTTTATGACTTGTTTGTACCAAAAACAATATTTGTATTTTTAGTTGCATGGTTATTAATTTCTCTTCTAGGCTTTACGACTAGATATGAGAAGTCGTTGAAAGTTGGATTTTATAAAGCTATAAGGAGATTTCCACTTGAGATTGTGCTATTGCTTTCGGGGCTTTGGTTTATACCTTTGATAATTGGTTTAGAATCTAGAAGTTTCTTTATGTACACTTATAGCACGCTTATCTACGGTATAGGACAAACTCTATTAATATTT
>CAYUJY010000132.1:4906-5351 GCA_964445145.1 uncultured Peptoniphilaceae bacterium | reverse complement strand
CCTCTCAAGGAATTAAATGATTCAGAAATATCATCAATCGTAGCGTCTTTATATTCGTTACCCTTATCGAATATTCCTTTTAAAAATTCACGTCTACTCAAATCAACACTGTTTGATTCCTTATCCAGGTTAATGCGAATTTTTGAATCTTCTACTGTGGTAAAAGCCTCATCTAACATCCCGTATTTTTTGTATTCGCAAGTTTCGCAGTTTGTAAAATCTAAAACTATACTATGAGATAAATTACTGGTTTTCAGTGCTTCTAAAAAAACATTATCAATCATTCTCGTACATCCAAAGTTGATATCATTGTTCTTATTAGACTTTATACAACCCCACACTGATTCATCTGTATGCATAACTCTTAAATATGCAGCAGTGTATGCATTTTTTGCAAAACTCAAACTAGCAGTAGGACATGTTGATATACATTTCCCGCAGCCAG
>CAYUJY010000132.1:0-4896 GCA_964445145.1 uncultured Peptoniphilaceae bacterium | reverse complement strand
GTTATTTATGCTAATGGAGTTGTTTTCCAAGCTTATAGCATCTTCTGGACAGGATTCAAAGCAACTTTGGCACTTGTCCTTAAAATTAGATTTTCTTAAACACTTGGATTTGTGAAATAATATTTTCTCACCGATTGCCCCATCAACTATCTTATTTAAAATAATTTCATTAATCATATAAACACCATACTTATATTATCATAATATTTTATAAATTTAAAGGAAATCGTTTAGATTTATTGAAAATAATAAAATTTTCTAAGAATATATATAAATATTTTCAGTCGACATGTCTATAAACAAAAGAGTAGACTAATCTCTACTCTTTATAATCAACACCTTTTTATCCACTTGTATTTTTACAACCTCTAAAAGAAATTCATTACTAATTGTCATACTGTTGGAAGGACTAACTTTACAATTTTCTAATTCATACTTGCTGCCTGCGATTGAGATTGTTGTATTATCATGTAAGGGGATAATTGAGAAATATTTAAACTCATTATTTCGCAGTTCTAATTTTCCTTTATCCATAAAAATTTCATTGTTATCATCTAAAATCTTTGCTTTTATCTCATTTTGCAAAAACTTTTCCAATAGAAATATATTCATAAAAGTATGATCAATTCTAGTTCCAGTACATCCTAACAAAACAACATCATTCACATTTAAGGATATGGCTTTATCAATTGCAATCTCTAAATCAGTTGCAGCCTTTTCCGTTGGATATTTTTCTACTATAACGTTGCTATCCGGAATAGAATGTGTAATCGAATCAAAATCACCTAAAAGGTAATCTGGAATAACACCATTGGCATATAAGTATTCATATCCCTTATCAACTGCAATAATAATGTCCGTTTCTTCCAAGGCTTCTTGTAAAATATCTACACTGGGAAAACTACCACCAGCCACTATTAAGCATTTAAGCATCTTTTAACAACTCCAAAAAACACTTTGCATTATCTTTTACATTTTTGCCATCGAATATCGCTGAGCCAACTACAATCATATTAGCTCCTGCGGAAATTATTTCTTCCAAGTTATTAGTTTTAATTCCACCATCAACTTCTAATAGAATATCCCTATCCCCAATAAGCTTCTTTGTATTTTTAATTTTTTCCATAATAGACGGTATAAATGACTGTCCACCAAATCCAGGGTTAACGCTCATAATTAATATCAAATCCAAATCATCTATTAAATACTCCAAAATATTTATAGGCGTGCTGGGATTCAACGAAACTCCAGCTTTCTTATCTAGTGATTTTATCAATTGAAGCTGTCTATGGACATGTATTGTAGACTCTGGATGTATGGTAATAATATCAGCACCTGCATTTGCATAATCAAATATCAGGTTTTCAGGATTATTAATCATTAAATGTGTATCTAAGATAAAATCATAATTTTTGCGAATGTCTGAAATAATTTTTGGACCAAATGAGATATTTGGAACATAATTACCATCCATAACATCTAGGTGCAGATACCTAACCCCTGCTTCCCATGCTGCGTCCAAATCTTTAGATAAATTAATAAAGTTTGCTGTCATAATTGACGGCGATAAAATAACCATACTACCTCCTATCATTAATCTCATTTAAAAAATAAATATAATTATCGTACCTAAATTTTTGTATATCACCTTTATTTACTGCGTCTTTAATGACGCAACCAGGTTCCTTTAGGTGGAGACAATCTCTAAATTTACAAGCACCTTTATCATGAAATTCATAATAAAGTGACTCTAGGCTATAAACATCACTTATAAAAACTAAATCCAAAGAACTAAAGCCAGGAGTATCGAACAAATATGTATCCATATCATATTCAATGAGCTCCACGTGTCTTGTCGTATGTTTCCCCCTGCTAGTTTTAAGACTTACTTCGCCAACTTCTAGATTTAAACCAGTAAGTTCAGATATTAATGTGGACTTTCCTGATCCACTTACACCCATAAAACAAACGGTCTTTTTTAACAGTCTATCGTGTAGTAAGTCATATGATTTTTTGTCTACTGTGGAACAACTAAAGACATCAAAACCGGCTTTTCGATAACTTTCTTCTAATTCCAAGGCACCTTCTCCATCTAAATCACTCTTAGTTACAATTAAATTTGGATTTATTCCATTAAATCTAGAAAGTAGTATCATCTTATCTATGAGCCATTTGTTTGCATCAGGTTCTACAACACTTACTACAATATACACTTCGTCTACATTAGAAACCGAAGGGCGTAAAAACAAATTTTTACGCTCCTCTATTTCTTTTATATATCCAGTTCCATCATCATTTATTTCGATATGAACGTAGTCACCTACTGTGGGTGTCATTTCATCTAATCTAAACAAGCCACTAGCACGACATTCATAAATAGTATCTTCTACTTTGACATAGTAAAATCCACCTATGCCTTTTATAATTCTTCCTCTTAATCTAATCATCCGGTACTAGCACGCCATTAAAGTATACTTCATATGTTGCATCCTTTACTCCTTCAAGAGTTACTATTATGTTTTTCTCACTTGCAAAATGAGTTTCATTATATACTACTTCTTGTTTGCCATTAACATCTCGAATTATTTTTACAACTGTAGTATCCTGATCATCTGGGAGTGGAAGACCTATTGTTACTGGAGGTAATCCTTCATTCTCCGTATTGGAATCGGTTGTATTAGTACCTGGTTCTTCCTTTGGCGGTTCTGTAGTTGTTTTTTCAGGCTCTTTATCCTTTTCCTTATCGGCTAAAGATCCGATTGAAATGGTAAAGTCAATCTTTGTACCTTCTTCTACTTCCTTGCCAACATCAATATTTTGATCTATTACTTCACCCTTGTCCACCTTGTCGCTATAATCTTCACTTACCTCACCCTTTTCAAGCTTGTATTGCTTTAGTAAGGACTCGGCTCTAGCTTCTGTTAAGCCAATCAAGTCTGGCATTTCAACCATTTTTATTTCCTTAGCTTCACCTACGACGAAGGACACTTTTGAACCGGTTTTTACCATGGTGCCTACTTTTAAATCTTGTTTTAGAATTTTTCCCACTTCATCTTCATCTACTTCTTCATATTCTGTCGTACCCAGTTCCAGCCCATGGGATTCAAGAAGCTCAAGGGTTTCTTCGTAATCCAAGGTCAAATAATTTCTAACTTCAACTTCCTCGGCAATATTATTTATTGTAACTCTAATTGTAAATCCTTCTTTAACTTTAACTCCTGCTTCTACACTTTGGTATATTACATCGCCTGGTTCGTAATCGGGATTGATAAGTCTATCTGTTACTTCAAATTTCAAGTTTAAATCTTCTACTACCTTTTTAGCTGTTTCCTCCTGAACTCCCAATAGATTTGGAGCCACTACTTCTTTTGCTATTGCAGTAGGCTGATTTATCCACCATTGAAACAATAAATAAAATCCACCGGTTGCAACAACTAGCGCAAAAAGTATTCCAAGTATAATTGAAACTGCACTTTTTCCCTTATTTCCTCTAGGAGCGTTATTAACAGGCTCAGGCCTTGGTTTGTTCGTAGACTCGATACTGGAGCGTCTAATTCTCCTTTGATCATCAGCAGTGACGCTTTTATCTATCATTGGTCTAGGATTATTTACCCTAGGGATTAAGACGGTGTCAGATGAATCAACACTTTGCAAATCTATATTTAAATGTCTTAAATCATTTATTACATGCCTTACATTTCTATATCTATTCTCAGGTTTCTTATCTGTCATTCGCAAAACAATCCTATCCAAAGCTTCTGGAACTTCAGGATTAATTGAAGATGGTGCTTTCATTTGTTCTTGTACCTGTTTTAATGCGATACTAATAGGATTTTCCGCATCAAATGGTAGTTCGCCAGTTAGCATCTCATATAGAACTATGCCTAGAGAGTAAATGTCAGAACGTTCATCTGTATTAGCACCCCTAGCTTGTTCTGGGGAAAAATAATGTACTGAACCTAAAATGTCGTTATTGGATTGAACCGTAACGTTACTGGCTGCTTTTGCAATTCCAAAATCAGTAACCTTTGCTATATTACTGTTATTTACTATGATATTCTGAGGCTTTATATCTCTGTGAATTATTCCATTTTCATGAGCTTTTATTAGCGCATCTGAAATCTGATATGTGTAATTTATTGCTTCTGGAACTGTCAAGTGGCCTTTTTCTTTTATAATTTCTTTAAGTGTTTTACCTTCAACAATCTCCATCACTATATAGTAGCATTTGAAATCATCAATTTCATCTATTCCCACATCAAAAACTCCCACAATGTTATTGTGGTTCAGTCTAGCTGCTGCATGGGATTCTTTTTTAAATTTATCAACAAAATCAGCATCATCGACAAATTCTTGTTTTAGAACTTTTACAGCAACTTCTCTGTCTAATTTATCGTCGTGGGCTTTGTAGACGTCAGCCATGCCGCCTCCGCCTATCCGTTCGATAATGTGATATCTATTCCCTAATATTTTTCCTATCAATTTAATCACCTATATTTGAATGATTATAAATGTTATATTGTCTTTTCCTCCTGCATCCAAAGCACTTTTTATAAGCTGTTCTTTTATGGATGTAGGGTCTTTATATTCATTTACAATCTTTAAAATTTCATTATTTGTTACCATATCTGTCAATCCATCGGTACATATGAGAAGGTACTCGTCCACTGCATAGTTATATTGTATCAAGCTAATATCAATTCTAGTATCAGTTCCAATCGCATTCGTTATTATATTTCTCTTTGGATGGTTCGCAGCTTCAATTGGAGTAATTTCTCCCAATTCTACAAGCTTATTAACAAATGTATCATCTTCCGTAAGTTGTTGGATCCTGTCCTCACTTACTACGTAAGTTCTACTATCTCCAACATGTCCAATAAGCACCGAATCCTTATA
>CAYUJY010000131.1:3295-5380 GCA_964445145.1 uncultured Peptoniphilaceae bacterium | reverse complement strand
ATTTCTCCTGCATCGTACCATAAAGCAGGTATTAGGGGTATTAAATCATATTTTCTTCTTTTAATAAATTCTTCTGGTAATATTTCAGTAAAGTTGTTCCCTCCAAGCTCTATGGAATCGCAAAAATAGCTACGAATTTTCCCTTTTCAACATCAAAAGATGTAGCTTCGAAAATAGTGCTAGAAGTATAGCCGAAGGTTACATCTTTCAATTCCAATACTTTATTCATTTAATGCCTCTAAAATTTTATCCAAATTATCTTGCATAATAGATAAATAATCCTCTTTATTCATTTCTTGTTCATTTGACAATGATTCTAAAGGGCTTAGCATTATAGTTTTAGCGCCGGCTTCCGTAGCTATAAGGTTTGCAACTTTTGGATTAATTGTATTTTCATAAAAGATAGTTTTAATATTTATATCCTTTATGGTGTTTATAATCTCATTTATTTGTTGCACACTAGGTTCGCCTGCTGCATTTATTCCCTCTATGCCAATTTGATTAAAATCATAATCACGACATAGATACCCATAAGCTTCATGGGAAACTACAATATATTTATTTTTAGCATTTTTAAATTCCGTTGAATATTTATTATCTAATTCTTTTAACTTATTAGAAAATTCTTGATAATTTTCTTCATATTTATCTGCATTGTCTGGATCAACTCCCTGCAATACATTTTTGATATTTTCAGAAATAATCTCAGCATTTCTAAGACTTAACCAAATATGGGGATCGTACTCACCATGGCTATGGTCACTATGTTCATCTTCGTGTTCTTCATGTTTATGGTCATTTACATGTTCTTCGTGGTCATGGTCATAGCTTAATGATTCCACACCCTGTGATGCATCTATTATTTTTCCGGTGATTGTTCCATTTGAAATTAAAGTTCCAGCCCAACTTTCCATTTGAGTTCCCGTATATATAAATACATCTGTTTTTGAAAGTTCTATAACATCGTGTGTACTTGGCTCCCAGTTATGAGATGTGGTATTATTTTGCATCACATTAATTACGTCCGCTTCCTCACCTACAATATTTTTTGTAATATCATAAAGTGGATAGTTTGAGACATATATTTTAATTTTTTCCTTTTGCGGTTCTGTATTTGACGTCGTAAATTCAACTTGAGGCATTGAATTTACTTCCTGTGATGTATTCATATTGCTTTCACATCCAGGCACTATCAGTCCTAGAACTGCTATAATTACAAATAACTTTATTATTTTTTTCATATAATCTCCTTTTGCAAACCATTTGCATTTATAGTTTATAATAGAAATTTTCCTATGTCAATACAACTATGTTGTGATTTGTGATAGAATAATTTAGAGGTGGCTTTATGGACATATTTAGAACTCATGGTATCAAACAAACTAAAAATAGGGAAATAATCTATAGTAGACTAAATGAATTGAATGCACCAATAAGTGCTGATAGTTTGTATGCCCTACTCCTTGACAACCACTCCATAAATTTAGCTACAGTTTATAGAAATCTAAATACCTTCGTGGAGCATGGTATAGCTGAGAAGCACATAAGGCAAGATGGAATTTCATATTTTAATGTAATAAAGCATAAGCATAACCATTATTTAATTTGTGAAAGCTGTAAAAGTCAATTTGAACTGGATGATTGTCCAATCGACAAATATTTTTTTCAAGAGATGCAAAACAAGGGTTTTTTAATCACTGGCCACAATGTTGAAATATATGGGTTATGCAAGGATTGTCAAAAGTCAGAAAATTGAGTAAAATGTTCTAATAGCACAAGTAAAGTTGGTGAATAAATGTATTGTAACAAATGTGGTACCAAACTACTGGAAGGTAGTAATTTTTGCCATAATTGTGGTAACAATTTAAAAGCGGTTAAGGTAATCATTCGTGAAGCTGATGAAAGCAAATTAAATCAGCTAAAATTAGATGATTTTATTAAGAATGCAACACCAGAGCCGCGGGATTATGAAGTTAGTACTCCTATTATAAAAACAAGTAAAGATGAAACTATTATTGTAGATAAAAATGTAATTGTAGATGAGGTTAAGCCTAATCTTAAGGACCAACTACAAGGATATTTTGA
>CAYUJY010000131.1:0-3285 GCA_964445145.1 uncultured Peptoniphilaceae bacterium | reverse complement strand
TCGACGCCGAAAAACGGGGGAAGGAGGCTCGGCGCGCTCGTCAGCCCTCCGGGAAGGCCGCCTTCCCGCATGCCGGGTATCGTCGTCACGCCTTCGCCGTCGGAATTGTAGATGAGGTTAAGCCTAATCTTAAGGACCAACTACAAGGATATTTTGATTCTTTTAAAAAAGCACAGCGAAAAAAGCCTACAACTGAAATTCCAGTAGTTCCAGTTAAGGCTGAAGTCGACAAAAAACCTTTAGTTTCTAAATTTGATACGGCAAAAGATGTGGATGTAAAAATAATAAAAGAAATCCCTAAGAAAACTAAAATTGAAAAAGAATCTAGACCATTTACAAATAAGTTAAATGCTTATTTCGAAAGCATCAGAACTATTGATAACAAAGCTGGGGCTCAATTGGAAACAGATTTTGAAACTTCCTCTAAACTTAGCAAACCTATCCCTAAAATATCAGATTTTAAAATAGATGAAGAAATATTCCCTATTGAAGAATCCAAGGAAAAATTTGAGTTTGCGCTAGATTTTAAAAAGAAACCTAAATCAAATGAAGTAGTTCCAGTGATGGAAGTAGCAAAAATATCTGCTATTCAAAGATTTATTAACTTTATGAAGGAAGACGATTTAGATGATGATTTAATACTTTCCAAATTGGATAAAAAATCTGAGCCTAAAGTCCCCAAAGAAAAAGTTGAGGTTGAAAATAATGAAGAAACAACTAGCTTTTTTAAGAATTTACTTAAAAGAGATAAACCTTCTGTACCTGAAACCACAGATATTGTTTCTGAAAAAAAACAATCTATCAAGCCTGATACAATAGAAGAAGTCAGAGTTGAGGAACTTGATGCTTCTAAAGTTGAAATTTCTGACATTGAAAAAATTGCTTTAGATAATGGTGATGCAACTTCTTCTATTGTCGAAGAACCAAAGGTAAAAGAAGAATCAAAAGTTAAGAAGCTATGGGATTTTATAAATGCCGAGGATGAGGATAATCTTCTTGAGAAAGTTGATGAAATAGACGTGATGGATTCTGATGTAACTATGGAAATTTCAGATAAATCTAAGGAAATATTTGTTGCTTCAGCTGTATTAGATAAACTGAAGGCTTTCTTTGGAATTGGAGTTACAGACTTTGATGATGGTGAAGAATACGATGAAGAAGAGGATATTAAAATATCTAAAAAAACTGCAAGAGTAGACACAGAAAAAAAAGTTGCAGTTGATAAACATATATTCACAAATAAAGATCATACTATAACCTACTCAAAGCAAGTAATAGAATCAGCTTTAAAAGAAGCTGAGGATAATGAAAAGAAGAAGAATAAAATTGAAGAAACACAAGTCTTTACAGAACCATTAGTAACTGACGATATGCTTATCCAAGAAGAAGTCTTAAAGGAAGAGCAGAAGCAAGAAACGAAGAAGTTAGATTTCAACTTTGATGAAATAAAGGTAGTTGAAACAAATGCAGAGGCAATAGCAAAGGAACTCGAGAAACCTAAGGAAAGTATTTTTGCTATAATTGGAAACTTCTTTGCAGGAATACTAAAAAGTATCTCTGAGTTCTTTAAGAGTATGTTGAAGTTCTTTACGCTAAATACTAAGAAAAAGGATGAAGTTGAGGAACAAAAGAAACATGATAATATTGATATAATATTGAATTCTTCAGCAAGCCAAAGTAGCGATACTATGCCTTTAATCCTAAGTGAAGAAGAAAAGAAAATTTTAAATGATGAATTGGACAAAAGACAAGGTGTGAGTGAACTTAATATTCTGTCCAGAATAAATAAGTCAATTAGTCCATATATTAGAAGATTGATTAATTTAGGCGCAATCGTGAGAATTCCAATATTATTACTAGCATTCGCTCTAACCTATGTAACTATATCGTGGGTTGTACAGCATAATATATTTAGAGGAATATTCACTGTAATAAAATTTGCAGCAATCTATATTACACTAGGAACTGCTACAAGGGCGTCTCTAGATTCTCTAGGAGTTAGGTTGAAAAAGAAGGCAGTAAGCTTCTTTATAATATTACAAATGGCAATCTACCAAATTATAGATGCCATACTACTGAGAAATACATTGACTGGAGACCAAAACGTGCAAGCCATACTAAATGTATTCAGCCCAAATCTTTACACCATTGGAATAATTGTAGTATTAGCCCTAGTGATGTTGATAATCTCCTACAATAAGATTAGTGAAAGAAATGGAACTTTATTATTCTTAGGATGGTACGTCGTAATTGCTACCACAATCACCTTGATGATAATTCTGATAGACCTACTGTTTGTGACAGTGCTTTCTACCATATTCTTACATTTGATGTTTTAAGCGCCTATATGGCGCTTTTTTCATGAATTTAAAAAGGTGTCAGCCTTACGCCAACACCTCATAGTCAATTTCTTATTTTGCATAGTCAACTTGTCTTGTTTCTCTTATAATGTTTACCCTGATTTGTCCAGGATATTCCATTTCATCTTCAATTCTCTTTGCGATATCTCTACCTAGTACAACCATTTCACTTTCGCTGATATCTTCAGGTTTTACAATTATTCTAATCTCTCTTCCCGCTTGTACGGCAAATGATTTATCAATTCCTGTAAATGAATTTGCAATTTCTTCTAGCTTCTCAAGTCGTTTTATATAAGATTGTAGAGTTTCCCTTCTAGCACCAGGTCTAGCAGCAGATATTGCATCAGCAGCTTGTACTATTACCGATTCAATATACTTCGGCTCCACGTCACCATGGTGGGACTCTATTGCATTAATTACAATGTCAGATTCCTTATACTTCCTACAAAGATCCACACCCAAAGCCACATGAGTAGCTTCAAATTCATGGTCTAAAGCTTTTCCTAAATCGTGTAGCAATCCTGCTCTTTTTGCCATTTTTACATCTGCACCGATTTGGTCGGCTATAACTGCAGATATTTGTGCAACTTCAATGGCATGCTTAAGTGCGTTTTGTCCATAGCTGGTTCTATACTTCAAACGACCGAGCACCTTTACAATCTCTGGATGCACTCCATGGATTCCAAGGTCAAACAATGCAGTTTCACCAGCTTCTTTTATGCTGCTTCCCACTTCCTTGGTTGCCTTCTCTACCAATTCTTCAATTCTTGTAGGATGAATTCTTCCATCCTGAATTAATTTTTCAAGAGATATTCTTGCAATTTCTCTCCTCACTGGATCGAAACTGGATAGAGTTACTGCTTCAGGCGTGTCGTCAATGATTAAGTCTACCCCAGTCAAAGATTCTATCGCTCTGATATTTCTT
>CAYUJY010000130.1:1903-5448 GCA_964445145.1 uncultured Peptoniphilaceae bacterium | reverse complement strand
GGAATATGAGTACATCCAGGGAATCCTGCTTCTCCTGTAGTATAAAGTCTGTCTTTATAGCTATCCTTTGGAGGTACTATACAGTTGGTAGTCATAAGAATTGGTCCGTTGAAGGAATCAAATTCTTCTTTTTGTAACCACCATGAGTTACCGTAGTTACCTGCAAGGTTTGAATATTTCTTAAATGCTGGATAATAGTTAGCTGGTAACATTTCTGAGTGAGTATAAACGTCTACTCCTTCTTTTTCAGCTTGTTCTAGTAACATTTCCATATCCCTTAGGTCATGACCTGAAATAAGAATTGCAGGGTTATTTCTAACTCCAATATTAACATTTGTCATTTCTGGATGACCGTAAGTAGAAGTATTAGCACCATCTAAAAGCGCCATTCCCTTAACTCCGTTAGATCCAGTAGCCAATACCAAGTCAACTAATTCAGGTACAGTTAGGCTGTCGTCTAGTGTCTTTACTAGCGCTTCTTGAATAAATTTATCTACTTCTTCATCTTCAGCTAGAAGTACATTGGCATGCTTCGTATAAGCACTTAGTCCCTTAAGTCCGTATATTGTAAGTTCTCTTAATGATCTTACATCTTCATCTGCAGTTGCTAATACGCCAACTGACAATGCTTTTTCTCTTAATGCTTCTGCATCTTTATTAGTCCATGTAGCTGCTTCTGAAATACCTTCTTTATTGTCTAACGTGCCTAATAATTCAGCATTTTTATCTATAACATAACCTATTCTTGCAATGAAGTCTTCTGATGTAAAGTTAGCGTTAGTAATAGTCATAAAAAGACTGCTTGTAACTATATGATTAACTTCCTTATCAACTTCTTTGCCCTCTGCTCTAAGTCTAGTGGTAATATCGCTTAGTCCTTTAACAACCCAAACTAACATATCTTGTAGATTTGCTGTGTCGCTTGATTTACCGCAAACACCAACTTTATCACAACCTACGTTCCTAGCTGTCTCTTGACATTGGTAACAAAACATTTTTTCCATGTAATTCCTCCTTTTTTTATTATGATATTAAAAAATTAAAAATATGTCTGTAACTTTTGTTACTAGAAATTTTTATTTAATTCTTCAACCTTCTTTATTATAATTTTATTTTTTTCTATCTCTATTAGACCTTCTGCCTTCATTTTACTCAATTCTCTAGATAATGACGGCCTAGTTACACCCAAATAATCTGCAAGTTCTTCACGATTATATTTTAAGTTTACCACCATATTTTCATCTCTATTTTGGAGAAAATATCTGCTTATTTTTTGTCTCAAAGTCAGTCCACTTACAACCTTTAGTTTTTGGTTTAGGTAATAAAGCTTTTCAGATAAAATCCGCAAATAATTTTCAATTATAGTCTTTCCCGTTTCGCTTTCAAACAAATACAAATTCATAAAAAAATCTTTGCCAATCTTTATAAGCATCGTATCTTCATCAGCTTCTCCAAAATAATCATAGGTTTCCTTGTTTAAATACAAATAAACTTCTGCAAACAATGTTCCTTCGGTATCGAATGTGCTAAACAGTTCCCTCTTTCCCATACTATCATCTGAAAACACAGAAACTGAGCCACTAACAATGATAAACATATATTGCGGCTTGTCGCCTTTTACAAAAACAAATTCGCCTGCCTTATAGGATTTTATTTTTGCATATTTATTTATTAATTCCTCGATAATTTGACTATCTACATTTTTAAATAAGCTATACTCGCTGAATGGATATTTCATATTTCCTTGGTTTCTTCTATAGTAACACTTTCACCAAGTATGATATTTCCTGAGCTAGTAAATTTTTCTTGGTCAGCTGATGAATAAAATTCCACTGTACCTTTTTCTTTGGATTCACTTAATTGATCGGTGGACTCTAAAATTTCCTTGGCAGTTTCAGCAGTTTTTTTAGCAGGATTGACCGCTAACACCTTTTCTCCACGCTCATTGTAATAGTCGAGAATATGCTTTTCTAGTGCAGGAAAATGCGTACAAGCCATCAAAACACAACCAGGAGTCTTGGAAGCCATGGAAAGATACTTCTCAA
Organism: uncultured Peptoniphilaceae bacterium; assembly: GCA_964445145.1. Taxonomy (GTDB): domain Bacteria; phylum Bacillota; class Clostridia; order Tissierellales; family Peptoniphilaceae; genus CAYUJY01. The sequence goes on along the minus strand of CAYUJY010000130.1, from coordinate 3,403 downwards.
CTGCAGCCCTCCCCTTTTCGTTGTTGGAGTTTCCGTCTTCCACAGCTAAGACCATGTCAGGACATCCGATTCCTTCAATATTTAAAGTTGAATCCTTGTCTAGTAATTTATTTTCTATTGCCTTGCTGTTTACAGTAGCATCCGTACCTATAATTAGAACATCCCTACAACCAGATTCAATAACCGTATCCACACCGGGATCGATTACTCCAATTACGGGAATATCTGCAACTTTTCTAATAGCTTCTAGTCCATGAATAGTTGCTGTGTTACAAGCAATAACCATCATTTTTACATCAAATTCTTTTAACTTTTTATAAGCTTCCACACTAAGCTCTGCTATCTCATCCGTAGTCTTTGGACCATATGGAATATTTCCAGTATCGCCAAAGTACACATAACTTTCTTTTGGTAATATTTCAACCAAGGACTTTAAAACCGTTAGTCCGCCTACACCACTATCAAACACGCCAATCTTCTTTCCCATTTAAACCACCCTATTCATTATTTCCCCATTAATAAAGCTTCGTAAGTTTTCTATCGCCACTGCCATTATTCTTGCAATTGCTTCTTCTGTCGTCCACGCCATATGTGGTGTGATAATGATATTCTTAGCTGTGAGTAATGGATTAGTATCCAAAATCGGTTCCACAGTAAGTGCATCGATAGCAGCACCGCCTAAGTGTCCTGAATTTAAAGCATTTGCTAATGCATCCTCATCTACTAATTGTCCCCTAGACATATTAAGTAAGAATGCACCCTCTTTCATCTTTTCGAAAAACTCTTTGTTTCCCATTTTGTCAGTCTCAGGTGTATAAGGACAATGGAATGATACAAAATCAGATAGGGCAAGAAAATTATCCAAATTTAAAAACCTCACGCCGTCCTTTTCAAACTCTTCACCATTTCTCGAAAGAACCAAAATATTTAGCTTAAAAGCCTTGGCTATTTCTGCCACCCTTTGACCGATTTTCCCGTAACCAATAATACCAAGGTTTTTTCCAGCAAGCTCAATTTGTGGAGTTAGGTTAAAGGAAAAATTGTTAATTTCTCTCCACTTCCCTGCCTTTACTGCCTCTGAATGTAGCTCAAATCTATGACAGAGAGCTAACAACATACCCATCGTATATTCAGCTACAGTATCAGTACCGTAGGTAGGTACATTTGCTACAGCTATTCCCCGTTCCTTCGCATAGTCGACATCTACCACATTGTAACCTGTAGATAGCAACCCTATGTATTTCAAGTTAGGACAACTATCCATAACTACCTTGGTTATATCTACCTTATTTACTATTATTACATCAGCATCCTTCGACCGATTTATCGTCTCGGATTCATCGGTACTATTGTAAATATCAACATCTCCAAATTCGTCGAACAAATCCCAAGATTTAGTTCCCATCAACTCTACCAACTGATCTAGAATTACTATTTTCATAAGCCCCTCCAAAATAAAGTATAACATAATAGCTTAAAGACTTGAATAAAAACAACAAT
>CAYUJY010000130.1:1045-1893 GCA_964445145.1 uncultured Peptoniphilaceae bacterium | reverse complement strand
AGGTAAATGATGAGAGAAGAACTAATAATTGTAGTAGACTTCGGCGGACAATATAATCAGTTGATTGCAAGGAGAGTTAGAGAAAAATCAGTCTATTGTGAGGTTTATCCATATACCAAGGCATTAGATAAAATAAAAGAACTTAATCCAAAGGGAATTATCTTTTCCGGTGGACCAAATAGCGTATATGAAGAAAACGCACCAAAAATAGAAGAAGAAATATTCGAGTTGAATATCCCTATCCTTGGAATGTGCTATGGTATGCAGCTAATGGCACAGGAATTAGGTGGTCAAGTACTTAAGGCTGAGCAAAGGGAATTTGGTAAAACAGAAACTGAAGTTGACAACACTTCCCTACTATTTGATGGCATGGATGAAAGCCAAATTACTTGGATGAGCCATTTTGATTTGGTGGATAAAATACCTGAAGGCTTTCGAGAAATTGCAAGAACTTCCCATACACCGTATGCTGCTATGGAAAATTTAGAAAAAAAATTGTATGCCGTACAATTCCACCCAGAAGTTGAACACACTGAACATGGTGGCATCATTATAGAAAATTTCCTATACAAAATATGTAACTGCATTGGAAACTGGACAATGAAAAACTATGCAAAAATTGCCATCGAAAATATTAAAAACCAAGTTGGAGATGGAAAAGTTCTACTTGCCCTATCCGGTGGCGTGGATTCATCTGTATGTGCAAAATTAATATCTAAGGCAATTGGAAGCCAACTAACTTGTATCTTCGTCGATCATGGACTTATGAGAAAAAATGAAGGTGATGAAGTTGAAGAGGCCTTCGGCGATAGTGGTATGCATTTTATTAGGGTTAATGCTCAAGACAG
>CAYUJY010000130.1:0-1035 GCA_964445145.1 uncultured Peptoniphilaceae bacterium | reverse complement strand
TAGATAAGTTAGAAGGTGTTACTGACCCCGAAACTAAAAGAAAAATTATCGGAGAAGAATTCATAAGGGTTTTTGAAGACGAAGGAAGAAAAATTAAATCTGTAGATTTCCTCGCACAAGGTACGATTTACCCTGATGTTATCGAAAGTGGTCACGGTGATGCTGCTGTAATAAAGTCTCATCACAACGTAGGTGGATTACCTGATGTTGTAGATTTCATAGGACTAGTGGAACCTTTAAGAGAACTTTTTAAAGATGAAGTTAGAGCTCTAGGAGAAGAATTGGGGTTAGATGAAAAGTTGGTTTGGAGACAACCATTCCCAGGTCCAGGACTTGGAATTAGAGTTATGGGCGAAATCACTAGGGAAAAACTGGAGATATTGAGGGAAGCAGATTTTATTTTTAGAGATGAAATTGCAAAAGCTGGTTTAAATAGAGAACTAAACCAATATTTCGCAGTTATTACGAACAACAGAACAGTTGGAGTAATGGGAGATATGAGAACATACGATTACACCCTAGCCCTTAGAGCAGTAAACACAACTGACTTTATGACGGCAAACTGGGCGCGAATCCCGTATGAAGTACTAGACAAAATCTCTGTAAGAATAGTAAATGAAGTAGACCATATTAATAGAATTGTGTATGATATCACAAGTAAACCACCTGCTACTATTGAGTGGGAGTAGTTAAAAATAAACAAGAAAGCTGATAAAACCAATATTTGTAGAGGATTAAAGTTCTCGACTGGAACGAAATTGGGTAAAAAAGTTTTTTAGAATAACAGGATAAATAGTATCAAGTGGTTTACAAATGGATAAAGAATTAGACCGTAGCTAAATTGTTACGGTCTTTTTGTGTTTATAGTTAAAACACCTTTATAAATATTGACGTAACCAATCTGGCATATTAGAATCGTTTAAGTCCCAGGATTCTTCAAAGGTTTCATCTCTTTCCCAAATGTTTTCATCACCATCAAAAAATTTTTGTCTGTGACATTTATATTTACGAACTTCGCCCCCTTCAAGTCTATAT
>CAYUJY010000129.1:4822-5471 GCA_964445145.1 uncultured Peptoniphilaceae bacterium | reverse complement strand
TGTATGTACAGGTGGAAACTGAAGGTAGAATTGCTCGGGGAATGACGATTGCTGACCAGAGACAAGTTGGAAGGATAGAACCAAATACTGCTGTGCTAGTCGATATAGATATGGAAAGATTCACAAAGACAATGATAGAAACGTTGGTGAAAAAATGAAAAAAATACCTGTAATAATAGATTGTGACCCAGGAGTAGATGATGCACTAGCCCTAATGATGGCATTTGCAAAAAAAGAGCTGGATATAAAAGCGATTACATCTGTATCTGGAAACGTGGGAATTGAATATACGACACATAATGCCAGATTGGTGGCTGGGATATTGGGAATGGATGTACCTGTTGCCATGGGAGCAGCTAAGCCAATAATTGCACCTAAGAGATTCGCAGATAAAACCCATGGCTCAGATGGTTTTGGTGGAGCAAGTAGTTTATTTGATGAAAATCATTTAGCTCCTCTGTCAGACAAAAATGCTGTGGAATTAATCGCTGATGTGCTGAGAAATTCCGAAGAAAAGGTAACTATAATCGCAATAGGACCACTCACAAATATAGCAGTATTTTTAATGGCACATCCTGAATTAAAGGATAAAATTGAAAGGCTGAGCATTATGGGTGGAAGTACAACCGTTGGAAATACAGCTCCAAAA
>CAYUJY010000129.1:0-4812 GCA_964445145.1 uncultured Peptoniphilaceae bacterium | reverse complement strand
CCATGTGGTGCTTAACAGTGGCTTAAAGATTGTATTAGCAGGATTAAATGTCACGTTGCAAGCTTATGTAACCGATGAAGATATTGAGAGATTGGATGGACGTGGAACCGAGGTGGCGAAGGTAGCTGCAAAAATTTTGGCTGCTTATAAAGCCAATGACCCAGCCCTCCATGACCCAGTTTCAGTACTGGCTTTAACAAATCCTGAAATTATGAAGTTTGAAGACATGTATATGAATGTAGAAACAAGTGGAATTTATAGCAGTGGAATGAGCTTCACAGATGAAAGAGAAGAGAGAAAACCACCAAATAATATCACCGTTATCACTGAAATAGATCGGGAACGATTTGTTGATGAGATGATTAAGTGTTTTTAACATGGAAAATAAAAAGATAATTTTAGATGTGGATACTGGAAGTGACGATGCAATAGCCATAATGCTAGCAATAAAATCAGGCTTATTTGATATTTTAGGGATATGTGCCGTCACTGGAAATAGAGGTATCGAATACACCACGGAAAATACTTTAAGGGTTGTGGAATATTTAGATTCAGATGTTAAAGTCTACAGGGGTGCAAGACTTCCCATGACCAGCACTTTGCAAATAAATAGGAGAGATGACATACCCTTTGAGGGAGAAAAGGACGTGGAGGTTGCAGTACACGACTCCTACTTGGACTTGCCGGAGTCTAAGACTAGACGCTTAGAAGACATTAGTGCGACTGAATTTTATTTACAAAGCCTGCGAAATTCCAAGGATAAAATTACAATTGTAACCGTAGGACCCCTTACGAATTTAGCTTTAGCTCTGCGTGCTGATGAGAGAATTGTGGATAACATTGATAAAATAGTCGTGATGGGTGGCGGTTATAGATTGACCAACAGAACGCCAGGAGCTGAATTTAATTTCTGGGTAGATCCAGAAGCTGCACAAATCGTGTTGACCTGTGGAGCTGAAATATTAATGGTTCCATTGGATGCAACCCATGAAGCTGCTGTTAGTAGTCAATTTGCGGAAAGGCTTAAATCCCATAACACGAAGGCGGGAAATTATGTATCGGAACTGATAGAATCTCGAAGAAGAGGCTACAACGCATGGCAGCCTATGGAGGACGAAAATACAGTCCCTATACACGATGCTCTAGCAGTAGCTGCCCTCATTGATGAAGCTGTTTTGAAAAACGTAATAAGCGCCAGAGTGGATGTAAACACATCTATGGGAATCTCAGATGGCAGTTGTGTAGTGGATATAGACTACAAAGATAAATCCAAAAAACACAATGTGATGTTAGCCACTGGAGCCAATGTAGAAAAGTTTGAGAACTTAATGGAAGAAATTTTTAAGTAATAGTAAAGCTGATAATTGCCATTTGGTATATTATCAGCTTTTTAAATTGTCGAGCTTGGTCTTTACATAATTTTTACAATTATTGTTTATAGCCTTCACCTCAGGGTAGAAACAAATAGATAGTATAAGGAGTGATATTATGGAAAAAAGCATTAAATATATAATACTTGGAGTTTTGATACTGGGAGCCATTTTTTTAGCTAGCTGCAACCAAAGGACCTCCAATGCTTCAGGAGTTTTAGTAATAGATGAGCTAGGACAAGCAATTAGCTTAAAGGGAAGAGAATTATTTAAGCTTGCCGAGGTGAAGCCTGAATACAAAATAGGTGATATAGTTGAGGTTTTGGAAACCAAAGAAGATAATCAAATTTCCACAGGCGAAGTTACAAAAAATATTACTAGAAGTTTACTAGATATAAACCTGGTATCAGATATTTTAAAAGAAAACCATGATATCATTCTTATAGATGTGAGAACCATAGAAGAATATAACAGTGGTCATCTTATAGATTCAATAAATTATCCAGTCGACAATATAAATGCAAATTCAAGCTTAGCCTGGGACCAAGACACAACATTAATAGTTTATTGTCGAAGTGGTAACAGATCAGCTAGAGCTGCAAAAATGTTAAACAACCTGGGATATAAGTTAGTTTTAGATGCTGGAGGAGTTAATAGTTTTCATGGAGATTTAGTAAAATGAGTGGAGAGCCACTCATTTTGTATTTTAGCTACATTTAACAATGAATTTTAAAATGTGCTATAATAAAATTTAATTTAGACGGGAGTGATATTAATCAACAGTTTCAACAGAGTAGACACCAAAGAAAATTTTATGATATATTTCAAACGATTTTTTGGTTTGAGAACAGTAAAGACAGCTTTTGCAACGGCCTTGGCATTATTAGTAGCTAGGCTGCTCAATTTAAATTCGCCAATAATGGCAGGATTATCTGCCATAATAACCATGCGTTCATCCATATTTGACTCATCAAAACAAAGCGTTAATAGGATGCTCGCAACCATATTAGGGGTAATAATAGCCAGCGTATTTCAGTATTTCCATATAGGTGGTTTTTTTCCAACCATGTTTGGGATAATACTACTTATAAATATTTGTAACATTATGAATTGGAAGGATGCCATATCCCTATCTAGCATGGTTTTTATAATTGTAATTTCCCATTCACCCAGCTATCCCAACTATATGACCTATTGGGAATATGGGATAAATAGAATTTTAGACACGACAGTTGGCCTTACCATTGGATTTTTAGTAAACTATATAATTCTACCTCCCAACAGAGAGGAGTTTATATTAAAAACCTACCAAAAGTCCTTATATGATATTGAAACCTCATTAAAGGATTTATTAAAGGTGGAAAATATAAACTTAAAGAAGCTGATAGGTGGAATTAATAGCTTAAATACTGAGCTTAATGTCATAATAAACGAAAATAAAATGGTTAGCAAAAACAGTATAAAAACGTCCCAGCTTGCTAAAATGAACTCAAAGTTTTATTCCGCAATAGGCATTGTAACTCTATTTGCAGAGGATGGAATAGTACCGATTATAAATGAAAAAAATAAAGAGTCGCTAAGGGAATATTTTCAAGAGGAAATAGTAATTCAAACACAAAATTGTCCAGAGGATTTAGAGCTGGCCTTTAATTATTATCTAGAGGAACTTTTAAGCATAATGTTTACATTGCGAAACTCTATTTCTGAGATGGAAGAAAATTTTATTAGAAGCTAAATTAGAAGTCAGAATATTCTGATTTATTTTTTATGTTTAAACTAGGTGACTGAGCCATTGGGATAATAATTAACACAAATTTAATACTAATTAGTAATATTTTTGTTTAGGAATAGTTTTTGGAGGTAAATATAAATTAAGAACAATTATCAATAAAAGGAGATTTTATGAAAAAGACAAATTTATTAATCGTATACTACAGCCAAACAGGACACAACTACCAAATGGCTAAATGGGCTCAAGAAGCTGGAGAAAGTGTTGGAGCAGAAGTAAGAGTGAGAAAAGTTAAAGAACTTATGGACACTTCAAATGCAAATCCAGGTTGGCAAAAATATCTAGATGATTCAGTTGATGTACCTGAAGCTACAAGTGACGATTTAGTATGGGCAGATGCAATTGTGTTTTCAGCGCCTACGAGATTCGGAAACGTAGCTGCACAAATGAAATTCTTTATGGACCAACAAGGTGGACCTTGGTCAGAAGGAAAATTCACCAATAAAGTTGTTACAGCAATGTCATCAGCGCAAAATCCACACGGTGGACAAGAACAAACGGTTCATGCGATTTATACGACTATGATGCACTGGGGCGCTATTATTGTACCTGTAGGATATACGGATGATAGCATTTATGCAGCAGGTGGTAATCCTTATGGAACAACAGGAACAGCAACTAGAGAAGGCTTCAAGGACGATATTGAAGGCGCAGTTAAGCATCAAACTAAGAGATTGTTAGAAGTAGCAGAAAAAGTAATTAACTAGTGTTAAAAGCCTCAATTTAGTGAGGCTTTTTTTATAACTTCAAACTAAGGAGGCTCTTAATGGGAAGATTTGAAAACAAGGTAGCACTGGTCACAGGTGGAAGTAGCGGAATAGGATACGCAATCGTAAAGGCACTCGTTGAAGAAGGAGCCAAAGTAGTAGTTGGCGCTAGAGGACAAGATGCATTAAACAAAGTTAAGGAAGAATTTGGTGACAATGTGGAAGTAGTTGTCACTGATGTGGTCAATGAAGAGGACAATGAAAAGCTAGTTAAAGTGGCAGTAGATAGCTTTGGAAAACTAGATGTGGCATTTAATGTTGCAGGTGGATCAAAGATGGGTAAAATTGATTCTATTTCTGAAGAAGACTGGATGTGGACCGTAAACCTATGTCTAAAAGGCGTATTTTTAGGTATGAAGCACCAAATTAACCAAATGAAGAAAAATGGTGGTGGAGCAATTGTAAACGTATCATCATTGAACTCGGATGTACCAATGTGGGGTGGGTCGGCATATGCAGCGGCAAAGGCTGGTGTTAGTATGCTCACAAAAAATGCAGTATTGGAAAACTCAAAGGATAACATTAGATTTAACGCATTGTTACCAGGTTTGATAGAAACTCCACTAACGACTCAACTTATGGAAGCCGAAGCCTTAAATAAAGAATTTATGGACAGAATACCACTTAGAAGAGCTGGTCAACCAGAAGAAATGGCGAAAGTAGCGCTGTTCCTAGCAAGTGATGATGCAAGTTATGTTACTGGAGCGACGTTGATAGCTGATGGTGGCTGGGCAGTAACTGGATATCCAGATTTAGGAAAATTTTTTGAATAATAGAAAAAATCACCATAACTCAATATGAATTATGGTGATTTTTTATTTAAACTATTTATTTTCCTTTGGTTTTTCCTCGCGGAAAAAGCTAAACATTATTGAAGATACAATAG